>CAZIAX010000253.1:0-3390 GCA_964537745.1 uncultured Sangeribacter sp.
GGGTCATAGTCCCAGCTGACGGTGACGCGTACGGGGAATTTTCCGGGTTTCTGCCATTTTTCTATGTCGTCGCGGCCGGTGATTATGATGGTCTGGCCATCATCGGCTTCTGCGGGGTAGCTCCACCATTTCATGTTTTTAGTCTTCAGTCTTTAGTCTTCAGTCTTCAGATTGCGGACAAGCCGCTTTGGTAGTCTTTATTTGGGGCCGGCTGGGAAGCCGGCGTTCCATGATTCAGGGGACGTCGGGTTCGTTTGAGGCGGTCCAGGCTTCGTCGGCTTCCTTCTCGCGCTTTTCGTATGCATCAACGATGCGCTGCACGAGGGGATGGCGGACGATGTCTTTTTTCTCGTATTCAATTATGCCTATGCCTTTTACGCCCCTAAGGACGCGGAGAGCCTGGATGAGGCCGCTCTGGACGGTGCGAGGGAGGTCGATCTGCGTGGTGTCTCCGGTGACGATCATCTTGGCGTTGTGGCCGAGGCGGGTGAGGAACATCTTCATCTGGTGTTTGGTGGTGTTCTGAGCCTCGTCGAGGATGATGATTGCGTCGTTGAGGGTTCGTCCGCGCATGAATGCGAGTGGAGCGATCTGTATGGTGTCTGTCTCCATGTATTCCTTTAGCTTCACCTGGGGAATCATGTCTTCGAGCGCGTCGTAGAGCGGACGGAGATACGGGTCGATCTTGTCTTTCATGTCGCCGGGGAGGAAACCGAGTTTTTCGCCGGCCTCCACTGCGGGACGCGAGAGGAGGATTCGGCGGCACTGGCGGTTTTTCAGCGCGGCCACCGCGAGTGCGATTGCAATGTATGTCTTACCTGTACCGGCGGGGCCGAGGGCAAAGGTGAGGTCGTTTTCAGCGAAAGACTTCACCATCTTAGCCTGGTTGGGGTTGCGGGGGGCGATAGGTCGACCGTTCTGGCCGAAGATTATGACGCCTTCAGCGTTGATGGGTTTTGGCGCGTCGCCTTTGATTATGTCGATGATGACGTCTTCCGTCAGTTTGTTGTATTTCACAGCATACTCCTCGATTTTGTGGATTTTCTCCTCGAAATCGAGAGTCTCGCTTTCCTCACCGATGACCTTGATGACGTTGCCGCGCGCTGCTACGCGCAGCTTCGGGAAGAGGTTGCGGATGAGGTTGATATTATTATTGTTGACCCCATAGAAGGTATGGGGGTCAATCTGGTCGATTATTACGGTTCTTTCGTTCACTGTTAATTGAATTGAGAATTTAGAATTGAGAATTGAGAATTATTTGAAATGAGAATGTAATGCGAATAGGGAAATTCGCCATTCTCAATTCTCAATTCTCAATTCGAATTTAGCCGACGGAGCCTTCGAGGGTGATCTGGAGGAGCTTTTGGGCTTCTACGGCAAACTCCATGGGGAGTTTGTTCATCACTTCCTTTGCGTATCCGTTGACGATTAGGGCCACGGCTTCTTCCATGGGTATGCCACGTTGCTGGCAATAGAAGAGCTGGGCTTCGTTGATTTTTGAAGTGGTGGCCTCGTGCTCCACGGTGGAGGCGTTGTTGGCCACATCTATATAAGGGAATGTGTGCGCTCCGCATTTGTCTCCGAGGAGCAGGGAGTCACACTGGGTGAAGTTACGGCAACCGGTGGCTTTCGCAGCCACTTTAACTCCTCCACGGTAGCTGTTTTGCGAGAGGCCTGCCGAGATGCCCTTGCTGACGATGGTGGATTTGGAGTTTTTGCCGAGGTGAATCATCTTTGTTCCAGTATCGGCCTGCTGATGATTGTTGGTGACTGCGACGGAGTAGAATTCGCCAATGCTTTCGTCGCCCTTGAGGATGCAGGATGGGTATTTCCAGGTGATTGCGGAGCCGGTCTCGACCTGTGTCCAGCTTACTTTGGAGCGGTGTCCGCGGCATAGGGCCCGTTTTGTGACGAAGTTGTAGATACCACCCTTGCCGTCTTTGTCGCCGGCATACCAGTTTTGGACTGTTGAGTATTTGACTTCGGCGCGTTCCTCGACGATAATCTCCACGATAGCGGCGTGGAGCTGGTTTTCATCGCGCATTGGGGCTGTGCAGCCTTCGAGGTAGGAGACGTAAGCGTCGTCGTCGGCTACGATGAGTGTTCGTTCGAACTGTCCTGTTCCGGCGGCATTGATGCGGAAATAGGTGGATAGTTCCATCGGGCAGCGTACGCCCTTTGGAATGTAGACGAAGGATCCGTCGGAGAAGACAGCCGAGTTGAGGGCAGCGAAGAAGTTGTCGCGGTAGCTGACGACGCTGCCGAGATATTTTCTGACGAGGTCGGGGTAGTCTTTTACGGCTTCGGAGAATGAGCAGAAGATTACGCCGAGTTCGGCGAGTTTCTCGCGGTGAGTGGTCTTGACGCTGACGGAGTCCATGACGGCGTCGACGGCTACTCCAGCGAGGTGTTTTTGCTCTTCGAGAGAGATGCCGAGTTTGTTGAAGGTGTCGATGAGTTCGGGGTCAACTTCATCGAGGCTTTTCTTGAGCTCTTTCTTTTTTGGGGCTGCATAGTAGCTGATGGCCTGGTAGTCGATCTCTGGAATGTCGAGGTGGGCCCACGTCGGCATCTTGAGTGTGAGCCAGTGACGGTAGGCTTTGAGCCGGAAGTCGAGGAGCCAGTCTGGTTCTCCTTTCTTCTCGGATATGTATCGTATTACGTCTTCCGACAGCCCTGGGGGGACGATATCGGTGTCGATATCCGTCGTGAAACCGTATTTATATTCACTGTTGGTGGTCTCATCTAAGACCTTCGCGCTATTGTTTTCCATAATTTTATGCTTGTTGAGTCCCAAATCATCAATGCTCCACAAAGATACAACAAAAAACTTGCCAAAACAATTGCGAGGGGAGTTAAAAAAAGTTTTTTTGAATTGAGAATTTCTTGGAATTGAGAATTTAGAATTGAGAATTGAGAATTGGCTACGCAATGTGGGGGAAAGTTAGAGGAAGATGGCACGGCGGAGGCGAGGACGCCTCCGTTCCACGGCTACGCAGTAATAGAAAAGGCCGACATCGAAGTGGTGAGCTTCGATGTCGGCCTTCGTATGTAGAGATGTGGGATGATTTCATAACAAATTTAAGGGTCAAGAACCAAGAGTCAAGAACCAGGTGCCTACGGCAAAGGGTCAAGATTCAAGGGTCAAGAACCAAGTTATTTTTACCCCGTCACCTGTGGCGGGGAGAGTATAGGGCGGCGAATTCGGTCATGTCGCGGCCGTCTGGGTCGATACTCTGTATCCAGGGCAAGGACGGGTCGGGAGCTTTGGGATGGGCATCATCCGTTCGGCGAATGATGGGCATGGCAAAGACCGGCGATGCATTGGCGCAGCACGGACGTGCATGGGGCGCATAATGACCTCTCAGCTACACGGCAGTGGATGCGTCT
>CAZIAX010000254.1:0-3389 GCA_964537745.1 uncultured Sangeribacter sp.
CCATCACCCTTATCATGTGCTCCCAGGGCTGGATATCGTTCACACTCGGCTGTGCAATCATTCTCGGTGGAAATATCGGTACTACCATCACCCCAATCTTAGCAGCCCTCAGCGGTAACCTGGCCGCCAGACGCACGGCAATGGGACATGTCCTATTCAATGTCTTGGGTTCGATAATAGTCCTCTGCATATTCCATCCGTTCATGAACCTCGTGGCCGATATCTCCTACTGGTGTTGCGGCATCAATCCTCTCGACATCGACGCTGCCATGGATGCAAAGATGTCAAACTCCACCCTTCTTGACCCGGCAGGTGGTCTCACTTCAAAAGCCCAGGCTGCAATTGCCTTTGGCCTTGCGATGTTCCCAACCGTCTTCAATGCCTGCAACCTTCTCGTGATGATATGGTTCACAAAGCAATATGTGCAGATTGTATGCTGGATTATGCCTGCCAAGCATAAAGACGAGGAGGAGGAATTCTCACTCAAATATATCAATCATGGTCTGCTCCAGGCTTCCGAGCTCAATATCACCCAGGCACAGAAGGAGATCGAGGTGTATGGCGAGCGTGTAGGGCGTATGCTCGTAATGGCCGAGGAGATAGTGCATTTGAAGTCAGACGATTCCAAGTTCTCTGAAGTATATTCGCGCCTCGAGAAATATGAGGATATCTCCGACAAGATGGAGATTGAGATAGGCAACTACCTGAACAAAGTTTCAGAAGGTCGTCTGTCACCCAACGGTAAGATGCGTATAGCTGGTATGCTCCGCATCATCAGTGAGATTGAGTCGATTGCCGACTGCTGTTTCAATGTCGCTAAGACTTCACAACGTAAGCTCCAGAACAGCGTGAAGTTCCCTGAGACTATCGATAAGGAGGTAGACCACATGTTCAGTCTCGTCGATAAGGCGATGGAGAACATGCTCAATATCCTTAAGGAAATGGAGAGCCCAGACGAGTCAAAGATAATCAAGGCCTACAACATAGAGCGTGAGATCAACAACTACCGCAACCAGCTTCGCGACACCAACATCGCCAATATCAACGACCATCAGTATGATTTCCAAGACGGTATCTTCTTCATGGACCTCATCGGTGAGGCTGAGAAGATGGGCGACCAGATTATCAATGTGGTGGAAGGCGTCAAGCATCAATTCCGCGAAGAGACTCTCTGACCCTTGGTTCTTGACTCTTAACCCTTAAACGAAGTGTCACAACGATATTGCGTCATAATGTGCGGAGGGGCTGGAACTCGGTTCTGGCCCTTCAGCCGTGAATCAAGGCCGAAGCAATTCATTGATTTCTTCGGCACGGGACAGACTTTGCTTAAAATGACGGTGGAGCGTGTCCGGAGGCTTGTGCCGGAAGAGAACATGATTCTCATCACCAATGAGCTCTATGCCGACACTGTTCGCGAGCAACTCCCTGGAATTTCACCGGAACATATACTTCTTGAGCCGGCCCGACG
The DNA here is from genome assembly GCA_964537745.1 of uncultured Sangeribacter sp. Lineage (GTDB taxonomy): Bacteria > Bacteroidota > Bacteroidia > Bacteroidales > Muribaculaceae > Lepagella. Next base: position 1,469 of record CAZIAX010000254.1, read on the forward strand.
CAATACTGCCCCTGCTGTGCTTTGGGCAGCCCACCACATCGCTGCGCGCCACGAGGATGCATCATTCGTAACGCTCCCCGCAGATCATGTGATACTCAAGGAACTTGCCTTCCAAGAAGCGCTCCGTACGGGATTTGAGTTTGTAGAGAAGGGTGACCGATTGCTGGCGCTTGGAGTGCCTGCCTCGTTGCCCAAAACCTCTTATTCCTACATCCAGAAGGGAGACCCAATCGGCTCTGACGAAATGATATCCCATATCAAGACTATAGCTGAAAAGCCCTGGAAAGAGATGGCGGAGATATTCGTCAGGTCGGGAGAGTTTCTGTGGGATGCAGGAATCTATATGGGTAAGGCAAAGAGTGTCATTGAGGCTTTCAACCGGTATGTGCCAGATATGGCATCTCGGTTTGATGTAGCAGCTTCCAATTATCAAGGGGAGACGGAAAAGGAATTTATTTCAGATATATACCCCAAGACTTCTTCATTGCCAGTGGAGTATGCCATCATTGACAGTGCCAACAATGCTTTCGTGCTGGAGGCAGATCTTGGATGGAGCGACCTCAGCACCTGGAATGCGCTGCATGGAATATCTCCTAAAAACAAGGAGGGTAATGTCACACAGAATTGCCGTTCGATTCTCTACGATTGCAAAGACTGCATAGTGGCAGCAGAGGGAGACAAAGTGATAGTAGTGTCGGGACTTAAAGACTATATAGTGGCTGACACCGACAACGCCCTCCTCATCTGCCCCATAGAGGCGGAGCAACGCATCCGCAACATCGTCAACGACATCCGCGAACGCTTCGGCCCCGCTTTTACTTAAAGTTTATGAGAAACCCGGCAATGCGATGCACATCGTATTGCCGGGTTCCCTCTTAATCGGGATTGCGTGGAATCCTGATTTTGAGGTTCGAACCTAATCTTTAATATTTAATCATCAATCTTTAATCTTTTACTAATTTGATGCCTGAAATCACTGCGTGGTTGGTGTGGATGTTCATGTTCTCATTTTCGGGGCGGAAAGTGAGACCGATGGTGTGGTTGCCCGGAGTGAGATGAGCCTTAACAGAGTTAGACCATCCGTATTCATCCCAGTTGTCGCGTCCTCTGTGAGGAAGCACTACCAAGCCAGCCTTATCACCGTCTACAGTAAGGGTGCGGATAGCACACTTATTCTCTGTATTCACCGGTCCATTGCCGTTGGCATAGTTGACAGTGATGTAGTAGTCTCCTTCTTCAGTGACGTTGACTGGAACGTTGAGCTCTGAGGTCTTGTCGTTGCTTACCTTGCCTGTCTCCACGAAAATCACGTCGCGGGTAGAGCGCGGTTCGGAAGCAAAGCTTTCAACGCCATCAGTGGACACACCGATCACTTGGTATTCGCCTGGTGCTGAAGCGTCAAAAGTAGTGGCATTTGTGCGGGCTACTTCCTTGCCATCTTTCAATACGATGTACTGGCCGATATACTCGATAGGATTCCATACGAGAGTGTTGCCTTCAAGCCATGCTATTGGAGTGATAGGAGTACTTGCCTGATTCTTGTGGTTGACACCGATAGCAGGTATATTGTTGTCAGCCATAACGATGTCAATCTTCATATTCCCTTTGGCTTTCTTGGCAGGGATAAAGGGTTCCTGCTCCTTGCCATTGACCTTAAACGACTTGATTTCATTGCCATAGCCGCTCACCGTGATATCAAGATTGGCCTCGCGATATTTGAAACCATCCAGACTGCGGGTTCCTGCGAGTGCCTTTGGTACGAAAGGATGGAATGCAAGACCATCTTTTTGGTAATCGATACCGAAAAGAATCTTGTGGGTCAGAGCGATGTTGCCACTGAGGCACCAAAGCATATTGGAAGAATTGAGTTCGGTGGCGATGTCACCATTTTCAAGGTTGAAATTCTCTTTATTAGTGGCGA
>CAZIAX010000255.1:0-3387 GCA_964537745.1 uncultured Sangeribacter sp.
ACCCGATGCTCGGTCACCGTGGTTGCCGTCTTGGCATCACATATCCTGAGATCACAGAGATGCAGACCCGCGCTATCATCGAGGCTGCCCTCAACTGCAAGGAGAAAGGCATCAAGGTTCACCCCGAAATCATGGTTCCTCTCGTAGGTACACTCAAGGAGCTCCAGCACCAGGCCAACATCATCCACACTACTGCCGCTAAGGTATTCGATGAGAGAGGCGAGACAGTTCCTTACAAGGTAGGCACAATGATTGAGGTTCCTCGTGCAGCCCTCACTGCCAACCAGATTGCAGAGGTAGCAGAGTTCTTCTCATTCGGCACAAACGACCTTACTCAGATGACATTCGGCTACAGCCGTGACGACGCTCCCAAGTTCATCAAGAAGTATAAGGAGCTCGGCATCCTGAAAGTAGACCCGTTTGAGGTTCTCGACCAGGAAGGTGTAGGCCAGCTTGTAGAGATGGGTGTCAAGAAGGGCCGCTCTACCAACCCAGACCTAAAGGTCGGTGTATGCGGCGAGCATGGTGGCGAGCCCAGCTCAGTTAAGTTCTGCGCTAAGATCGGAATGAATTACGTCAGCTGTTCACCATTTAGAGTGCCCATAGCACGCGTCGCAGCGGCGCAGGCTGCTATCGAGGATTAATCTGAGATTAAATTGATATTAGAGAAGGCTGTGAAGTGCTGTCTTAAGGGATGGGTTCTTCACAGCCTTTTTGCATTTATAAGCAGTGAAATCATTAATGTGAAATCTTGACTCATGAAGAAAAACTATTCATTATTACTTACTTTCTCTGCCCTGGCAGCGGCAAGCGTGCTGACGGGCTGCGGTGAAAAGTCGCCGAAAGTGACCCAGTTGCCTTTCAAGACCGAACAGGATGGCAAATGGGGATTTATCTCCACCGATGGTAAGGTGGTACTGGAGAATGAGTTCCGTAATGTGCCGACCTACGTGACAGAAGACCGTTTCTTCGTCCAGAATCAAGATGGATTCTGGGAGATGTATACGGCGTCTGAAAAACCGGAAAGAGTCGGAGGTGAACTTCGCTATGCAAGTGTCTTCTCCGATGGAGTCGCTATGGTCACTCCGCGCGACAATCCGATTTCTATCATCGACACAAAAGGCAATGTGAAGGCTGAGCTTGTGGAGTTCGAAGGAAAGAAGGTCAGCTGGGCAGGCCCGTTCGTTGGTGGCACTGCGATTGTCGGATGCGACTCAGTGCAAGGAGTCATAAATACCGATGGCAAGGCGGTAGTCAAACCGGAATTTGCAAATATCAATCAGTTGATGAATGGCTTGCTGATAGTAGATTCCTACGAGTACATTTCCACCCACTTGGAGTATGACACCATCAAGACCAAAGGCACTGAGGTGATACTCGACCAAAAGGGGAAAGAGAAGTTTGTGCTTGATGCGAAAAAGTATTGGAACATTGTCCCGGAAGCTGTCACAGACAAGTACGTGACGGTACGCGAGCGCAATTTTACTATGAAGACCGAGGGCACTGGCAAGAATGCCTACACTTATCCGGAAGTCACTTGGACCTACAGTATCCTCGACTATAAGGGAGAGGTAGTAGTGGCCCCCTCAAAAGAGCATGCCTACATCTTCGGGATGAATGAGGATATGTATGCCTATGCGGATGAGGATATGCTTTGCGGTGTCAAGACTATCGACGGCAAAGAAATCGTCAAGGCTGAATATAATGGCATCAACTTCATCGGCACAGACATCATCGCTGCGATGAAGAATGGAGATGATGAGAATGGTTGGAACCCTGTCATCACTCTCTTCAACAAGGAAGGAAACCGCGTCTACAATCATACGGTGAGTGCCGTGTCGGGCAATGTCAAGTGTTTCCCGCTTGCGGGAGGCAACCTGTTTGTGGAGATAGAAGATGGCGAGTGGACAGCGATAGATGCCAAAGGACAGAAACTCGAGAATCTGCCAAAGCTCTACTCCGTCTTGCCATATAGCTCAGGCGATGAGAAGATGTATACCGACAAGGTGAATTACGAGACTCTCATAAAAGGACTCGAGCTCACCCCTTCTTCTGTAGGCGATTTCAACATGCACATGGGTCCTCGGGCTGCCATTGAGGCTCAGATGAGATCTTGGAACTTGGGACCGAATGCTGAGATTGAGAAACCAACCCCGTCGAGCTACAGCTATCTGAATTCTCTCTGGTTTAGCATGGATGTGGATGGACTCTTTGTCACTGGCAAGGTTCAGTTCCCACAGGCTCTTAGCAAACAGACATATTCTGAGAAGAAGGTGATTGATTACACCTATGGCAACTACTATTGGTATCATATGGAGAAGGTGCCTAAAGGTTATGTCTTCAGCAACATCACACCCTCCTATCTTCAATTGGAATTCAGCGGCTATACATTCTATGGCAAACTTCGTCCTCTTTATAAAGCACTTGTAGAGTATTGTAAGAAGTGGGGCACAGTCGAGGAATCGAATCCCGGCGCCACACTCATGAATCTTGAGAATGGCAATCAGCTGCTTATAGCATTGACCGAAAGTCAGGTAGAGATGAGATGGGGCAAACTTCCGAGCGATGATAAGTGGATCGGCCAGTATTCCAGCAATGCCGAAAAACTCCAGAGCAATTATGAAGGACACACCTATATGAAATATATGTTCGGCACTCCCGAGATATATGAAGAGGGTGATGTCTGATTAAAACAATAGTTATGATACAGGAACTTAAAGAATACAACCGTAAGTTTGTGGAGGAGAAAGGCTATGAGCGCTTTGCCACAAGCAAATATCCGGATAAGAAGATTGCCATTGTCACTTGTATGGACACTCGCCTGGTGGAGCTCCTGCCAGCAGCGCTTGGCATCCGCAATGGCGATGTGAAGATAATCAAGAATGCGGGAGCCACTATCACGAATCCATTCGACTCCACTATGCGTTCGATTCTTGTGGCCATCTATGAGTTGGGGGTAAATGAGATTATGGTGATTGGCCATACCGGCTGCGGCGTGCAGGGGATGAATGCAGAGGAGATGCTTCATATGATGAAAGAGCGAGGCGTAAGCGAGGAGCATATTACGCTCATGAAGCATTGCGGTATTAATCTCAAGGAGTGGCTGCATGGTTTCGACGATACAGACGAGGCAGTCAAGGAGACTGTCGACCTTATCGCAAACCATCCACTGATGCCTCCGACAGGCGTCAATGTTCAAGGCTTCGTCATGGATACGCAGACTGGCGAGCTGATGGAACTGAAAGCTTGATACACCACTCCCCTTTCGCCATATAAGGCGAAGGGGGAGTGATCTTCTTGCAATCGTTATTGCTGATTATTTGATTTGAGTATTCTGGCAATGTTACAGACGGATTGCAATAGCAATATATCGGCACTTTCTTATAT
>CAZIAX010000256.1:0-3378 GCA_964537745.1 uncultured Sangeribacter sp.
GGGGCCTATCTTCACCATCACCACTCATCCGTCCGGAAAGGCACAAGCGGCAAATAATTCCCCGCATGCACATTCCCCGGAAGAAAATCCTGCCATCCATATCTCACAGCCACAGGCTCTGCCACCTCTCTACTCGACACCACAAACTCATTTGTCCGCCAGTCAAGCCATACAGAGTCTGCCGGATGGAACACCTTGTCTTTTCCTGCCACCTCAAACCCCTCTATATCATAATTCCGGCAAATGCCATCACTCTTCGACTCTATAGCCACATATACAGCCCCATCCTTAATGCGATGACCTTTATAGCGAGGACATTCCACCGGGAACACCTTATTCCCATAAGTCTTATTCAAAGCCAATTCAGCAAGACGCTTTCCCGGAGTAGCCTTATCTGCCGGATGAATATTATATCGCTCGTAGGGTTTCACAAGATCATTCGTGCAGATGATTCCAGAATTAGGAATAATCTCAGTTGCTTTCCATTGAGCCTCACGCAATAGAGGCGAGAGCCCATCCTGCTCCGGAGAATCATACTCATACGGAGCTATCTCCACAGAATAAAACGGCATATCCCCATTTCCCAACTCCTTGCGCCAATGCTCCACCATATTGGCAAGCCTTACAGGATAATTTGCATGCTCACCAACATTCGAGCATCCCTGATACCAGATAATACCCTTATAAGTATAATCCTTAGCAGGATTAAACATCGCATTATACATCAGCAACGGACGCAGATAATGCACCATTCCCTCAATATCCTTCTCATCAAGCGACTCATTCTCATAAGTTTCAAGAATCTCACGAGGAGTCCAACTTTCCACCCGTGCACCACCATAAGCACATCTTACGATTCCCACCGGCACATCAAGCACATCATTCAGACGTTTCGCAAAATTCCAACCCACAGCACTGTACTCAGCAGCAGTGTCAGGACCTGGCACTGTCCAAGAGGCATCAATAGTCTCAAGGGGTTCATAACTTTGCTTCAGAGGCACCGTATAAAACCGTATTTTATTAGCCTTCTCCCGAGCCGCAGCCACCTCATCATATCCACCCTCTATGCAACAACCAGGGAAACCCTTCAAAGGCATTTCCATATTAGACTGCCCTGAAGCAAGCCAAACCTCCCCAACCAGCACATTATTGACAGTCACCGGAGAGCCATCAGAAATAGTGATAGAATAAGGAGTGTACCCCCCTGCAGGAGTATCGATATCCACCTTCCACTTTCCCTTTGAATCAGACTTAGCAGTATAAGACTTATTGCTCCAAGAAGGAGTCACAGTGATTGTCTTCTTAGGATCAGCCGTGCCATAAATACAAGCCTTACCGTTTTGCTGAACCACCATATTATCCGTAATCATAGACCCCGGAGTCACCTTAGCCTCCAAAGAAAAGAGCGCCCCAGCCACCATCAAACACAAAACAAATTTTCTCATGATAAAAAGATTTATAAATTCCAACGCAAAATTAAAAATAAAATCCGAAAAAACCAAAAACCAAAACCCCTCCAAGTCAAATAGAGTAGCAAGCGCACTCCGTGCGCGTCCCCAAAGCGCAGCCCATGGAAAGCAGGCATTCCTGCCTGCGCCCCCTCTGGCCTTCACTTTACCCCAAAAAATCTTGACGATACAAATATTTTTTACTAACTTTGCAAACTATTTCCCCATAAAAGAAAATGTCAAAACAGCAACAATCCCACAATCAGCCCCAAAATCCGAGGCAACCCAAGCCAAAATCCAAAAAGATTTATGGCTCCCTCAGCATATTACTGATTGGGCTAATAGTTGCCACAACATTTCTTCCAGCCTGCAAACACTCCCAAAAAAACCAAACCAATCCCACAAAAATAGCCCACACCGCCGGGCCACTAACCGGCAACTCCAACGGCCATGACTGGGTAGACCTCGGACTCCCCAGCGGCATCAAATGGGCAACAACAAACCTCGGAGCCTCAACCCCCGAAGAAAACGGAGACTACTACTCGTGGGGCGAGACAGAACCCAAAATCATATATGCCGACACCAACTGCATCACATATCCCAAAGACTTCCAATCCTTACTGCGAGAAAAGATTGTAGATGCCGACGGCAACCTAACCAAGCGCTACGACGCCGCAGCCACAAACTGGGGCCACGGTTGGCGCATGCCCACCGACCAAGAATACCAGGAACTCGTAGAAAACTGTAAATGGGAATTTACAGAAATCAACGGCGTCAACGGCTACCTCGCCGTAGGTCCCAACGGCCAAAGCATCTTCATCATAGCCGCCGGCTACCGACTCGGCCATCCACCCTATCAGCAAGGTGAATATGGCTTCGGCGACTACTGGAGCGCCACCACCGTCAAAGAACTCAACCGCGTCTCCTGCTGCTTCGGCTACAGCCCCAAATCCTACGGCCGCCGCTGCTACGCCCGCTACCGCGGCCGCACCATCCGCCCCGTCCACCCCTAAGCAAGCCCCTAAAGAAGCCCCCTAACCCCCTAAAGGGGGAATATAGATGCCGGCACCCCCTCTCGTCAAAAAGAGTAGTAAGCGCACTCCGTGCGCGTCCCAGAGCGTCTTTAGGTAGGGAGCATGCTCCGCATGCGTCCCTCAGGCGCAGCCCATGGAAAGCAGGCATTCCTGCCTGCGCTCCCGAGCATCAAGTAAAGTAGTAAGCATGCTCCGCATGCGTCCCCACGCGTCTTAATTGAACTAATTAGTCAAATTAGTCTAATTAGTCAAAAAAACACCCCAAAAAAGTGGCACTCTCTTCGCAAGAGAGTGCCATTTTCTTTGCAAAGTTACATAAAATTACCGAATAAACAATAACTTAGATGCAAAAAAATTTTAAGGATTTTTGGGATCTGAAATCTTGATTTTGAATTTTTAGCCAAAATTAGGGGGATTTTAATCTGAAATAATTCATCATTTATCATTGATCATTAATCATTTATGTCGGGAATGGCACTCTCTTGCGAAGAGAGTGCCACAAAAACTTACAATGAAACTTCCCAAACCACTGACTCACAGGAAATTTCACCAAATCATCCCCCGGCAACCCCTCCAACCATAGAGACAAGCCCCAAGGGGAAGAAAGACCATACCCCCACCTCCCCTCCACGTTCACACCCAGCCCACATGACTATCAACCAAATAGCCCAAAAACCGTCGAAAGTCCAAACCTCTAAGGCATCAAGCATTCCCCCTTTAGGGGGCAAGGGGGCTGCCCAACTATGCGAAGAGCTCTCAGCAAGCCTGAGAAAACCCAGCAACCGCACTCTCCGCCTAATAGACAAAGCCCTCTCCTACCTCCTACCCTTCGAAAGCCCACGAGCCGCCACCGCCTCCCAATCCGAGCGCCAAGACCTCCTAACCCTCCTCCTAAC
>CAZIAX010000257.1:0-3347 GCA_964537745.1 uncultured Sangeribacter sp.
GGATAGACATGGAAGTCCTTAAACACAGTCATCCGCACCGAATCTCCATACTCATCCACAAACCTATAGAAACCCTTCACTGGATTGACCTTGACTCTGATTTCCCCTTCATACTCCGGAATCTCCGGCATCCCTTTGTCGGGTATGGTAGCGCGGCTCCCGAAAGCGACGGAAGCTAACAGAAGGGCCAATATCAATCTCAATGCGTGATGCATAGTTAACAAGTTTTTTGTTGCCGGTTGAGAAGTCGGTGCTCCATATTTGTCCGGTTCGAACCCCGCCGCTCCATATCAGAGGAGGAAGATGGCGTCAGGACCCAGTCGAAAGAGTGGTTCGAGAAAAGAATGCCGAGCATCTATTTTTGATTCCAGTCTTCTTGAGATGGCTGCGCATCTTTCCGGATTGGAATCCCGCAGATTACTGATTTCATCCATGACTCGGCAATATCCTATGAAATCCATCATCTTCTCCAGCAATACAACGTTAAGGCTGACAAGTTGTTGAGGATAATCTGATATAATTGGTGCGATTTCTGGAAAGAGATGCTGGAAATAGGGTTCCCTGCCGTAGGCGGCTTCAATCGCCCCAAGATGAATTCTGGTCCAGTCTCCGTGGGCGGAAATCTCCAGACTCTCCGGTTTCAGACGCTTGGCGGCGGATGACCCCCCTATTACGGGAACGGTGAGTGACATCCCTTCCGGTGCATTCGACTCTATTAGAGCGCGTGTATAGTCACGCGTCTTCAGAGCTGATGGGTCTACCTTCCCTTGCATCCAGAGGGTGGATGCAAGGTAGGGAGGTGTCATTTCCATTTGGAGTCCTTGTCGGGATTAGCATTGCGGAAAATACGATTCCAACGTATCTTCCCGTCAAAGAGTCCTTTTTCCTCGTCGAAGGAGGCAAGAATGAACATCGGGCTGCCTACGATATGGTCTTCCGGGACGAATCCCCAGTATCTCGAGTCAGCGGAGCGGTCGCGGTTGTCACCCTGCATCCAGTAATAGTCCATCTTGAATGTGTAGGTGTCAGACTGCTTGCCGTTGATAAAGATCTTTCCGTCGCGCACCTGAAGGTCGTTGCCTTCATATGTGCGGATAGCTCGTTCGTAGATGGGCAGATTCTCAAGAGTGAGCCTGATTGACTCTCCTTTCTTAGGAATCCAGATTTTCCCCATGTCGGGGCGTGTCCAGCCATAATCGTTACCCAGTGGGAACATTCCTCCGAGGTCGTAGAATCCTGTTTGTGACTCCTTGACGAGCTCTCCGTCTACTTCCGGCCAAGTCTCCACAATAGCCTTAGCCTCCTTGGTGAGAGGCACATCATAGAACATATAGGGGATTCCCTCTACCTGCATTGGAGCCTCGCCGTGATCTTCCGCGCGTACTCCTATTTCCTGCCATTTCTCAAGGGAAATGGCGCTCTTCACTGGAATGACATAGTTATACTGCACATTTTCCGCATCTTCGATAGGCTTGCCGTCAATGAAGATGGTGTCTTCCTTGATTTCGAGTGTCTCTCCAGGTAGGCCTATGGCACGCTTTACGTAATTCTCGCGTCGGTCTACAGGACGCACTACGATATCGCCAAACATAGCCTTGTTGGCCTTGATATACCCCTTCGGGTCTTCGATGCCGCGACGTTTCAGCTCATAGCAAATCTGGTAGTAGTCGGGATTTGGCACCTTGGTGGCGACGGTGTCGCCGTTAGGATAATTGAAGACTACAATGTCGCCTCTCTCAATATTGCGTATCCCTTTCAGCCGATGGTATTTCAACTGTGGCTCATCGATATAGCTCTTGGTGTTGATGAGAGGGAGAGTGTGCTGTGCCAGAGGGAAATGCAAGGGGGTCTGGGGCACGCGTGGTCCATAAATGGTCTTGTTGACCCACAGGTAGTCGCCCACAAGAAGAGACTTCTCGAGTGATGACGAGGGTATCTTGTAGTTCTGACCTATGAAGGCGAAGATGAAATATACAAGTATGAGGGCATAGATGATAGCGTCAAGCCATGAGAAAATGGTCCTCGTAGGCTCCTTGGTTTTCTTCCACCATGTCCATGGCACGTAGCCGGTGATGTAGATGTCTACAAGCAGCAGCCAGAGCAGCAGCAGCCAGGGATTGCCCATCCATATCACCCAGAGGAAGAATATGAGGGATACTATGCCGAAGCGCACCCAGCGGGTGGTGCGCACTTTTTTCAGTCTATCGCGAAGATCGGAAATAAAATTGTTCATACTATCTATAACGGAGTTCCTCCCTACTTATTGCTTATCGCTTAAAGCTTACAACTTAAATTTTTCCCCTTGGTTCTTGACCCTTTGCCAAAGGCACTTGGTCCTTGACCATTGGTTCTTGACTCTTAAAACTTAAGCATATCCTTCATGGTGAAGAACCCGGTCTCTCCTGATCCTATCTTGATTGGGCCTACAGAGAACTTCTTGCACTTCTCAGCGAGCCATTCTGCTGCCAAGACGGCACCGAGGGCAAAACCTTCGCGGCTCTTGGCGGAATGGGTGATTGAGATGGTGTCTTGTGGCGAATCCCATGTCACTGTATGTATGCCCGGCACTTCACCCTCCCGGCGGTGGGAGATGAGAAGTGTGTTTTCTGCTATTTTTTCATTTTCTGCATTTTCAGAAGGCTCCTTCCAATTGTCAACCTTGTCAGAGACCTCTATTAATTCCTCCGCTATTGTGATTGCAGTGCCAGATGGATGGTCGAGCTTGTGGATATGATGCACTTCCTCCATCGACGGTGTGTATTGCGGATAAGCATTCATTATCCCTGCGAGATAACGGCTTACTGCCTCGAAGATGTTGACTCCGATAGAGAAGTTGGAACTGTAGAGCAGGGCTCCCTTGCCGCTGTCGCACACGGCCTTCACTGCATCCAGTGAGTCGAGCCATCCTGTAGTGCCGCATACCACGGGGATTCCCGCTGAGAAGCAATGCAGAAGGTTGTTGACAGCCGTGTCGGGTTGGGTGAACTCGATTGCGACATCCGACTTGCGAAACGCCTTGGAGTCGATGTCTGGTAAGTTGCCTGCATCGATGATGACACTTATCTCATGGCCGCGATCCAGAGCGATGCGCTCGATCATGTGCCCCATTTTGCCGTAGCCTATAATTGCGATTTTCATATGTTTTAGTTATGAGTTTTAAGTTTTAAGTTTTAAGTTGTCAATTTGTCATCATGACAATTTGACAAAATGACAAGAATTCATACTCGATTTTCAGAAGCCGAAGGCGATGTTGTCGATATAGAGAGTAAGCCCCTCGGTGCCGATGAAGGGCTCCCCGCATGATGCTGAGGCCATCATGAGCACATGGGTGGGAGTGGCATTCGGGT
>CAZIAX010000258.1:0-3302 GCA_964537745.1 uncultured Sangeribacter sp.
AAACAGATATCGGAACTTCTCGAGTTGCCAGACCTGGTGGTGCCCGTCGCATCTATCTCTCTCGGATACCCAGCGGATGCTCCAGCTCAGTGCGAACGACTTCCTCTCTCGGCTATCAAACATGACGAGACCTATCGCAAGGACTCTCGAGAAGAGGTGGTCAATCTCTTCAAGGCGAAGGATGAGCTTGCTGACAACAAGAAATATGTTGAGGAGAATGCCAAAGAGACTCTGGCTCAGGTCTTCACCGACATACGCTACTCAGAGTCAGTCAACACCGCCGTCTCCGAGTCCTTCCTCACCCTCCTCAAAGAGAAAGGCTTCCTTCCCCTTTAACCTCATAACCTCATAACCTTTATACATATGGATTTTGAAAGCTTGCGTCAGCTTATGATGGCTGACAGAACTGTGCGACGTTTCCAGGAAGACCGCAAGGTGTCGGAGGAGACGCTGCTCAAACTCGTAGAACTTACCCGCTATTGCCCTTCTGGACGCAATGCACAACCACTGAAATATATTTTAGTCAATTCAGATGAAGGAAGAGAAAAAGTTTATCCTCTCTTGAAATGGGCTGGATACTTCCAAGATTGGGACGGCCCGGAACCAGGCGAACGTCCGGCTGCGTATCTTATCCAATGCCTTGACACCAAATATGGCAAAGACTGTCTATGCGACGACGGTCTGCAACTTGAGGCAATTACCCTCGGTATGCACACCCTTGGACTCGGCGGTTGCATAATAAAGGCATTCAATGCCCCAAAACTGTCGGAAGTGCTCAATCTTGACGAAAGATATGCACCTCGATATGTGCTCGCTCTTGGTTATCCTGCTGAGGAGGTAAAGATTGAGGATATGGAAATCGACGATGATGCCGACTTCAAGTATTTCCGCACTGCAGACGGAGTCCACCACGTCCCCAAACGCCAACTCGACCAACTCATCATCAAACAATAAACCCATAAACCCATAAACCTATAAACCTTAAGTTGAGCTTGCGAAACTTAAATTAAGATATGAATCTAAATATTAGGAAAGCGGAAGAGCGGGATTGCCCGGAAATCATGAATCTCCTGCATCAGGTCAACGATATCCATGCCGACGGACGCCCTGATCTCTTCATTTACGGTTGCTCCAAGTATTCCCCTACCCAATTGAAGGATATCATCACGAATCCTGAAACTCCTGTTTTTGTAGGCATCAACGATGAGGATGTCTTGGCCGGCTACTGCTTCTGCGTGGTGGAAGACCATGCCGATAGTAACAACCTTCAAAAGATAAAGACTCTCTATATCGACGACCTCTGTGTGAATGAATCGTTCAGAGGCCATCATGTCGGTCGCACCCTATATGAATACGTAAAAAAATACGCTAAGGATAATGGTTTCTACAACCTTACCCTTAATGTATGGAGCCGGAATCTGAATGCCATTAAGTTTTACGAATCCTTAGGTATGCAGATTCAAAAAATCGGTATGGAAGAAATTCTGTAATTCCACTTTCGCTCAAAAGCGAAAGTGGAAGGTTATAAGCTTAATGGGTTATGAGTTTATAAGTCCCAAGGCCTTCTTCATAGCTCCTGGGCTGATGACTCCCTGCAGAATGGTCTCTCCGTTGAAGACCATATAAGGTATGAGGTCGAAGTCCGGTCGGGCATCGACCTCCTTTTCCTCTGCCTTCACTTGGTCGCCATATTTGTCGCTCTCCAGCACTGCCTTCACTTCAGCGGCATCCAAACCGCATTTCTCAGCAATCGCGAGGAGCACGCTATGGTCTGAGAGACGAAGGTTTTCAATGAAATTTGCGTGGAAGAGCGCAAAATTCAGTTTGATATAGGTCTCCTGCGGAGCGACGGCCTGCGCATATTCCATAAGCCTATGCGCATCAAATGTACTGCAAACCTGAGTAGTGGCGAGTTTATAGTCAAGGCCAAGGCGAGCCGCCATCTTGGTGATTCTCTCCATCAAGTGCTCAGACTGCTCAAGAGTAAATTGATGGCCATCCATGTAATGCTGCGTCATGGTCTTTACCGGAATTGTCGGAGCATTCGGGTCGAGCTGATAAGTTAGAAAACGAATGTTCACTTTATCAGCAAGGCCTTCCTTATCGATGATATCCATCAATTGCTTTTCTCCCATATAGGAGTAAGGACATGCAAAATCTGCCCAGATCTTTATTTCCATAGTATTATGTATTAAATTAAAAATAAAAATGTTAATCACAAATCGCCTCTCCGAGGCTACTGATTCTATTTCCTTACCCCAGACTGAAGCCTGGGGTTTCGTCACAATAACAGCTCTCCGAGCTGAGTATTAACCTCACAATAATAACCCCATAACCTTATAACCTTATAACCTTCAACTTTAGCCTTTGGGGCAAAAGTTGAGTTATCGAGATTGGCTGTCGCTCCAATTTTGGAGGCGGTCATACTCTTCTTTGGTGATGCGCATGAAGGATCCATGCTGCGGGCGCTTCACTCCCTTGATATTCTCAGGGTCGTGGAAATTGCGCATGTTCTCATCGGCTTGGCATATGCGATAGTTACGTGGTTTTGAGGAATACTCGATATAACCGATATGCCAAGTCTTTTCACCCGGAAGTTGGAATGCCGAGACACCCTCGCATTTCTTATTACCCTCAAAATTGATGTAGTCATCATCAATCGGTTCGCTCCACGGACCCGTAAGACGAGGACTGGAAGCAGTGAAGAGTCCAGGTCGTCCACCCTCCTTCTTTATCATCATATGCCAGAGACCATCTGTTTCTACCCAGTTGATGTCGGCATCGATGGTAGCATATCCCCAATCAAACAACAACTTTGGCTGCGTTAGGGTTGTAAAGGACTCATCCGCATAAGAGTAATACATGCGGTCATACGGCTCTTCATCACGGTTCCACATCGAGTAGTAGATCATATATCCACCCTTTCGGCCGTCGGGCCATTCATAGGAGGCATCCCACATAATCTGGGGAGCCCAAACGCGATTGATGGTAGACCAATCCTTATAAGCACTCTCCTCTTCGGGGTTTGAGAATATCTCCTTTCCCTTGCGGTAGTCAAAAGAGGTTGACTTCCAGTTGATGAGATCGTCACTGGTCAGGAGACAAATTCCGTAGTTGTCCCAGGTCTCTTTTTTGCCCAACCGCTTACGGGCAGCCTCGTTGGCTTCCATGTCGGTGCAGACCATCAGAAAACCCTTGTCATCATGGCGGCGGCAGATAAAGGCATCGCGGGTGCGTCCCTCAATGGGTGCCATAAGTTTGTCGCTGAAAATGGAATCACCCTGCAGTAGGTCGTGAAACTC
>CAZIAX010000259.1:0-3286 GCA_964537745.1 uncultured Sangeribacter sp.
TGTCGGTTGGACTGCAGACAAGAATCAATATGGATTCTCTCTTAACTTCTCCTCTGCCGACGGCCTCAACATTCACACCACAAAGAAGAATAATTCTTGGGAGGTGCAATTTATAGGCTACAGCGATATCCCAACCGAGGCTGGAAAGACATATAAGTTCACTTATGAGATAAAAGGGTCGCAACCCGGCACTATGCACTCCAAACTCGGAGACTGGGGCAACGGCACCAACACCGATTTTAAATTCACTACTGAATGGCAAGAGGTGGAAGTGACTTATACGAGTCCCATCAACAATCCATTCCTCCTTTTCCAATGCGGAGACTTTATCGGCGACATCTATATCCGCAATATCAAAGTGGGCGACAGGCTGGGAGCGATGAAGATTGACGAAGAAAGGCGGTATCTGAAAGTGGAGGCTGGAGCAAAGAAATCTGAAGTTTGGGACAACCAATTCTGGATTGTCACTTCCTCACCATTTGTCAGCGGTCAGCAGTACGTCTTCACTGCGGACGTCCGGGCTGACAAACCAGCAATGGCATCAACCCAGCTTCATAATGAACCAGGAAGCTATGTCGATTACAATGCTTTTGGGAATATAGATTTCACAACAGAATGGAAGACAATCGAAGTAAAAGGCACCTTTGCCAAGAGTGGCAAGTCAATAGCTTTCAATCTCAGTGAACTTGCTGATGCCAACACTTACTATTTCGACAATATCAGCATGAAAATAGGGGGAGCTGAAAGAGTGAACAATGGCGCAATCGAAAACGACGACTTATCCTCTTTCAAAATGAAGAAAGATGCCGGAGGCGTCAACCCTCCTCAGATAGAGGAAAGTAAGTTTTATCTGAAGCTGCCTCAGGCTACACCTCTGACCAAAGCAGAAAAATGCGAGATCCTCAGCTCAGCTATGGAGAAATGGATAAAAGGAATGATGGAGGCCTGCGGAGGAAAGGTGAAAGCCTGGGATGTGGTCAACGAAGCAATCTCCGGCGGTGGAAACGATGGTCAGGGCAACTATACTCTCCAACACTCCGAAGGTTTCAATGGAGAAGCGACCTGGGATGTCGGAGGAGACGCTTTCTATTGGCAAGACCATATGGGCGACCTCGAATACGTTAGAAATGCAGTGCGCTATGCTCGTCAGTATGGCCCAGAAGATATCAAACTCTTCATCAACGATTACAATCTCGAGAGCGACTGGGATGGCAACAAAAAACTGAAGTCGCTTATCAACTGGATAAAGAAATGGGAAGCCGACGGCGAGACCTACGTGGATGGTATCGGCACTCAGATGCACATATCTTACTATGAGAACTCTGGCACGCTGGCCAGCAAGAAGAACGCCATCACAAATATGTTTAAGCTGATGGCTGCCTCCGGCAAACTTGTCCGAGTCAGTGAATTCGATATGGGATATGTCAATGCAAGCGGCAGAGATGTGCCCACAGGAGAAATGACAGAGCAGCAGCATAAGAATATGGCTGACTACTACGAATGGATACTGAAGGAATATCTCCGACTCATTCCGGCAGAGCAGCAATGGGGTATCTGCTTCTGGTGTCCAACCGATTCCCCCACAAACAGTGGTTGGCGCGCAAATACTCCAGTTGGTATCTGGACTCTCAACACCTTCTATCGCAAGCATGCGTATGCCGGAATCGTAAGAGGTCTCGGCGGTGAGATATACGACGGAGTGGAGGAACTTCAAGCTGACGATGCCTTCAATGTGGCACCTAAAGGTATTTACGATATGAATGGGTATCGCTATCCCGAAGATACTAAATTCTCGGATCTTCCTTCCGGACTGTATATTATCAATGGAAAGGTAGTCATGAAGAAATAATAAATAATAGAGTCCACTCAGCTTGAGTGGACTCTATTATTTTTTAGGGATAACTTTATTGCTTTATAGTGTAAGTACCATCCTCCGTCCTAACCAATGTGACACGTGTTTGACTATCCATCGGAAAATCTACACCTTGGCAGCTCCATTGGATGCGCATATCTATCTTATATCCCCACGCATCATATGGCTTAATTTTTTTACAGACTCCTTCTATTAAAATTTCTTCAGTGTCTGTTTCAAACATCTTAAATCGCCAAAATATCTTATCTTCATAATCCAAGCATGCAAGGATTTGTTCATGCACAAATACCATCTTCCCTAACTCCATATCTTTATCACAGTATACCCTTTCACTTAATAATTGAGGATTTTTTGAGATGAACTTGAATTCAGCAAAATTTGATTTATTTTCATCGCTGGAATTAAACCACTCCTCGACAAGATCATGACCGTCCTTGTCAACCACGCATACCTCAATCGAATTATATATGGTCACATCATACTTAGGTTCTTCATCATCTTTTCCGCAAGAATTCAAAAATACCGCACCCATAATCCATAATAATATGGATAGTCTACTAACGGAAGACATATTGTTAAAGATCTTATTCATTTTATATTCGTTATGATTTGGTTATTATTATTAAACTCGAAGACAGAAAAGTCCTCATAATTGTGACTTGGATCATTTCCCCCACATAAATAATAAGTGTTGATATCAGTAGAATACCACCCTAAATTAAAATGTAGGTAGGTATAGATTAAAAAGTCAAATAATAGAGTCAAAATCACATTTAGCTCTAATCGTTGGCAAATTTACAAAAAAAATTGAATAAAAAAGAATTAATCAGAATTTTTTTCTATAAAGGCTTTTACATATTCTGGGATATGACTTCTTCTACTCACTGTGTCTGCACTAAAATCTATGGCTTTGGGTAGGTCTTCGAAAAAGTTAGGGGGAGACAGTAGGCGGAGGCGAAGGCGCCTCCATTCCATGGCTACGCAGTAATGAATTTGTCATTTAATAGCGGTAGAGTTTGACGTGGAGGGCTTTGTAGTCGTCGACACCTATGCGGATGTGACGTCCTTGATGGGTCTCATCGCCATTAAGTCGGCGTACAACCTTAAAACTGCCGTCAGGAAGGATATCAACTTCATCGCAACTTAGGATACCAATTCGCTCTTTCCCTTTCCACTCGTTTTCCTTAGCGTTATCTCCAGAAAGCATAAAACCGTCTTCTCCGAGTTTCTTTTCAGATGAAACTTCATTGGCTGATTCCCACTTCACAACTATTCCTGTGCCTGCAATCAGATATTCATCCTTTCCGAGTTGGATCACCATCCCCCCTCCAGCGGGCCAAGGGCTCCCATCCGTTGCTCGGCTATCCCACGGAAGAGTGAAGAAGTGAGAAGCTATTGTTTTGAGTCCATCAC
>CAZIAX010000260.1:0-3267 GCA_964537745.1 uncultured Sangeribacter sp.
GAATTGAGAATTGAGAATTGATAATTAGAGGGAGGATTTTAGTTTTTCTTTGGCTCGGTGGAGGCGGACGGCGACGTTGTTGCGCTTAAGGCCTATGGTGTCGGCAATCTCTTCGTAGGAATAGTCGTCGAGCCACATCATGACTATCGCCTTGTCGATTGGGCCAAGAGTCGCTATGCACTCATAGAGTTCTTTTACGGTCTCCTTCTTTTCCTGGGAATGATCGGGGACGAGAATCACCTCGTCGAGGGAGGTCTGCAGCGGCATCTTGCTACGGATGCGGAGGGTGGACACACAGGTGTTGAGAGCTATGCGATAGACCCATGTCCGCGTGGAGGAATCCGCTCTGAAGGAGGGCAAGCCGCGCCAGATGTTGACGAGCACATCTTGATAGAGGTCTTCCAAATCCTGAGACGTATGTGCATATCCAAGGCAGATGCGGCGAATCATGGCGTCGTGTTCGTCTACAGTGGTGTCGAAGAGCCGATGAAGACGAGTCTGCTCAGGAGCCGCACCTATGGAAGCTGCAAACCTAAGGACATATCCTTTTAGGCGGTCGAGGAGGGAGTCT
This sequence comes from uncultured Sangeribacter sp., assembly GCA_964537745.1. GTDB lineage: Bacteria > Bacteroidota > Bacteroidia > Bacteroidales > Muribaculaceae > Lepagella. Next base: position 572 of record CAZIAX010000260.1, read on the forward strand.
CCGGCATGTGGGATTGAGATTGTCATCTTGCTTTAATTATTTAAGTTTCGCAAACTCAACTTAAGGGTTATGGGGTTATTTTTGATTACACTTGATTAGTCGCTGATTGAGACAGGATAGTTACAAGCGGTAGTAAAAAAAAACGGACTTCCGAAGAAGTCCGAAAAAAAATAGAGAATTAATGAATGAATGACGAGGTGGGCGAAGATGGATTCGAACCACCGAAGGTATAAACCAGCAGATTTACAGTCTGCCCCATTTGGCCACTCTGGTATTCGCCCGATGAAGGCCCCACATCGCGTGGGTTTCACGATGCAAAATTACGAATAAAATCCGAATCCACCAAATATTACCTCAACTTTTTGCAGAATTTTCTTTAAAAGCCAGAAAATCAAGCAGTCTTGGAAGTGCGGACGAGATGCTTTATGCTGCGGCGTACAGTACTCCATTTAGGGAAGATGGCCCAGGGACGGACCGGACCATACCCGATAAGTATCAATGTCAGCGCCACGAGAGCCACAATCAAGAGCCAACCGTAGATTTCCTTCATCGACACCACCAACGCCTGAAGCTGCAGACTGCCGAAGATGGAGCCAAGCGCACTAACGTCTACATTCGGATTGAAATCAACAATATTCGCACTCAGAAGCGAGAGATTTTTCGCCACGGTATGTCTCAGGAACTCCCCTATCAGAGCCGGGCCTAACGTGGCTCCCATTACAGCGCCGGTAAAGCCATTGATGGTGAGAGCCTGTGGGAAAACAGTAAATGGGAGTCCGCTCTGCACTATGGAGGTCAGGAAAACAATCGAGATTACGACCGACGCGAAGCCGCGCGCGAACAACGGGAAGAACAACATCTCCTTCTCCACTCCATAATCGATAAGGAAATAGAAGTAAGCCAGATATATGGCGGCAAATGCAAACCCTATTGCAGTCATGGTCTTATACGTCCACTTACGCAATGCGAATGTGAAATAAGTGAAGCCGCACCCCACTATGATTCCGACAAATACATACCAGTTCAGGTCGATGAGATTTGTCTCGTCAAATCCAAGGATATTGGCAGCATAGCTGTGCTCGAATACGTGCTCAGTAGCCAAGAGGGTGAAAAAGACCAGATAGACGAGGGTAGCCCGGACCACGTTACGATTCTTCAGCGCCATAAACGACACATAAGGATGGTGAAGAAACGACGCGCGCCAAAGGTTGATGGCCATGCAGACGAATCCAAGCAGAGTCGCCCCCTGAATCTCCACCGCGTCCCACCAGTCGTAGAAATTTCCATAGACGCAGACAAACGTGAAGCAGAGCATAACTATGCTCCAGAGGCCCGCGCCAATCCAATCGATGCCCAGAAGTGGGATATACATCGGAGCGCGTACGGGTTTGAGAAGGACCAAAACCATGAGCACCATCAGTGCGAGGAGCCCCATCATAATCCAGTGCATGTATTCCCACTGGGCATGGAAAGCTGTATAGATGACAGCAATACCGCTGAGCTGAATGACACTGTCGACTATGATATAGACATAGCAGAAGAATATCGCCATGTCGCGCACAGGAGTGAGCCATAGCTGGATGGTGGAGTTGCATGCGAAAGTGGCCTGCATACGAAACCATCCCGCTACAAAACATGTCGCAACCAGCAGAGGGACGCTGTCGGTATGAGCGCAGATAGCCGTTGCAGCCATAAGCACAATGGCGGATACAATCAGCTGGGTGCGTGTGGAGAACCGGAACTTGATGCGAAACATCACGGCGAAGTTGATCGACATTCCGACGAGAGAGGCATACCCCGCCATAAGGATATCCTCCTGCATCAGTGCGGAAGTGCCAATCATGTCGGAAGCTGCAGCGAGATAAAGGCCGCCGGAAAACTGCACTATCAGCACAAAGAATATGAAAAGCCAGGGTTTCAGCCGTCGCGGGATGAAACCTCTGACGTCAGGGACATCAAAGGGTCCCTGAGGTGCGTGCCAGTCTCCCATATCAATACTTCACGCTACATTCCACATTCATACCGGCGCGCAGTTTCTTCATCTCATCGGCAGCATTGGCAGATGAGAACTCTATACGGACCGGTATGCGCTGGCGCACCTTGACAAAGTTGCCTGCGGAATTATCCTGAGGCATCAGCGAAAGAGATGCTCCGGTAGCGGTGGAGATAGCAGTCACCTCTCCTTCGAATGTAACATCGGGAATTGCATCAACCTTTATCTCAACCTTGCTTCCAGGCTCTATGTGCTTCAGCTGGGTCTCCTTATAGTTGGCAGTCACCCACACTTCGCCGGAGTCTACGATGTCGAGAAGAGTCTGGCCGGGCTGCACGAGCTGGCCTACCTGAATAGTCTTGCGAGAGGTGTAGCCGTCGCAAGGAGCAAGGATGACGGTGTAGCTGAGATTGAGCTCTGCAGTCTCGAGAAGAGACTTTGAGAGTTCGATTCCAGCCTCCGACTGGGAGATTCGCTCACGGTTGACAGCCACGACAGAAGAGGTGGCGCTTCGCTGACGGGCAAGCATCTCGTAGCGGGCTTTCTTGGCATCATAGTCAGTCTTGGCGGCGTCATACTGCTGACGAGTGACGGCATCCTTCTCAAGAAGTTTCTCGTAACGGGCAAGGTCGGTGGCCGCCATCTCCATCACTACCTTTGCCTCAGCTATGGAGGCCTCGCTTACTGCAACGTTGGCGCTTGC
>CAZIAX010000261.1:0-3254 GCA_964537745.1 uncultured Sangeribacter sp.
GTGCAAAATTACTAAAAATTCGGTAAAAATTGCTATCTTTGCCTTTTGAAATGCTCCTCAGATTGGAATTTTTGGAGCAAAGCACTCACATTCAAGCCTTGAGATTGGCGATAGAGTGTAGTCAAATATTTGATTATCAATGGATAAAATATTAGATACAAGAAAGATAGACAAGTTCGACAAGCTATTGAATTCTTCTTCCTCGATAGTATTGACCTGTCACGTCCGTCCTGATGGAGACGCCATAGGGAGTACTCTTGGCTGGAAACATGTGCTTGATGGGCTTGGAAAATCTGTGACGGTTGTTGTCCCTGACAACGCTCCACGTTCGCTTTCGTTCCTCCCAGGTTTCGACAGTATTGCAGTCTTGACCCGTCATGAGGAATATTGTGAGAAACTATTTCGTGAGGCTGACCTCATCATCTGCTGCGATTTCAACCAGCCTTCCCGTCTCGACAGAATGCAGGGCCTTCTTGAAGAGTGCACTGCCCCCAAGGTGCTTATCGACCATCACGTGGAGCCTTCACCATTTGCCGATATTATCTTCTCATTTCCGGATATGTCAAGCACTTGTGAACTCTCGTTCCGCATAATGGCTGAATTGGGACTATACTCCGAAATGAACCTTGAGGCGGCAACCTGCCTGCTTACCGGGATGATTACCGATACTAAAAACTTCACGGTCAATTGCAAGAGTCCCGACATCTATGAGATTCTTCAGCGCCTTCTCGAGAAAGGATGCGATAAAAACCGCATTGTTCGTCTTGCCCTTCTTGAGAAAAGCTATGGAGCCATGTTGCTTGAGGCCTACTCTTTAGCGGTTAAACTCGAGGTGTTCCCCGAATATCATGGCACTATTATTTGTCTTGACCGTCAGGAGTGTGAACGTTTCCACTATGAGAAGGGCGACACAGAAGGGATTGTCAACCGGCCGACGGAAATCCGTGGCGTCACATTCAGTTTCTTCCTTCGCGAGGATGCCGATTGCATAAAGGTGTCGGCAAGAAGCATAATGGACTTCCCGGTCAACCTGATGTGTAAGGAGCTTTTCGGAGGGGGCGGCCATGTTATGGCTGCCGGAGCAGAATTTCATGGTTCGCTTGAAGAATGCCGGAAAATTCTCATAGAGTCTTTCCCTAAATATGCAAGTTTCCTAAAAGGGAGAACTGAAAAACTTGACTATTTCGATGCCGCATCTATTAAATGAAATGGGTAGCGATTTATATATGATTGAAAGTTATTAAAAATTATGAACTTAAGATTCAACTTTACTTTTACATTGGCTGTAGCTTTAGCTTTCATTCTTGCCTCCTGCAGTAAGACAGAAAGCTATACCGATCTTTTGAAGAAGGAACAGAGGGCAAGCAACTGGTTCTTGGCTCAGCATACCGTATGCAATGAGATTCCTGCCGACAGTGTGTTTCTTGAAGGTGAGAATGCTCCATACTATAAGATGGACGACGATGGATACGTCTATATGCAAGTGATTAAATCTCCAGCGAAAGCGGAGCGCAAGTTCCCAAAGACTGATGAACAGGTGTATTTCACTTATACTCGCTGGAATGTTGAGGATATGTATTCCAACAATACATTCGAAGTTACTGGTACCGGTAATCAGGATAATTTTGCCGGAGTTGCTGTGAATACCTATTTCATATTTAACAATTATAGCGTCAGCTCTTCCTCACAGTGGGGGTCTGGAATTCAGATTCCTATAAGCTACCTCGGTTTTAATTCCGAAGTCAACATTCTCCTCAAGTCTTACTATGGCTTCTCTTCCGACAACGTAACTTGTATTCCCTATAAGGTCAATATGAGATACTTCAAGGCTGAATACTAATATAGAATAACTAATTATCTATCAAACAATATGAGTCTCATAAAATCTATTTCAGGCATCCGCGGCACTATTGGCGGTCGTAGCGGCGAGGGCCTTGGTGGTGTTGATATCGTAAGATTTACAGCTGCTTATGCACAGTATATTAAGAATATCAACGATGGCAAAGCTGGCCGCATAGTCGTTGGCCGCGACGCCCGCATTTCCGGTCAGATGGTATCTCATCTTGTAGTCGGAACTTTGATGGCCATGGGATTTGATGTGATCAACATTGGATTGGCCACAACTCCCACCACCGAACTTGCTGTCACAGGTGAAAAGGCCGATGGAGGTCTTATCCTGACAGCCAGCCACAATCCGATTCAGTGGAATGCACTGAAACTACTCGACCGTAACGGTGAGTTCTTGACAGATGCCGCTGGTAAGGAAGTTATTCGTATCGCAGAGGAAGAGGACTTCACATTTGCGGATGTCATGGATTTGGGCTCAGAGTATGTCAACGACACTTGGGGAGAACGCCATATTGAGATGGTGAAGAATCTTGGCCTGGTAGATGTGGAGGCTATCTCCAAGGCTGATTTCACAGTGGCTGTCGATGCAGTGAATTCAGTAGGTGGTATCGTTATCCCTCGTCTGCTCAAGGCTCTGGGTGTGAAGAATGTCGTCGAGTTGAATTGCGAGGCAAACGGCCATTTTGCCCATACTCCCGAACCCATTCCTGAAAACTTAACCCAAATCGCTTCTCTTATGAAGGAGGGTCGCGCCGATGTGGGTTTTGTGGTAGACCCTGACGTTGACCGTCTTGCAATTGTGATGGAGAATGGCGAGATGTTTGTAGAGGAATACACCCTGGTTGCAGTGGCTGATTATATCTTGTCGCATACTCCCGGTGCCACTGTCTCTAACCTGAGCAGCTCACGCGCATTGCGCGACGTGACTCACCGTCATGGATGCGAATATAATGCCGCTGCTGTAGGAGAAGTCAATGTTGTTGCGAAGATGAAGGAGACAGGTGCCGTGATTGGTGGCGAGGGGAATGGCGGAGTCATCTATCCCGAACTTCACTATGGCCGCGACGCTCTCGTTGGGGTTGCCATTTTCCTTACTCTGCTCGCAAAGTCGGGCAAAAAGGTAAGCGAATTGAAGAAGACTTACCCTCCATATCAGATAGCGAAGAATAAGATTCAGCTTACCCCAGACATTGACGTGGATGCTATCCTCCTTGCTGTCAAGGAAAAATTTGCCGGTTGTGAGATAACTGACATAGATGGTGTTAAGATAGATTTCCCTGAGTCATGGGTGCATCTTCGCAAGTCAAACACCGAGCCCATCATCCGCATCTACAGCGAGGCTGAGACAATGGAGAAGGCCGAGCAGCTTGCTGAGGAAATCAAGGCCGTAATCGCCTCCCTCTAAT
>CAZIAX010000262.1:0-3236 GCA_964537745.1 uncultured Sangeribacter sp.
TTTAAGACCGCATTGTGCCACAATGCGGTCTTTTTCGTTATAAGTAATATAAACTTCACACTAAACCGGAAAACTACACCCATGGAAATACTCAATTTCATCAAGATATACGAGAAAAGCTTCGCTGAAAACTGGGATCTACCAGCGCTCACCGACTATACAAAAGGAGAGACTATCTCCTACGGACAATTAGCATTCAACATCGGCCTTGCTCATACTTTCTATCGCGCTATAGGCATTCAGCCTGGCGACAAGATCGCACTATGTGGAAAAGACTGCTCCGATTGGGTGCAGATATATATGGGAGTGGTTACCTACGGAGCCGTAGTTGTGCCAATTCTGTCCGAGTTCAACCCAATCGACATCGGGCATATCGTCACTCACAGTGGAGCTTCTGTGCTGATCATCCAAGAATCTATTTGGGAACATATGGATCCAGAATCCCTGACAAAGGTGAAGGCCGTTTTCTCACTAAAGGGTCATGAAGTCCTTTATGAGGGGGAAGGAGAGGAAATCAAGCGCCATTTCCGTCTTACAAGACGCCGTTTCAACCGCGCTCATCCTAATGGCTTCGGACCTGAAGATATCAAATATGCCGACCGCAAGAACTCAGACCTTGCCGAAATCAACTATACATCAGGCACTACAGGTTTCTCCAAGGGTGTCATGCTCACAGGGGAAAATCTGGCCGGCAACGTGTGCTTCGGCATCGACAGCAAGCTCCATTTCCGTTCGAGCAGAGCACTCAACTTCCTGCCTTTGGCCCATGCCTATGCCTGCGCATTCGATATGCTTACCCCATTAGCCGTAGGAAGCCATGTGACCATTCTTGACAAGACTCCTTCCCCACGCATTCTGCTGAAGGCTCTTGGAGAAGTGAAGCCCAACCTCATCATCTGCGTGCCCTTGATTCTTGAAAAAATCTACAAGACTCAGATACTCCCAATGATATCCAAAGGGCCAATCAGATGGACACTCGCTGTGCCCCTACTCGACAGTATCGTCTACTCTAAGATACGCCGGAAACTTATCGAAGCATTCGGTGGCGAATTTGAGGAGGTGATCGTAGGAGGAGCGGCTCTTAATCATGAGGTGGAAGACTTCCTTTATAAAATTAAGTTCCCATTTACTGTCGGCTACGGAATGACGGAATGTGGCCCCCTCATCTCCTACACGCCGTGGCGCGAATTCATTCCCGGAAGTGCAGGACGCACCCTACCAACCATGGAAAGTATCATATTGAGCGATGATCCTGAGAACATTCCTGGAGAAGTATGCGTAAAGGGCACCAATGTCATGAAAGGCTACTACCGCAACCAGGAGGCAACCGAGGCGGTACTCGACAGCAAAGGTTGGCTGAAGACTGGAGATATGGGCACCAGGACTCCAGATGGCACTCTCTTCTTACGCGGACGCAACAAGACTATGCTTCTATCCGCAAGCGGCCAAAATATCTATCCTGAAGAGATTGAGGCCAAGCTCAACAATATGCCGTTCGTCGCTGAATCTCTCGTAGTAGAACGAGATGGCAAACTCGTGGCCTTAGTTTACCCCGACTATCCAGCACTCGACAAGTTTGACCTTGTCAGCACCGACCTTGCAGACAAGATGGAGGAAACAAGAAAGGAGCTCAACCGACTGGTGGCTCCTTACGAACAGATCAGCAAGATCCAACTTATTCCAAACGAATTTGAAAAGACTCCGAAACGCTCCATCAAGCGCTTCCTGTATTCTTAATCCCGACGGAAAATGTCGCGGGTATATACCTTGTCAGCGACATCGTCAAGCACCGAATCATAGCGATTTGCGATGATGGCTTGCGACATTTCCTTAAACTTATCAAGATCGTTTACGACGGTGCTTCCGAAAAAGGAGGTGCCGTCTTCAAGTGTTGGCTCATAAATCACAACCTGAGCGCCCTTGGCCTTGATACGCTTCATCACCCCTTGGATGCTTGACTGACGGAAATTATCGGAGTTCGACTTCATGGTCAGACGATAAACGCCGATGACAGGAGCCTCTGGTTGCGCGCTCCGTGCTGGGCGCTTAATATGCTTGGAGTAGTGAGGATAATGGTTATTGGTAGTATAATCATACCATCCAGCAAGCCTGAGCACCTGGTCAGCGATGAAGTCCTTGCGCGTACGGTTGCTCTCTACAATCGCCGACATCATGTTTTGCGGAACCTCAGCGTAATTGGCCAAAAGCTGCTTTGTATCTTTAGGCAGACAATAGCCTCCGTATCCGAAAGAAGGGTTATTATAGTGCGACCCAATACGTGGATCAAGACCTACTCCTTCTATGATAGCCTTGGAGTCAAGGCCTTTCACCTCGGCATAGGTATCAAGTTCATTGAAGTAGCTGACACGCAGTGCAAGATAAGTGTTAGCAAAGAGCTTGACAGCCTCGGCTTCCTTCATCCCCATATAAAGCACCGGGATATCCTTCTTGATTGCACCTTGCTCTAGAAGAGCCACAAAAGTATGAGCAGCCTCATCCATCGCTTTCATGTCAGTCACTTTGAGGATGGCGTCATTCTCATGCGCATAACGCTTATTATCGATTATCTTTGGCACTCCTGCGATGATGCGGGATGGATAAAGGTTATCATAGAGGGCCTTTGACTCGCGAAGGAACTCTGGGAAAAACATAAGATTGAACTGCTGTACTCCCGCATTAGAATATTTCTGATAAAGCGACCTGCAATATCCTACTGGGATTGTCGACTTTATAACCATTACAGCAGTGGGATTCACTGACAGGACAAGATCGATGACATCCTCAATGCAATGAGTATCGAAAAAGTTGGTGACAGGGTCATAATTAGTCGGGGCAGCTATGACCACGAAGTCCGCGTCTTTGTAAGCAGCAGCACCATCGAGTGTAGCTCTAAGGTCCAGCTCTTTTTCTGAAAGGTATTTCTCAATATATTCATCTTGGATGGGGGAAATTCCCTTGTTGATGAGGTCCACCTTTTCCGGGATGACATCCACTGCGGTCACATGATTATGCTGCGCGAGGAGCGTGGCGAGAGAGAGACCTACGTAGCCCGTGCCGGCCACTGCGATATTGTATTTCTTCATATTCCGTTGTAAAAAAATGATATTTTTAACAATTATATAACGTTGCAAGCCCCTAAAAATTGATTTTAACGTATTTTTTTTGAATTTTTCATTAAAAATATTTGTAGTTTCAAAAAAATTCATTAATTTTGCAAGTGTGTTTTTCATAGTATT
>CAZIAX010000263.1:0-3210 GCA_964537745.1 uncultured Sangeribacter sp.
GGCGGCTTCACCGGAGCCACCGTAGGCCTCTACGCCGTATCCCAGTAATCCCCCCCCCGCGTCCCAACCTTCCACCTACTCAGCTCGGAGAGCTGTTATTGTGACGAAACCCCAGGCTTCAGCCTGGGGTCAAACTAAATACTCAGTAGCCTCGGAGAGGCGATTTGTGATATCGTCTTTATCCAAAAACCTTCTAAATATCATCATGAACCCAATCAATAGGACCCTCTTTGTATTCACCATATCTCTGGCTCCCTTAATGCCGGCAAGCGCTCAGACCGGCCTCGTAGGCTTTGCCAACTACAGCGACTTGGGGTGCCAGGGCACTACGGGCGGTATGGGAGGAAAAATAGTCCACGTCTCCACTCGTGAGGATTTGGCAAAGTATGCTGCCGCCTCTTCTCCATATATCATCATCATCGACAATGATATGGAGGGAGCACTCGACCAATATGGCACGCCTATCAAAGACAATACCGTCAAGATTGTCAGCAACAAGACCATCATTGGCGGTGGCGACGGCGTGGAGTTGAAATATTTTGGATTTGACATCAACGGGCAGCAGAATATCATCATCCGAAACGTGAAGATTGAAAAGGCTTCCCCCGATGCCATCGCAATCCGCAATACCCACCATGTCTGGATCGACCACTGCGATCTCTCAAGCATAAATGAAGACAGCGATGTCTGGGATGGTCTTTTGGACTTTACCTACGGGTCGACCTACATGACCGTGTCGTGGTGCAGATTCCACGACCATGACAAGACCTCTCTTTGCAGTTCAGGCACACGCAACATCACTGACCACGGACGTGAGCGAGTGACCTATCACCACAACGCCTTCATCAATTGCACCCAGCGCAACCCCCGCGTAGGCTACGGCAAGGGAGTCATCTTCAACGACTACAACCAAGACAATTCAAGCTATGGTGTAGGTGTCTTCGCACGCGCTGAGTTGAACATCCAGAATTGCTATTTCAAGAATGTGGGCACTGCAATGCAGCAGATGTACTCGGCCGACTACGGTCCGGAGGATGCCTACTGGGGATTCTATTGGAGCGATGGCAATGAGTTTGTCAAGACCTCCAAAGGAACCAAAGGAAATGTCGACAAGCCGTTTGATTTCAGCAGCTACTTCGACTATGAGTTTGCCATGGACAAAGCCGCCGATGTCCCGTCGCTCGTGGATAAGATGGGTTGTGTAAGCGGCATTGAGAGCGATATCATTCCCTTCCCGGGCGATGGAGCTGTCAACGTGACTGGTTCTACCCGACTGATGTGTGGCGCTGTGGATGGCGCTTCCTCAATCCGCATTCAGATTGGAGAGGATGTGAACAGTCTTGTCGATTATAATCCCGAGTCTTTCCGTCTGAAACCTCTGACCACCTACTATTGGAACGCCACCATCGTAGGAGGCGACCATGATGGCAAGACATCACCGCTTTTCCGGTTCACTACAGCTGCCGACGCAGTCCGGTTCCCGACTCCTGCCGACGGCGAGATGCATGCCGCACTTCGCGAGATTGTAGGCAACTATTCCCCATGCGAACCCCTGACTCTCAGATGGCGTGAGGGATTGAATGACGACAGCTATATCGTAAGCATCTCTGAAAAAAGCGATATGTCTGGCGCCATCTCTGCTGAAGTAAAGACTACTTCCTGGCGCCCTGAAAATCTCAAATATGGGAAGCAATACTACTGGCATGTTGACACCAAAACAAAAGATGGCTCGATAGTCGAAGGTGATGTCTGGAGTTTTAAGTCAGACGTGGCATATGCCAAGGAAGGGCGCAACGAGGCCGAGGCCGGAGTGCGTGGCGGACTTTGCTTCTTAGAATATGATGCGAATCCTTCTTGGATTGACGCATCGGGTGAGTATTGCACCGTTGGCGACGAAGGCCCCGGATATATCAGCTTTGTCTGGCAGGGCGAGGCTGGCCGCTACGACCTCAAGACCGCTTACTTTGATGAGAACAGCGGACAAGGTGAATATCAAATCTTTGTCAACGAGGACTTGAAAGACAGTTGGAAAGCCACTGCCAACGACAACACGATGAAGGAGCATACGTCTGACGACATCACTCTTTCACCCGGCGATGAGATTCGCATAGGATTCTGCACCAACGCGAGCATGCGTTGCCGCACCGACTATATCGATATCGCTAAGCGTGAGATAAAGGAGAATTACAACATCACTGTAAGAATCGCTCCGGAAGATGGAGGATCGGTATCGCCTGAATCTGTCGTGGCTAAGGCTGACGAGTCTGTGACACTGACCGCTACCCCTGCCGACGACTATTTGTTCAAGAACTGGACCGATGAGATTGGGGCGGTACTTTCTACTGAGTTGGAGTATACTTTCATCGCAAAAGCTGACCGAGAAATCACCGCCAACTTCGAGCTGAAGCCAAAGCAGGAAGGTTATCATACCCCTGTCCTCTCCGACTACGAGTTTGAATATGTGAAGACTCATGACCTTACTGAGCAGAAGACCAATGCCCAGACCGGACAACTGCAATGGGAAATACGCCAGGATTGCTCCGATTGGGTGGAATACGGCTCTACAAAAAATGACGGCTTGAATGTGACGCCTCAAAATATCGACCTCGACCCCATCACGGGAAAAAGAATCACTCTTGCAACATACAAGGACAATATGATTCGCGTCGGAGCTACAAAATACGTCATCCTGCGCGTCGAGGGCACAGAGAAAGTTCAGATATACTTCACTGGAGGGTCTTCTACTCCTGGAACGTTGGCTGTTACAATAGAGAGTGAGGATGGCGAGCCCCAGACCGTCAACTCCACACTCGAGATAAGCAAGAAATCTACTCCACGCTCAGATTCTGTGGAATTTGATATCAATCCCTCAAAAAAATACGTTATTAAGATAGGCGGAACCCAAGACATTGCGGTGTATGCCTTCAATCTCTGGCCAGGCGAGGACAATGCCGTCAATTCTATTGATTCGGATTCCAAAGAAGGCACTATCTACAATCTTCAAGGTATCCCGGTCCCTAACCCCACCCCAGGCCAAATCTACATCCGCAATGCCCAAAAGTTCATCCAACCTTAAACCACTTAAACTTCTTAAACCTCATAAACCATCTCAACCCCAACACATGAAACACTACACAAAGGCCTTCATGCTTCTCGCCTCCGCCCTCTTGGGCTCCGCAAGCATCTGCGCCCAGACATATCCCTATCAAG
>CAZIAX010000264.1:0-3188 GCA_964537745.1 uncultured Sangeribacter sp.
GATTCGTATTGTTGTTGCCCCTGTCGTGAGGACTCCAACCACAGAAACTTACTTTTTCCACGCAGGGAAGTTTAAGAAGTTCCTGCTTGAATTTTTCACCGTTATCATCCATATACTGAGTCTGAAGTTCCATAATGCCATTGTATTCATACCCAAGAGGTGCATTGATTAGATGACGCACTTGGAGATACATTGTCAATGCACATGCTATCATGGTGATAGTGGCTACATTCTGCACTACAATGAAGATCTTTCCATAGACCATGTTGGATTTTCTTTTGAAAGCTCCCTTTACGGCCTCTATCGGTTTCATGGATGATAACATCAACGCCGGAATGATACCAGACAGAAAACTCATTATCAAAAGTATAATTATGAGAAAACCAATTGTCGTGACATTCAGGCAACTTGTTATGTCGAGAGGAGTATGGAGCAGCGTCGAGGCGTATGGTTGCAGTAGATAGGCGAGTGCAATGCCCAGTATGACTGAAACGCTGCATAGCACTGCGCTTTCTGCTATCAATCGCCACATGATGCTTTGGCGGGTCTCTCCAAGCAGACGGCGCGTTGACATTTCTTTGGCGCGTTTGCCGGCAAGTGCTACCGTAAGATTGATATAGTTCATGATAGCAAATAGAAGAATCACAAGACCAATGCCGAAAAGAAGCTTTATCATCTTGGCATCTCCGAAATTGAGATGTCCGGAGTCAAGATCCGAAAAATATGTGTCTTTGAAAGGATAAATCTCAAACCTTATGTTGTCTTCAGGAAGGTTGAGAATCCAATAAATGTCTTTGATGGCGTTCTCATATTCCTCTTTCTTAGAAGAAAGGTCAGCTCCCTCTTTAGCCAAGAGCAGGACTTCCGAACCGGTGGCATTGCTCATATTTTGGTCAATCAATGATTCATTGGCATACTTTACCATTTGGAAATTAATAAGCATGTCGACTGGTTGACGATTATGGGTCATCAGGGATGTGTTTTTCATCGGTTCCATCACTCCCGTCACAACGAATGGGGGTTCATTGTTGACAAAGAGAATGCTCTTTCCTATTGGGTCTTCATCTCCCCATACTTTTCTTGCATATTTCCGTGTCACGACGACGTTGGTGGGATTGTCGAGCACAGTTTTAGGATCCCCTTGGATTAGCTTGAAGTCGAAGATGTCATAGAAAGTGGAATCCACAAATAGGCAGTTGGTGGAGATTTCCTTGTCATCCAAAGTCAACCATCGGGACTGCCGATAGATACCTGTGGAACTTTCAATATCGGGAAACTTATCCTTCAGGATGAATTGAAGATACCAATGGCTTCCCATTGTCTTTTTCCCTCTTATATCCAATCCAAGATAATACATTCGGTCAGCTTTGGTGTGCTGTTTATCTACGTGGGTCTCCTGCCAGGTGTAGCACCCTATCAAGACCACAAACATCATGCTTATCGCCAATCCAAACACGTCGATGGCGGCATAAGACTTGTTTCTGCTAAGAAATTTAAAGTAAGATTTCATATATTGTTGTTTAAGTTTCGTTGCTCTCAACTTAAGGTTTTAGGGTTATAAGTTTATAGGTTTATGGGGTCAATCAATCATTAAAACCTTTGCATCGCCGTAGGATTCATAGCCGTTGGTGATCACACGTTCTCCCGGTTCGAGTCCTTCGAGCACTTCGTAGTATTCAGGATTCTGTCGGCCAAGGCGGATATTGCGCCTGTAGGCTTTCTTTTCAGACGCATCCACTACGAAAATCCATTTGCCACCGGTGGCGGAATAGAAAGTGCCTTTAGGAATCACTACAGCGTCTACCGGTTGACCTAACTGAAGACTGAGGTAGCAGGTTTGGCCTGTACGTATGTTGTCGGGACACTTGTCTGTGAAGACAAATTCTACCTTGAATTTTCCCTCCCTTACTTCCGGGAACACTTTGCGGAGCCGGAGATTCAGTTGCTTGTCGTTGCGGGCTGATGTCGCGTTAAGGTCCTTATGTACTCTGTCAAGATAATGCTCGTCAATTTGCCCTGTCACTTTATAATTGGTAAGGTCATTGATCTGTCCTATCTTCTGACCGGGGGTTATGCTCTGTCCGAGTTCCACGTCAAGCAGACCGAGTTCTCCGTCTATTGGGCTGACTACGTTCATCCTTTCTTTGCGGGCGCGGATAAGTTGGATGTTCTGCTGCATATTCGCAAGATTGTCTTCCATCTGGTCTACTTGTGCCAATCTGTAGATACTGTCTTTGTTTAGACGTTGGTTAATCAATGTCTGGCGGCGGAGTGCCAAATCATAGTCTTCCTTCGCTTGAAGGTAGTCTTCTTTTGCTATGAGTTTGTCGTCATAAAGTTTCTTCTTTTGCTGATAGGCACGCAACTTTCGCTGCACTTCCAAATCGAGCTGTGCCTGCTCCGTGCGATTGTTAAGAAGGTCCTGCTCCATAGATATCTGGGTATTGCGAAGGATATTTTGCTTCTCCGCCAACTCTGCCTCTGCATTGAGAATCTGAAGATCAAGATTGCTGTTACTCATTCGGATTATTACATCACCCTTACGCACAGAAGAACCCTCCTCAATCACTTTCTCCATTACTATTCCTCCCTCTTCAGGACTTATCTGGACAGTGCTGATAGGTTCGATTCTTCCATCTACACGCACATAATCGTCAAATTTCTGAGACTTTACATCCGCAATATTCAAGGCTGTTCGCTCCACTTTATATGTGGATGCCATATCGCTGGTAGCCAACCATACGATTAATGCAATCGCGATTATTACGCATCCTGCATAGATCCAATATTTTGTTTTGATGCCCTTAATTCCTTTAGGCCTTTCTATTTTCACATCCATAGTTTATTACCTTTGTAGTATTCTACGAGTTTATCTTTCAGTATATATAGCATTTGTTTTTGAAGAAGTTCTATCTTCGAAGCGAAGTATGTGTTGGCTGAAAGTTGAAGGTCGATGAGCGAGAGCAAGCCCTCCTCATATTTACGTCTGTTAAGTCTGTAAGCCTCTGAGTCAGCATTTACTTTGGCTTCAAGTGATTGGATTTCCATTGCATACCCATCTCGGTCCATGACGGCAGAGGCTATCTCATTGTGTAGACGCCGTTGCTGCTCTTCTTGCTGCTCTTTTGCCTTCTCATAAGCATATTTAGCTCTGTTCTTTCCCGACAGCCGGTTCAGTCCGGAGAATA
>CAZIAX010000265.1:0-3179 GCA_964537745.1 uncultured Sangeribacter sp.
TTTTAAATTTAAATTTGTCGTTTAATTTTTGTGAGCTACTTAATGCATAAGATGATTCGCAGAGGCCTCAAGGAGGCTCTTGTCGGGGCAGCCTTGCTCTCGGCTCCCTTGGCGTATGGCCAGTTGGGAGCCAATGCCTATTCGTTTCTGGAAGTATCTTCTGCCACTCATGCCTTGGCTCTCGGCGGATACGGCATAGCCGCTGTCGGAACCGACCCGATGATGGTAGACCAAAACCCTGCGCTTCTCGGTCCTGAAATCGGACGCGTAGCCGCGCTAAGCTACATGCGCTATTTTGGATCTTCTAATTTTATGGCCGCGCGTTTTGCGCATTCAGCCGGCGAACGAGGAGCCTGGGGCGTAGGAATCCGATATCTTGACTACGGAAGCATCGACGGCTATACATCTGACGGCAGCTACACTGGCACCTTCAAACCGCAGGACATTGCAGTAGAGGGAACTTACAGCCACGATTTCTCCGATCGTCTGCGTGGCGGCATCAACGCCAAACTCATCTATAGCAACTATGAAGACTACACTGCAGTGGCCCTCGCAGCCGACCTTGGCATCAATTACTACGATGAGGAAAAAGACCTGTCGCTCTCTGCAGTAATCAAGAATGCCGGCGGTCAGGTGAAACGATTCAACGAAGAATACGATCATCTCCCATTTGACATCCAACTCGGGTATATGCAGGGCCTCGGCGACGGACCCTTCTCCATCGCAATTACAGCTCATCATCTCACCCACTGGAAACTCCCCTACTACAAGCACGACACCAACGCAGGCTCAGACGGCCAGACCGTCGAAGAAGACTATAAGTTTATCCCAACATTCTTCCGTCATCTTACATTCGGACTGCAGTACTCCCCTTCCGACCTCTTCTACATAGCACTCGGCTACAACTACAAGACCCGTGGCGACATGGGGACTTACCAGCGGAACTTCCTCAGTGGTTTCTCGCTTGGCCTCGGCCTCAACGTGAAGGACTTCGGTATAGGAGTAAGTTTCTCCCAGCCGCACAAGTCTGCCACCACCCTCGGCCTCAACCTCGCTTACTTCATGTAAGAATTTAGAATTGAGAATTAAGATAAAATTAAGGCGACCAAAAATGGCCGCCTATTTAAATCTCGTCAATTGGTCAATTTGACAAATCACTCAGATGATCATTTCCGGAAGGGAATCGAATGAACAACCCTGACCGGCACGCAGTGGCTCAGATGCCGACCCGGACGCCACGAGGGCATTTCCGAGAGAAGCCTCATGGCTTCCATATTCAGTGATTTATGACATCCTCTTATTACCTTTATATGAGAGATATTGCCATCGCTGTTGACAACAAAACTGCAAGTCACTCTTCCTTCGATGCCGCGCTCATACGCATCGGCTGGATACTGACGGTTTTTGTTGATGTAATCAAGCAAAGCCTCATTGCCGCCGGGAAAAGAGGGTTTGACCTCAACATAATCGTATTCGAAAACTTCTTTATAAGTTTGCATTCCATCAGCAGAATGTCCGGAAGAGACTCTGCAAGTCTGCCCCCAGGCATCAGAGAAGCCCAGGATAAGTAGAATTATGGATGAGAGGAGAGGGATGCAGGTTGATTTCATTGTTTGATTTTTATAATATACGCAAATTTAGGTCGAATCTGCGACATATGCAAGAGCCCTAACACTATATTAAACTTATTTAACGTTATTTTATAGTTAAACTCATAACCTTTTAACCTCATAACCTCATAACCCCTTAACCTCATAACCCCATAACCCCTTAACCTCATAACCCCATAAACCCATAAACCCATAAACCCATAAACCCATAACCTCATAACCCCATAAACCCATAACCTCATAACCTTTTAACCTTTTAACCTTTTAACCTCATAACCTTATAACCTTATAACCTTATAACCTTAAACTTCCCCACAAAGCGAAAGTTGACTCCCAAACTTGTATGATTGAGGATTTTTGTGTAAATTTGCAGTAACAATCAAACTATAAGGAATATGAAGATACTCGTGACCGGCGCAGCCGGATTTATCGGCAGCGCCGTCTGCCGCCGCCTCCTCGACAAGGGAGACACTGTGGTAGGCCTTGACAATATAAACGACTATTACGACCCCGAACTGAAATTCGGCCGACTCAAGAAATTAGGCATCGAGAAAGACGACGTAGCCTGGTATAAGTTCTCGCAGAGCTCCTCCGACGAGCGCTTCTCATTCATCCGCATGAACCTCGAAGACACCCAGGCCATGCAGATGCTCTTCGCCAACGGTGCTTTCGACCTCGTAGTCAACCTCGGAGCCCAGGCCGGTGTGCGCTACTCAATCACAAACCCGCAGGCATATATCGAAAGCAACATCGATGGCTTCATCAACATCCTCGAGGGTTGCCGCCACAACAAGGTAAAGCACCTCGTCTACGCCTCCTCCTCCAGTGTCTACGGTCTCAACGGCCAGGTGCCCTTCTCTGAGCATCACGGCATCGCCCATCCCGTAAGCCTCTATGCAGCAACCAAGAAGAGCAACGAGCTAATGGCCCATGCCTACTCCAAACTCTACGACCTCCCTACCACCGGCCTGCGCTTCTTCACAGTCTACGGCCCCTGGGGACGCCCCGATATGTCGCCATTCCTCTTCATCGACGCCATCCTCCACGACCGCCCCATCAAGGTTTTTAACAATGGCGACATGCTGCGCGACTTCACATATATCGACGACATCGTTGAAGGCATCGTGAGAATCTGCGACGTCATACCCGAAGGCAACAAAGACTGGGACGAGACCAACCCCGACCCCGCCACTTCGCCAGCTCCGTACCGGGTCTACAACATCGGCAACCAGCAGCCTACCCGCCTGATGGACTACATCAAATGCATCGAGAATGCCATTGGCCGCGACGCCAAGAAGGATTTCCTCCCGATGCAGCAAGGCGACGTATATCAGACGTATGCCGACTCCTCTGCCCTCGCAGAGGCCACAGGGTTCAAGCCCGACACCAAGCTCCAAGACGGCATCAACCGCACCGTAGCCTGGTTCAAAGAATACTATAATCTTTGACATGGCCCCCCTCCCATCATGTGCCCCGGAGGGGCAAGACGCAAAAAAATTTGCGGACGCAAAAAATTTTTATTATCTTTGCATCCGCAAACAGGCACCCATAGTTCAATGGATAGAATAA
>CAZIAX010000266.1:0-3173 GCA_964537745.1 uncultured Sangeribacter sp.
TGAGAAGATATCGCAATCCGTCGCTTCCTTTTGGAGGGGTGCAACTCGTGATGATAGGAGATATGCAGCAACTTCCTCCCGTAGCCAAAGAAGATGAGTGGCGCATGCTCAGCGAATATTACCGAAGTCCCTATTTTTTCGACAGTCAAGTGCTTGCTTCCACTCCCTATGAGACTATCGAACTGACGACGGTGTATCGGCAGAAAGATGAAGATTTCTTAAAGGTATTGAATGCCATACGCGAAAACAGAGCTGATAAAGAAACGCTGCGTCTTCTCAACTCGAGATACATTCCCTCCTTTAATCCGCCGGAATCTGAACGATATATACGACTGATGACCCACAACCGTCAGGCGCAGGACGTAAACGACAGCAAGATGCATGACCTTGATTCGAAACCGTATGTGTTTGAGGCGGAGATAGAAGGTGATTTTCCAGAAATGATTTATCCTGTGGATAAGCGTCTCACTTTGAAAGAGGGCGCCCAGGTGATGTTTGTAAGGAATGACAGCAGCGGAGCGCGCCGCTACTACAATGGCCTTATCGGGCATATAAAAAGTATCACAGACACTGGAAAGATAATTGTGGTGACAAATGAGGACCTGCCTCCAATTGAAGTGGAAAGGGAAGAGTGGGAGAACACCGCGTATGAGATAGATGATAAGAGCAGCAAAATGAAGGAGAAGGTGGTAGGTCGATTTATCCAAATACCACTTCGTCCGGCATGGGCCATCACTATCCATAAGAGTCAAGGTCTTACTTTCGATAAGGCCATAATCAATGCTTCGGCAGCCTTTGCTCATGGTCAGACATATGTGGCACTTAGCCGTTGTCGTAGTCTGGAAGGGTTGGTGCTCGAGCGTGAGCTACCACCGAATGCTATCATATGCGACTCGATGGTGTCTGAATTTGAAAAGGTGTGCTCAACGAGAGAAGCGGATACGGAAAAAGTAGACAAACTCGCGGCAGATTTTGAACTTCGTTTTACACTTGAGATTGCCGACTTAAGTGGGCTTAGGAATGCCATGGAAACTCTCCACAGGACATTACAAATAAGTCATGCTGTGGCTTTTCCTAAGATGACGGCCTCTTTTGGAGAGATATACAGCAATAGTTTTACTGAGCTCTATCAAGTGTCACTTAGATTTCAAGAGCAACTCAGGCGCATGGCAGCTGAAGGAGCAACGGAGGATAAGATTCAAGATAGGCTAAAAGCGGCGAGCAATTATTTCTTGAATGAGCTTAAGCCGATAATCCAGTTTATCAAAGAACTCCCCACAGATATAGACAATCAGGAGGCTCTGAAAAAATTTGTCAATGCTATGGGAGTAGTGGAATATGAAGCAAATCTCAAGGAGGCATTGATGACAGGTACTCTCGAAAAGAAATTGACAACTATTGATTTCCTGAAAATCAAACGGGATGTGGCATTGGCGGAGTCAACATGGATTAAGCCGGCGGCCAAAGGGAAAGCCAATCAATTTAATTCAGACATTGAGAATCCCGAGCTTTACCAGGAGTTGCTGAAATGGCGGCGTGAGAAAGCAAGAGAGAAGGATGTGGCTGCATTTATGATATTGGGCTCCAAGACCCTTGTCACGCTGGCGAATGAGGCACCACAGACGGAAGAGGACTTGCTTACTATCCCGGGGATAGGAAAGCAGAAGAAGGGCGACTATGGAGCCGACCTTCTGGAAATAATACGGAAGTATACTGATTAATGCTCGCTGACGCACGAGCCGTGCAATGTGGTTCGAATAAGCCAATCTTCCAATGTCTGGCCATAGTTAGTTGGCGTCGGCTCGGCGGAGGCGAGACGCCTCCGTTCCATGGCTACGCAGTACCTCCGTTCCATGGCTACGCAGTACCTCCGTTCCATGGCTACGCAGTACCTCCGTTCCATGGCTACGCAGTATTGGTCGGGCGAAAACGTTATACCACATTGCCCCGGAATTGCGCCGTACCTTAGGGGGATTATTGGTTGGAGTTGGGGATGAGGTGGACGTCGAGTTGCGGGTAGGGGAAGTTGACGCCTTTCTTCGGAAGCTCGGCATACATGCGCTGCGACATATCGAAGAAGAGACCCCAATAGTCGGCACTCTTCGTCCATGCTCTAACCGTCAGAATCACCGCACTGTCGCCGAGTTCCTTAAGACCAACAAATATTGCTTGAGAAGGGTCGTTTTTGACTACTCGGTCGTCTGACTCCAAAATCTCCTTGATAGCGTTAGCGGCATTTTCGAAATCATCGCCATACTGAATGGAGATGGTCCAATCAACACGGCGCATCGGCTGGATGGAGTAGTTGTTGATGCTTCCTGTAGAAAGAGCTCCATTCGGAATGAGTATCGTCTTATTGTCGGGAGTAGTGATGACAGTATGGAACATCTGCATGGCCTTCACAGTGCCAGCGAAACTCTGTGCCTCGATATAGTCGCCTACCTTATATGGCTTCAGGATAAGAATCAGGACACCACCTGCGAAGTTCTGAAGAGTTCCGCTCAAAGCCATACCGATGGCGACACCGGCTGAAGCAAAGAGTGCGAGGAAAGAGCTTGTCTCTATGCCGAGGATACCAATGATGGTCACTACAAGAATGAAATAGAGCAGAATCTTTGTGAAGCTCTGCACGAAGGTGGCAAGCGAGAGGTCGACGTTTTTCCTCTCAAATATATTTGAGAGAATCTGGTTGATTTTTCGTATAATAAACCTTCCGATGTAAAATACAGCAATTGCAATCAACACTTTGAAACTGAAGTTGACAAGCGTATTGGCAATCTTCGACATTGCATCTTGGAAAGAAATCGTCTTGAGCAATTCTATAGCTTTGGCGATTGCTCCTGTGTTTTCTGCGGTGAGAAGCATGGGTATGAATTGAGAATTGAGAATTGAGAATTTAGAATTGAGAGTTAGCGGAGGATGTCGCGCCAGTAGGCGGAGCGTACTTCGTAGGAATCCTCCTTTTTGAGTTTGGGATTGGTTATGAAAATTCTTGGGGGTTCCGAGTCTGGAATGAACTCAGCTTTATTTCCTGTGGAATCAGCAAATGCATAGTTTGCTACTTCGGCCGATCCTTCGGTAGTCATAGAGCCCGTCATCAGGATGGAAGGAATATCTCTCATTTGCTCTGCTTTTTCGAATCCCATCAACCGATAGGCATCCTCTTTCTCATC
>CAZIAX010000267.1:0-3121 GCA_964537745.1 uncultured Sangeribacter sp.
TCAACCACCTGAGCCGTAAGAAAGGACATCGCGAAGCGCTGCTCTCTAATCTTGCTATCTCTCTCATCATGCACAAGAGAATCTTTACGACTCTGGCCAAGGCTAAGGCACTCCGTGTCTATGCCGAGCCTCTTATCACTCGCTCGAAGAAAGACGACATGAACAACCGTCGCCTCGTCTTCAGCTATCTCCAGAACAAGGAGGCTATCAAAGAACTTTTCGGCGTGGTTGCTGAAAAGGTTGCTGATCGTCCAGGCGGATACACACGTATCCTCAAGACTGGACACCGTCTTGGTGACAACGCTGAGATGGCAATGATCGAGCTCGTAGACTTCAACGAGAACATGCTCGGCGAAAAAGCTCCTAAGGCTAAGACCCGTCGTAGCCGTCGTGGAGGCAAGAAGGCTGAGGCTGCTCCCGCAGCTGAAGCTCCTAAAGCTGAAGCTCCCGCTGAGGCACCCGCTGCAGAGCCTGCTGCAGAAGCTCCTGCTGCAGAGTAATTCCCAAATGAATCGCTATGGCCACTGCGGCCATAAGATCCATAAGTCCCGACCCGCAGAGGCGGCATCTCCCAGATGCTCCTCCGCGGGTCGCCCTTATAATTTCTCCCTTGACTCTTGGTTCTTTACTCTTAACTCTTTGTTCTTGACCCTTGACTCTTGGTTCTTGACTCTTAACTCTCGACTTTAACATTGCTCTTCTGGATCAACATCTCATTATTAATAATCTACCTCGTAATCGTAATAGCCTGCGTCGTAGTCGTCGTCTCGGAAAACAAAAATCCGATACGAGCCTTGTCGTGGACCCTTGCCCTCCTCTTCCTACCAATCATCGGAGTTGTCTTCTATCTCTTCTTCGGTAGAAGTCTCAAAGGAAAGGCGATGGTCAGCCGAAAAGTACGCCGTAAACTTCTTGAACGATCACGACCCAAACAGCACTCATTCGACAACACCAAGCTTACTGCAGATCAGATACGAATGATCAAGCTTGCCCACAACCTATGCCATGCCCATCTCGACCGCAACAACAGCGTTGAGATATTTACTGATGGGAACACCAAATTCCAACGCCTGAAAGATGATATTCGCAACGCCAAGGAATTCATCTTCATCCAGTATTACATCTACAACGACGACCACATTGGCAATGAAATAACAGATCTCCTCGCTGAGAAAGTCCGCCAGGGAGTAAAGGTGAAAGTACTTTACGATCATGTTGGATCATTCTCCACGCCCAATAAATTCTTCGCACGGATGCGCAGTCGCGGTATTGACTCGCATCCATTCTTCCGTGTGACATTCCGAAAACTCGCCAACCGAATCAACTGGCGCAACCACCGTAAGTTGGCCATTATCGACGGTTGCATAGGATATATCGGAGGCATGAATATTGCCGACCGTTACGTCGAGAGAGCGCCCGAAGGTCGCATCTGGCGTGACACACACCTCCGTGTCCAGGGCCCCATCATAGAATCCCTGATGTATAGCTTCACCATCGACTGGAACTTCCTGCGTCCCGATGCCGATGTGCAGCCCATCAACGTATATAAATGTGAAGCCGCAGGTGATGTCGACATGCAACTCGTCACGTCAGGCCCCGTCGATAAATGGAACAATATTGTGCTCTGTTTTCAGCAGGCCATCGCATCCGCCCGCAAGCGCATCTACATCCAGACTCCATATTTCCTCCCTACAGACGCCCTTCTCAAGGCGCTCCAGGGTGCTGCTCTGTCAGGAATAGATGTCCGAATTATGATTCCAGAGCAGACCGACTCCGTCTTGTTGGGCTACGGCAGCCGCTCATATATCGACGACTGCCTGAAATCAGGAGTAAAGGTATATCTCTTCACCCCCGGTATGCTGCACGCCAAGACAATGATAATCGATGAAGACTTTGTATCGACGGGCTCAGTCAACTTCGATTTTCGCAGTTTTGAGAATAATTTCGAGGCTAATCTCCTTATCTATTCCGAATCAGTCAACCGCAAGATGCGCGACATTTTCTTTCGCGACCTCTCATCCTGTCGCAAGCTGACCCTCTCACGATGGCGCTCCCGTCCCCGCACCTCTCGCATCATCGAAGCCCTCGTCCGCCTCTTCGCCCCCATATTGTAGAAAAGAAAAAATAAAGTCCCCCAAGAGCGCAAGCTCTTGGGGGACTTTTATTTATAGCTGGCTGGGAAGCCAGCGCTCCATGACGGGGAAGGCCGTCAGGCCTTCCCTCAAAAGAATTATTCTACAACCTTCTCAGCCTTGGTGCGGCCATCGCTGAAGGTAGTCACCTTCACCAGAGTAGCGGGAACGTCACCGCGACGAACCTCGATACCCTGCATGTTGTAATACTTCACGCTTACAGCCGTTCCGCTGATTTCAGCGACGCCGGTGGTGCCGCTTACAGTCACCATCTCGCCGAGACCACCCATCTCATTGAGTGCGCGTACGCCGTAGAGTGTAGCCTGAACGGAAGGAACGTAAGTAGGTTCGGTAGTGAATCCGAGGAACTCACCGTCGGCATAAACAGCCCAGCAGAGTGCATACTTGCTGTCGTCCCAAGAGAGAGTGCCGTTGCTCATAGTGAGAGCGTTGGCAGATGGAGCCTGCTCGCAATCCATAGCCGGATCCCAATCGTCGTCGCCACCCATCACGGTAGCATAGTCGTTGGCATCAGCTTCTTCCTTAGTAAGGATAGGATTGTTCGGATGTCCATCGCCGAAAGTCTTCTTGCGCTCAGAGAGGTCGATTACTGTGCCTGATGCAGTCATTGAGTTGTATTCAGCGAAGCGGGCAGGGTAGCCGTTGCTCATTTCATTCCAGCCGATAGCGGATGGTTTCACGGTCATCTTGGTGTCGATGAAGAGAGCGATAGGAGTGCCGCTACCCCATGGGCGACCGAGTGTATAGTTTCCGTCGATAGTACTGTTCTCTCCTGTGATCTCGCAATCCTTGAAGATGTAGCCATACTGCTTAGGAACTGAAGGAACAGCGAGGTAACCGCCACTTGCGCACATCTGGAGGTTCACACCGTTGTAGTAAGCATCACCCTTTCCGCAGAGGAAGTCAGTGCGACCGCGGAGTACGCCACCCTCGAAATAGTAGCGTGCGTTCTGGTTGTTGCTGGTGTA
>CAZIAX010000268.1:0-3116 GCA_964537745.1 uncultured Sangeribacter sp.
CTATGCTAAAGACAAATACCGGAAACGGAGGTAAATCTATTGACGAGATAAAACATTAGATATCGTTGTCGATCGCGTGTATGATTTCGAGTTTGAGGTCTTCGGGATAGTCTTCGGCAGCGGCTATTATTTCTTGGCGGTGCTCGTAGGGAAGGCGGATAGTCAGCCGAATTGGCGGTTGCGGATTTCGATAATCAGGGAGTTGACGAAGTCGGGGTCGATGCGGTCTGGGATGGTGGAGGTGGCCATTAGGGCATTCATTCTGGCGGTGTCTTCCTCAAGCTTTGCCATGAGTTCGTCGTATTCGAATTTGTGGTTGCGGACATCCATCAGGAACTGCCGGTCATGGGTTCGCTCAAGGATTACTCCACGGCCCTCGGCTATTTCGGATGCCATGTGCACGAGGCGGAACATGTGCATCATGTTCTTTGAGTCATAAGTTTTGTCGAGATTTGAGCGATACCTCTCAGGGTTACGCTCTTTCACCCATCGTTGATATTCAGCGTAGCTGCGACAATGCTGGGAGTATGCATCGCGGTTGAAAGATATGAAGCAAATCGGATTTCGCAGGGTCTTTTCTATAGAGGAGAGTTTCAAGTCGTTGGCTTCTTTCCCTTCGGAGAAGGCCCCTCGGTATCCGATTGGCTCTGCACTACTTAGGAATTCGATTGCCTGGGCCTTATCTTTTAGCTCAAGATAATTCCGAGTGAATGTAAGGTAGGCTTCATCTTCCATCCAGTTGGGCTCAGATTGGCAGTGTTGGCCAAAATCATAGTATACGGCATGCATATCGCGCATATTGCCGACATTTGTAAGTCCGCAATATCGCTGTTGCAGACCACGTTCCGTCAGCCATTCCTCGAATGGTTGGCTTCCATATCCTTTGAAAGTATATGAGAAATCGAGTGGAGAGAGACGTCTCTCCACGGGGTTGACAATTTTCTTGTTGAGGCCACGCGCTTTTTCTATCTGCGACTTCGCATATCCGAAGAATGGATTGAAGCATTGCTTAGTGACAAACTTATCGCGATTTTCAATTATTAGACGCATAAGGGGATGTACCTCACCAATTATTTTGTCTGCAGGCACAAACAATGTCTCCAATACCGTTGGGTTGGACTTCATCAGCAATCGGAGCAACTCCCCTATCTCAAACCAAGTATTGTCATGGCGCTCGTCAGAGACCTGGGGCTTGTAGCCGAAAAGGCCATGGAGCTCATCCTTGGTGCAGAGATAGACGCCACCGGTGTCTATGTCGCTTGTCGGGGTATTCAAACCATACAGCTGGCTACCGCGTATGTATTCATATGCGAGGCGCCCATCATTTCTTATCTTGTCGAATTCAATATTTTCCATGACTAATAAAATGGTGTTTAGTTGACAAAATACGCTGGTAGCGAGAGGGTCATTTGAAGAGGAGGGGAGCGAAATGGTAGAGGCTTTCGCGCCAGACTGGCCAGGTGTGGCCGCCAGGGGTCTCGAAATAGTCATACTTGATGCCTATTTCGTCAAAGCGACCACGCATCACTTTGCAGTTTTCGTAGGCGATGTCTTCTGGGCCTCCCATTGAGAGCCAGAAGACTTTCAATTGGTCGTTGTATTTGTCTTTGTCTGCCTTGAGCATATCGTAATATTTCTCGGAATCCATCACCACCCCAAAGGGATTGGACTTGGCAAACCAGCCGGAGCTGAATACACCCAAATATGCGAACTTGTCAAGGTTGGGTATGCCTGTGTTGAGAGTCTGAATGCCACCCATCGAGAGTCCGGCAAGGGCACGGTTGTCGCGCCCAGGCTTTACACGGAAGTTCTTCTCTGTCATCGGGATTACATCATTGAGGAGCTCCTTTTCGAAGTCTGATGTGTTACCGTCAGCCATGACTATTATCATCGGTGTGGCTTTTCCTTGCGCTATGAGATTGTCCATGATGATATCAGTGCGTCCTTGGGTGGCCCAACCGCGTTCATCCTCTCCCCCACCATGCTGGAGGTAAAGGACTGGATAGGATTCATTCGATGTATCGTAGCCTGGAGGGCAATAGATGTAGGCACGACGCCAGTCACCGGTAGTGGAAGAATAATAGCGCTTCATCCTTATGTCGCCATGAGGCACATCAGCTATGTAAAAACGGTTGTCGCCGTCGGGATATGGTATTTCAACTCCACTGGCGTGCGTGCTGCAGCCGTAGAAAGACTCGCTTGCAGGGTCAGCAACGGGCACATCGTCGATCACAAGGAAATAGTAATGAAAGCCGGGAGTGAGTGGTTCGGTGACACCATACCACTCACCATCTGCATTTTTATCGAGGTCATATTTCTTTCCGAGGTCTATCTGGACTTTGTGAGCGTTGGGGGCTTTTACCTTAAACTCCATACGGTTGTCGGGGAGGAGGCGGGGATACTGGGCGGTGCGCACGTTGTTGACACCACGAGTGCCGGGAAGTGCTGATTCGTCCGGTTGATGGTGGAATTGGGCACAGATGGGACTGGCACAAACGCTGAGCACAGCGATAAGCGTGGCTACAAATAGTTTTTTCATGATATGGTAAGATTTAAGTTTTGCTAACGGATGCAAAGTTACGAAATTTTTCTTACATCACGTTTCCAAACCTCTTTTTTTTTATTGTTTTTGTGAAACTATTTTGAGGATGGCGGAGTCTATAAAAGAAAACTACCACAGACAATGATATTTAATACTGCTACATATCCCCCACTTGCCCTCCCTTTGGAGCTGCGCTTGCGATTCCTTTGGAATCGGCTTGTGCGGTTCGCTGCAGTGGCTAAAGAGGAGGCGTTCTCAACCCGTGTGCTTGAACTGGAGTTCAAGGAGTTGATTGCCATAGAGAGCAGCACCATCTCAAGGATTTGTTTTTCCTATGCGAACTCAGCTGATGAGTTTGAAGACTTGCGTCAGGATGCATTAATAAACATCTGGAGAGGGATGCGGGGGTTCCGCGGAGAGGCTTCTGTGAAAACCTGGATCTACCGGGTAACGGTTAATTCGTGCCTTTCGACCATACGGAAACAATCCCGACACAAATACGAGTCCCTGGAGGGTCTATATGGGTTGATCGACAGTGATGACTCGGATAAAGAGGCTATCGAGCAGCTCCATA
>CAZIAX010000269.1:0-3107 GCA_964537745.1 uncultured Sangeribacter sp.
AGCCAAAGAAAAACTAAAATCCTCCCTCTAATTATCAATTCTCAATTCTCAATTCATTATGGAAAATCTAAGAAAAGACTGGCAAGATGCCAATGTCTACATGCGCTCCAATCCCGAATCATACGACACTATTATCAATGGCAAGCGCAAAACTGTCCTTGAAAACCTTGCTGAACGCTACCGCAGGTTTTCTAATATCGCAATTATGCTCATTCTGCTGAGCCTGACATGGATGTTCAATCCAAGCCTGTTTCCTGACAACCACCGCCTTCGGGTGATAGTAGGGGTAGCCTTCGCTATATATGCGTTGATTGGGTCAATTATGGATAGGTGGCTCTATCAGGGTATCAAGAGCATAGATGTGTTTACGATGCCCGTCTCAGAAGTGATTCGTAAGGCCCTTTTCTATCGCAAACGCCACCTGCAGTTTATCGCTATTCTCCTGCCTATAGTGTTGGCTATTATCGGAGTGATGGCATGGTCGATGGATAATCTTTATTTCAGACTCGGGATTTTGGTCGGATTCATTGCTGGAGTGGCTATAGGTGTCAGGCAGCTCCTTGCATTTCTCGCCGACTACCGCGCAGTGATATCCGAAGACTGAGGCAACCCTCGCTCAAAACGCGAAACTTACCAAAACGCCGGCGCTTGTGTCAGTAGCTATTGGCACGAGCGCCGCTTCATGTTTCTTCAGATATGGATGTGTGAAGATCATCGAGCTCGCAGCTCCAATAGCAGCCCCCGCAGCTACGTCCCACCAATGATGTTTCCGTCCATACACGCGTCCCCATGCGGTGTAGGTGGCAAGCGTATAGGCTGGTATGCTCCATTTCCAGCCGTAACGCCGACCGATGTAAGTGGCTGTTGCGAAGGTGACCGCTGAATGTCCCGATGGGAAGGAATGGCGGTTGCTGAAGTCGGGACGCTCTTCTTTCACTATGTATTTGAGCCCTATGGTGACGCCTGCTGTGACAGCTGCCGATAGCGCTCCTTCTTTCAGACCTTCCCAGTCGCGCTCTATCAGCGTTACAGCCAACGCACTGGCTGGTAGTGCTATCGCGATTACGTCGGTCGAAGTCCTCACACCTTTCTGCGCGCTCGTAGGCGTAAATGTCTGTTCTTCGGCAAGCCCCGGCAATGTCGCCGATAGCAACAAGAGAAGAATTAATAATCTATTTGTCAGTTTATGCGCCTTCATTTTGCAAATGTCGCGTTTATTTAGTAAATTTGCACTTGATTATTGACTGTAGCGTTCTTCTTTGCTGAGAAAACGCCCACTATAAGTCTATATATAGATGAACGCGATTTTTGACCCTATAGTGTTTCGCACTGTCGAATATGTCATGATAGCGCTTGCTGTCATGGTCTTTGCGGGACTACGATTCATAACGCCGGGCTACGGCATGTTCTATACCCCGAAGTGGGGTCCTTCCTTGGGCAATCGCTTGGGTTGGATCTTGATGGAGGCTCCTGTCTTCATCTGTATGGCCATCCTTTGGGCATGCTCCGAGCGTAGTGCAGAGACAGCACTCATAGTAATGGCCTCACTCTTCATGCTGCATTATTTCCAGCGGTCGTTTATCTTTCCGCTCCTGATCAAGGGAAAGAGCCGCATGCCACTGTCGATTATTCTCATGGGTTGCATATTCAATGTTGTGAATGCCTATCTGATAGGTGGTTGGCTTTTTTATGTGTCGCCTCTCGATGAGTATGCTGTCTCTTGGCTCAGTGGGCCTAAGTTTATCATCGGCACAGTGATATTTTTTGCCGGAATGGCCATAAATCTCCATTCCGATCATATCATACGCCACTTGCGCCGACCAGGCGACCGGCGCCACTACATTCCCAAAGGAGGAATGTTTCGCTACGTGACATCAGCCAACTATTTCGGTGAGTTGACCGAATGGGTCGGTTATGCGATATTGACATGGTCGCTTCCCGGAGTGATTTTCGCTCTTTGGACTTTTGCCAATCTTGCTCCACGTGCCCGCTCGCTCCATGCCCGCTACGTGCAGGAGTTTGGCGATGAATTTACTAAACTGAATAGAAAATATATAATTCCCTTCATATGGTGACCTCCCTCGACAAACTTTTCACCCCCGGTAAAATCGGTCCGGTGGAACTGCGCAACCGCTCCATACGCAGTGCCGCTTTCGAAGGTATGGGCAAAGACAACAATCCTACCGAAATGCTTCGCGACTACCATTGGAGTGTGGCTGAGGGGGGAGTGGGAATGACTACTCTTGCCTATGCCGGCATCAACCGGTCTGCCTTGTCGTTTGAGACCCAGCTTTGGCTGCGTCCTGAGATTGTCGGCTCGCTCCGTGAGATTACAGATGGCATCCACGAGCGAGGGGCAAAAGCTTCTATCCAGATTGGGCATTGCGGCAACATGACCCATATCAAGACGGCAGGTGGAATACCGGTAGGCGCTTCGACTGGATTCAATCTTTATTCTCCCACAATAGTGCGCGGCTTGAAGAAAGATGAGCTTAAGCAAATTGCCCGTGACTTTGGCGATGCAGTGCGTACGGCCCGCGATGCCGGATTCGACTGCGTTGAGGTGCATGCCGGCCATGGCTATCTTATCTCACAGTTCCTTTCTCCCTATACCAATCATCGCCGCGATGAGTTTGGCGGCGACCTTGATTCGCGAATGCGCTTCATGCGTATGTGTATGGAGGAGGTGATGAAGGCTGCCGGTAGGGATATGGGTGTCATCGTAAAGACCAATATGCGCGATGGTTTCAAGGGAGGACTTGAGATTGATGATTGCCTTACGGTGGCAAAGGAGATAGAGCGTCTTGGTGCGCATGCCATTGTCCTCAGCGGTGGCTTTGTAAGCAAGGCTCCGATGTACGTCATGCGTGGGGAGATGCCTATCTACAGCATGACCTACTATATGA
The DNA here is from genome assembly GCA_964537745.1 of uncultured Sangeribacter sp. Classification (GTDB taxonomy): domain Bacteria; phylum Bacteroidota; class Bacteroidia; order Bacteroidales; family Muribaculaceae; genus Lepagella. The sequence continues at coordinate 2,907 of CAZIAX010000269.1, forward strand.
AGCAATGGTGGCTCAAATATGGGGTGCGTATGGTAGGGAAATACATGATTCCCAAAGAACCCTTCAAGCCCCTTTATTTCCTTGAAGACGCCAAGCGTTTCCGCGCCGAGCTTAAGCTTCCTCTCATTTATGTAGGGGGAGTGGTAGATGGCGAGAGCATGGACAAGGCTCTCTCTGAAGGGTTTGAGTTTGTGCAGATGG
>CAZIAX010000270.1:0-3100 GCA_964537745.1 uncultured Sangeribacter sp.
ATTCCGATTTTTTTTCCTAATAATCCTGGCATTTCTTTTGAAAAATTATTGAATTGTCCGGTTGGGAAGCTAAAGCCTCCCACCGGTAAAAGAGTATTTCTTTGGGGATGATCTAAATATTAGACCTTGATGCTTACGTCAACACCACTCGGGAGTTCGAGCTTCATAAGAGCGTCTACAGTCTTAGTAGTGCTACCATCAATGTCGATTAGACGCTGATAGCTGCTGAGCTGGAACTGCTCACGAGATTTCTTATTGACGAAAGTCGAACGGTTGACTGTGAAGATGCGTTTGTGTGTAGGAAGGGGAATTGGGCCCTTAACTACTGCGCCGGTAGCCTTCACTGTCTTTACGATCTTCTCGGCAGACTTGTCGACGAGATTGTGATCGTAGCTCTTCAGTTTGATTCTAATTTTTTGGCTCATATTGTTGAAGATACTTTAATTACTTGATGAGGTCTACACGGCCGTTGCATTCAGTAAGCACAGCCTTTGCAATTGAGTTAGAGACTTCAGCATAGTGGCTGAAAGTCATAGTAGAAGTGGCACGTCCGGAAGTGATAGTACGGAGAGCAGTCACGTAGCCGAACATTTCAGCAAGAGGAGCCTTAGCCTTCACGATGCGAGCACCAGAGCGGCTTGTCTCCATACCTTCCACCTGACCACGACGCTTGTTAAGGTCGCCGATTACGTCGCCCATAGACTCTTCCGGAGTAACGACTTCTACAGACATGATAGGCTCCATGAGGACCGGACCTGCCTTTTCGCTACCTTTCTTGAAACCTTGGATTGCAACGAGCTCGAATGAGAGCTGATCGGAGTCAACAGGGTGGAAAGAACCATCGAGGAGGGTAACTTTAAGACGCTCTACCGGATAACCAGCAAGAACACCGTTCTTCATAGCTGTCTGGAAACCTTTCTGAACAGACGGGATATATTCCTTAGGCACATTACCGCCCTTCACTTCATCAACGAACTGGAGAGAACCAACGAAATCCTCGTCAGCAGGCTCCATACGGAAGATGATGTCGGCGAACTTACCACGGCCACCAGTCTGCTTCTTAAATACCTCACGGCCTTCATAGGGCTTAGTGATGGCTTCCTTATAAGTAACTTGAGGACGACCCTGATTACATTCTACCTTGAACTCACGACGGAGACGGTCGATAATGATATCAAGGTGAAGCTCACCCATACCACTGATGACAGTCTGGCCAGTCTCTTCATTAGTCTCGACACGGAATGTCGGGTCTTCTTCAGCGAGTTTCTGGAGACCAACGCCGAGTTTATCGAGGTCTTTCTGAGTCTTAGGCTCTACCGCAATACCGATAACGGGATCCGGGAATTCCATAGCTTCAAGAACGATAGGAGCATTTTCGTCGCAAAGAGTATCACCAGTGCGGATATCCTTGAAACCAACGCCAGCACCAATATCACCACAACCGATGCGTTCCATCGGGTTCTGCTTGTTGGAGTGCATTTGGAAAAGACGAGAGATACGCTCCTTCTTTCCGCTACGGGAGTTGAGGCAGTAGCTACCAGCATCGATATAGCCAGAATAAACGCGGAAGAACACGAGGCGACCTACATAAGGGTCGGTAGCGATCTTGAACGCGAGGGCACACATCGGAGCCTCAGGAACGGGTTCGCGGGTGATGATCTCATCGGGATCATCTATAGCGTGACCTTCAACGGCACCACTATCCTCCGGAGAAGGAAGATAAGCGCAGACAGCATCGAGCAGAGTCTGAACGCCTTTGTTCTTGAAAGAAGAGCCACAGATCATCGGGTTGATATCCATAGAGAGAGTACCCTTGCGGATTGCAGCCTTGATTTCATCAACAGTGATAGTGGAAGGATCTTCGAAGTATTTCTCCATGAGAGCATCGTCGAGCTCAGCAAGAGTCTCGAGCATCTTGTCGCGATACTGCTCAGCCTCGTCGCGGAGGTTAGCAGGGATTTCCTCAACGGAGTATTCAGCGCCCATGCTCTCATCGTGCCAGAAGATAGCCTTCATGAGCACGAGGTCGATTACGCCCTTGAAAGTCTCCTCAGCACCTATAGGGAGCTGGATTGGGAGAGGGTTGGCACCGAGCACGTCTTTCACCTGGCGGCAAACTTCGAGGAAGTTAGCGCCGGAGCGGTCCATCTTATTTACATAACCGATACGTGGGACATTGTACTTGTCGGCCTGACGCCAAACGGTCTCAGACTGAGGCTCAACGCCACCAACGGCGCAGAAAGTAGCCACGGCGCCGTCGAGCACGCGGAGAGAGCGTTCAACTTCGACAGTGAAGTCGACGTGTCCCGGGGTGTCGATCAGGTTGATCTTATATTTATTATCGTTGTATTTCCAGAACGTAGTGGTAGCAGCGGAAGTGATAGTGATGCCACGTTCCTGCTCCTGCTCCATCCAGTCCATAGTGGCAGCACCGTCGTGCACCTCACCGATCTTGTGAGTAAGGCCAGTATAGAAAAGGATACGTTCGGAAGTAGTGGTCTTACCGGCGTCGATGTGGGCCATGATGCCGATATTACGAGTTAAATCGAGATTTTCGTGTTTAGCCATTTGTTAAATCCGAATTAGAATCTGAAATGAGCGAATGCGCGGTTGGCCTCAGCCATACGGTGCATGTCTTCTTTACGCTTGAAAGCGCCACCCTGATCGTTGAAAGCGTCGACAATTTCAGCAGCGAGTTTGTCTGCCATGGTCTTGCCGCCACGCTTGCGAGCATAGATAATAAGATTCTTCATAGAGATAGACTCCTTGCGGTCGGCACGGATTTCGGTTGGGACCTGGAAAGTAGCGCCACCAACACGGCGAGACTTAACCTCTACCTGTGGAGTAACATTCTCGAGCGCCTTCTTCCAGATTTCAAGAGCGCTCTTCTCCTCGTTGGGGAGTTTAGACTTCACGATTTCAAGTGCGGAATAGAAGATAGTGTAGGAAGTGTTCTTCTTTCCGTCGTACATGAGATGATTGACAAACTTTGTCACTCTCACGTCGTGAAAAACGGGATCGGGAAGGATCACACGTTTTTTCGGCTTAGCTTTTCTCATTGCTTGATGTTTAAGTTTTGATTTTGGCTGCTTTGATGAAA
>CAZIAX010000271.1:0-3086 GCA_964537745.1 uncultured Sangeribacter sp.
GGCGACAAGATGAAGTTTAACATGAACTACAACACCGACGCCACATTCAGCTTCGACTCGCAGAAACTCAAGCTTCAATATGAAGGAAAGGAAGACGAGATAATCAAGAATCTCGAGGCGGGTAACGTCAGTATGACCACCGGTAGCAGTCTTATTCGAGGAGGTACAGCCCTTTTCGGTGCCAAGGCAAAACTGCAGTTTGGAAAACTCACCCTCACCGGACTGCTCTCGCAGCAGAACTCCGAGTCAAAGACAATATCAACACAAGGTGGAGTTCAGAGCACCGATTTTGCTATCAGCGCAGCCGACTATGACGCCAACCGCCACTTCTTCCTGAGCCAATACTTTTATCAGAACTATGATAAGTTTTGCGAGAAACTCCCATACGTCTCTTCCGGCATCAATATCACACGCATCGAGGTATGGATCACCAACAAGACACAGAAGTTTGAAGAAAGTCGCAACTTCGTAGCCTTCATGGACCTTGGCGAGACCACGCGCCTCGCCACAGACTATTGGACACCAGACTATTCGATTCCGGTGCCATCTAACCAGAGCAACAACCTTCTGCAGGTGCTGAAGACCCAATACCCTGATGCCCGCAATATAAATATGGTGACAGAGGTGTTGAAGCCCCTTAACGCCTACGGCATTGAAGGAGGCAAAGACTTCGAGAAGGTGGAGAGTGCGCGACTGCTCAATTCAAGCGAATACACTCTCAACTCAGCACTCGGCTACATCTCGCTCAAGCAGGCACTCAACACTGACGAGGTACTCGCTGTGGCATTTGAATATACATATAATGGCAAAGTATATCAGGTAGGTGAGTTCTCCGGGGATGTCACTTCCACAGAGTCTGCACTCTATCTGAAGATGCTTCGCGGCACAACCGTCTCTCCGAAGCTTCCGATGTGGCAGCTCATGATGAAGAATATCTATAGCCTCGGGGCTTACCAGATACAGAAAAATAACTTCAAATTTAACGTCAAGTTTCTCAGTGACTCCACAGGTATTGAGATTCCCTACCTTCCTGTAGCCAATATCTCCAACAAGCCCCTCATCCAGGTGATGGGCCTTGACCGCATTGACTCAAACGGCGAGTCGGTGAGCGACGGCATTTTCGACTTCATCGAAGGCTATACCATACAGACATCCAACGGGAAGGTCATCTTCCCAGTAGCGGAGCCCTTCGGCAGCAACTTGCGTCGCGCCATCGGCAACGATGCCTTGGCCGACCGCTACGTATACCAAGAACTCTATGACTCTACTCTTGTAGTTGCAAAGCAGTTTGCAGACAAGAACAAGTTTACCATGTACGGCCAGTACACCTCCGGACGCGGTAGCCAAATCAACCTCGGGGCAATGAACGTGCCTCGCGGGTCGGTAGTCGTCACTGCAGGAGGAGCCGTACTTACAGAGAACAGCGACTACACCGTAGACTACTCGATGGGTATAGTGACGATTACCAACCAAAGCATTATAGACTCTGGCACCAACGTAAGCGTCTCGCTTGAAAACCAATCGATGTTCTCTATGCAGCGCAAGACGCTTATGGGTCTTGATGCCCAATATCGGTTTAATAAAGACCTCACTATAGGAGGTACGCTTCTTCATTTCGGTGAGAAATCTCTTACCGAAAAGGTAGGCATAGGCGATGAGCTCATCAACAACACTATGTTTGGCTTCAACCTCAGCTACAACAAACAATTCATGTGGCTGACTGACCTTATTAATAAGGTGCCCACTATCAATGCCACTGCACCCTCCTCACTCAACCTGACGGCAGAATACGCGCAGCTCATACCTGCCAAGCAGAAGACCGGTACCAACCAAGGCAGCTCCTATGTGGATGACTTTGAGACCTCTCAGACAGGTGTTGACTTAAGAAATCCCTACAGTTGGTTCCTCGCTTCTACCCCACAGGATAACGGAGCGGACGCACTCTTCCCAGAGGCAATGCTCAGTAACAATCCAGATTATGGAAAGAACCGCGCCCTCTTGGCGTGGAACTACATAGATCGCATTTTCACACAGAAAAACAGTTCGATGCTCCCCGGCTATCTGAAAAATGACCTTGAGCAGCTCTCGAATCCCTATGTGCGTGAGATTCAGGTCAGGGAGATTTATCCGGGCCGAGATACAAGCTATGGCGATGCCAACTATATCCAGACCCTGAACCTTTCTTTCTATCCGAGAGAGAGAGGCCCCTATAATGTAGATGCCGAGAACATTGACTCTGAAGGCTATCTGCTCAATCCCGAAAAGCGTTGGGGTGGCATCATGCGTAAGATGGAAAACTCCAACTTTGAGACCTCCAATGTAGAATACCTACAGTTCTGGCTTCTCGATCCTTTCCTTGATGAGAAAGCACCTACAAATCCTGGAGGTGACCTATATTTCAATTTTGGAGAAGTGTCGGAGGATATTCTGAAAGATGGCATGAAGAGCTATGAGAACGGTCTGCCGGTAGACGGAAACCAGGATTTCATTGAGGAGACAGTATGGGGTAAAGTTTCCAAGCAGAACTCACTGACATATGCCTTCGAGAATGCACCCGATGCGCGTCTGCTCCAGGACGTAGGCCTTGACGGCATACCAACAGAAGAGGAATTCTCTTTCCCAACTTACTCAAATTTCGTAGAGACTCTCCGCACACGTCTCTCAGGGGATGCTATCACCAAAATGCAGGATGACCCTCTATCTGTCTTCAACGACCCTGCTGGCGACAACTATCATTTCTTCCGTTCAGACTATTACGACGCTCAGCACACTTCCATCCTTGACCGCTACAAGCATTACAACGGAGTGGAAGGAAACTCACTCTCGCCCGACCAGAGTCCCAACCCACAGTATCAGTCGAGCCGAGCTGTGCCTGATGTGGAAGACATCAACCAAGACAACACTCTGAATGAGTATGAGCGTTATTTCCAATATCGTGTGTCCATCCGACCAGAAGATCTCGTGGTTGGCAAGAACTTTGTGACCGACAAGCAGGTGACGAGTATCCCTACACGCGATGGCAAACGTCAGGATGCAGTATGGTATCAATTCAAGATACCTTTGACGAGTCCTGAAAAGGTTGTCGG
>CAZIAX010000272.1:0-3085 GCA_964537745.1 uncultured Sangeribacter sp.
ATCGCCGACATCCGTGTGACTCCCGACCTCACAAACAACTATACCGACGGCACCCTCGACATCGACCTTTCGCTCACTGCCAACAAACCGGTGACTCTCACGCTTACCGATGCCGAAGGAAACACAGTTGCCACTGCCACAACTAACAAGTCTGGCAAGACATCTATGAATGTCGCCAACCCCAATAAGTGGACCGCAGAGACTCCATATCTCTACACCCTCACCGCCACAATGGAGGGCAACGACGAGGTGGTGCCCGTAAACGTCGGTTTCCGCAAGATTGAGCTGCAGGGCAACCAGATACTCGTCAACGGCAAACCAGTCCTCTTCAAGGGTGCCGACCGCCACGAGCTCGACCCCGACGGGGGCTACGTGGTGAGCCCCGAGCGCATGCTCGAGGATGTACAGCTCATGAAGAAGCTCAACATGAATGCCGTGCGCACATGCCATTATCCTGACGATGAACTCTGGTATGAGCTCTGCGACCGCTACGGCCTATACGTTGTGGCTGAAGCAAACGTGGAGAGCCACGGTATGGGATACAAGGACAAGACCTTGGCTAAGAATCCCGCTTTCCACAAGGCACATCAGGAACGCAACCAGCGCAACGTGATCCGCAACTTCAATCATCCCTCTGTAATCTTCTGGAGCCTCGGCAACGAGGCCGGCTACGGCCCCAACTTCGAGGATGCCTACGACTGGGTGAAGAAATTCGACCCATCCCGTGCCACTCAGTATGAGCAGGCTCGCCATGATGGAAAGACCGATATTTTCTGCCCGATGTATTACGGCTATGAAGGTATGGAAGCATGGGGCAAGGATCCCAATAGCCCCAAGCCCCTCATTCAATGCGAATATGCCCACGCAATGGGCAATTCGATGGGTGGCTTCAAGGAATACTGGGACCTTATCCGCAAGTATCCAAGCCTGCAGGGTGGTTTCATATGGGACTTCGTAGACCAAGGTATCCGCGTGAAAGATGAGAACGGTGTGGAATACTTCGCCTACGGCGGCGATTTCAACGACTACGATGCCAGCGACAACAACTTCTGTATCAACGGAGTGGTAAGTCCCGACCGCATTCCAAACCCGCACGCCGACGAGGTGCGCTATTTCTACCAGAATATCTGGACCACACCCGCCGACATCAAAAGCGGCAACGTAAATGTCTACAACGAGAACTTCTTCCGCGATCTTTCCGACGTAAACCTCGAATGGACACTCATCCACGACGGCAAACCTGTCCGCAAGGGTACCATCTCCGACATCAACGTTGCTCCCGGCGAGACTGCCCAGATAAATATCCCCTACGGCAAAATCTCCGACGAAGGGGAGTGGCTCCTCAATGTGGATTATACACTTAAGGAGACCGACGGACTTCTGCCAGCAGGTTATGCCGTGGCACGCGACCAGCTCGAAGTCTCAATGCCGACAGGGGCTATGCAACTGAAGAATGATAACATCTTTGCCGGCAAAAACAATAAAGCTGCAGATCCCAAGGTCATCACCAACCATGTCAATTTCCTGACCGTCAAAGGAGAAGACTTCAAAATTGAGTTTAACAAACATACCGGATTCATGACGAAATTTGAAGTCGATGGAATGAATTTCTTGGCTGAAGGTGGTCAACTTACCCCCAACTTCTGGCGCGCTCCGACCGACAATGACTTCGGAGCAGGACTCCAGCGCAAATACGAGGCATGGCGCAAGCCGGAGATTAAGCTAACCTCCCTTGAGCATTCAGAAAAGGATGGAGTAGTCGTGGTGTCAGCGAAATATGATATGCCTGGGGTGAAAGGTACACTTGGCATAACTTATGAGATTGATGCCTATGGCTACCTGGCGGTTGCGGAAAGCTTCACGCCTACAGAAGGAGCCGACGTCAGCAATATCTTCCGTTTCGGCATGCAGATGCAGATGCCGGAGGAATTTGATGCCATCGAATATTATGGCCGCGGTCCGATAGAGAACTATGCCGACCGCAATCACTCCACTTTCCTTGGGGTTTACAATCAGAAGGTAGCCGACCAATTCTATCCCTATATCCGTCCGCAGGAGACAGGCACCAAAACCGACGTCCGCTATTGGAAGCAGCTCAACTCTGCTGGTAACGGTCTGGAGTTTAAGGCAATGGAGCCTTTCTCCATCTCTGCTCTCAACTACAGCATCGACAGCCTCGACGACTATCCGAACAAGGACCGCACTCCCCACAGCCACGGACCCCTTGTCAAGAAGTCTGACTTCACCAACATCTGCATCGACAAGGCCCAGATGGGTCTCGGGTGTGTCAACAGCTGGGGTGCCCTCCCTCGCCCCGAATACATGCTCCCCTACGGCGAATACAGCTTCTCCTTCATAATGAAGCCTGTAGTTCGTTAGTATGGAGTGCCGGCTTCCCAGCGGGCATAAGTAAAAATCCGATTCCCCTCGATGGGGAATCGGATTTTTAATCTAAAGACTCAAGCCTTACAACTTAAGCCTTACTTAACTTTCGTAAACGTGAGCTTTACGTCGGGCTTCTGGTTGTCAAGCTCAAAGCTGAGAACGCTGCCGTCCTTAGTCACATCAACATCCTCAATCTTCTGATACTGAGCAAGGCTGCCAAGGAAATTGGCTGTCACTGCGCCCAGTCCGTCGGGTGCGTCTGTGCCGGCTACGTCAAGAGTATTCTGGTCGAAAGAAAGGAAATAGTCATCATCACCCTTCTCCTCGCGGGTCCACTTACCCTCTACGGAAGCCTTAACTGTATAGTTGACTGCGTTGCCGACTGAGTCAGTGGCTGCAACTGTGTAGTCTTTGGTCATCTTGACCGGACCATTGCTCTTCTCACTTCCCTCGCTGAATTCAAAGGTAGTGATGGCGGTAGCTGAAGTAGCACCCTCGATAGCGGGGACCACAACCTCAGGAGTTGAAGAACTCCAAGTGCCGATCATTGCATTGTTTTCCTCAGAGCAGGAAGAGAGTGAGGCGGCGCCAAAAAGAAGTGCTGCGCCTACTGCAAACTGATTGATTGTCTTCATAGTTTTCTTATTTATAACATTAACATCATTACCACTACAACAATCAATCCCCTCAAAGGTTGAGG
>CAZIAX010000273.1:0-3067 GCA_964537745.1 uncultured Sangeribacter sp.
CATGATGAAGAAACTGAGCACCATGAAGACCATGGTCATGATCACGAAGACCATGGTCATGATCACGAAGACCATGACCATGAAAATGAAGACCATGACCACCACGAAGGAGAGCATGATGATCATGATGGCCTTGAAGGTCATGATCATGGTGCTCTGATAGAGTTGAAGAAGGAGCAGGCTGAAAAATTCGGTGTGGTTGCTGAGAAGATTGTCCCCTCGGCATTTGCCGAAGTGACTATTGTCTCAGGCAGGATAGAATCCAAAGCTTCGGATGAAGGAGTGGCGTCCGCTACCCGAAGCGGTATCCTGACTCTTTCTCCAAATATCAATGTAGGAGTAAAGGTTGGAGCAGGCGCCACCATAGGAACCATCTCTGCCTCAAAAGTGCAAGGGGGAGACCCTACAGTGCAGGCCATTGCCGCGCGCGATGCAGCCAAAAGGGAACTCGACCGATTAAGGCCTCTTCATGAAGATGGCATCGTAAGCACGGAGGAATATAATAATGCCCTTCGTACGTATGAAGAGGCTGAGGCAACTGTGAAAATTTCAAAGCAGGGTAGTGCCACGGTAAATTCTCCAAAGGCTGGCGTCATAACCCAGCTTCTTGCTAAGACAGGCGAATATGTTGAGATAGGACAAAGCATAGCGGTGGTAAGCGGCAACACGAGCCTTACGCTCCGAGCTGATGTGCCTGAAAAATATATCAATCGGCTTGCCGGTGTGAAAACCGCCAATTTCCGACCCTCATCGTCGGAAGAGGTTTTTGTTCTTGAAGACTTAGGTGGGCGTCTTATCTCAAACGTAGGAAGTGCTGTATCAGATAATGGATATATTCCTGTATATTTCTCCTTTGGCAACAATGGGAAGGTTGCACCCGGCGCCTTTGCGGAAATCTACCTTAAGTCAGGAGAGCGCCAGGAGGTGCTTTCTATTCCTAAAGAAGCGATTGTTGAGATAAATGGCAACAAATGCATCTATGTCACTCATGGCGACGGCCACTACCTTAAGCATGTGGTCACTTTAGGAGCATCCGACGGCAAGAGGGTTGAGGTAATCTCTGGACTTCATCCCGGAGAAGAAGTAGTGGTGAAAGGTGCTCAAATCGTAAGAATGGCTGAGACATCGGCCACAGCTGTTCCAGGACATACTCATAACCATTAATCCATAGCCATCATGCTGAATAAGATAATCAATTGGTCGCTATCAAATAGATTGGTGGTTCTGTTGGCAGCTTGTGCCACTATCATAGCGGCCCTTTTTGTGCTTGTACGCACGGAAATAGACATTTTCCCAGACCTTAATGCTCCTACTGTAGCGATAATGACCGAGGCGTCCGGTTTGGCTCCGGAAGAAGTGGAAAAGGTAGTGACGTATCCCATCGAGACAGCTGTCAATGGAGCATCCGGTGTAAGACGTGTTCGCTCAAGCTCAGCTACTGGTTTTTCAGTCGTGTGGGTCGAATTCGATTGGAGCACCGACCCATACCGCGCTCGCCAGACGGTCAGCGAAAGATTGTCGGGCATAGAAGGGAGCCTCCCTTCTAATGTAGGAACTCCGGTGATGGGTCCTCAATCTTCAATTCTTGGCGAAATTATGATTATCGGTCTTACAGCCAATGATATCTCACTTGGAGAACTCCGCAGCGTTGCTGACCGCACCATCCGTCCGCGTTTGCTGTCGCTCGCGGGAGTCAGTCAAGTATCTGTCATAGGAGGTGAAGAACTGGAATATCAGATTTTACTCTATCCTGAGAAGATGCGCCATTATGGAGTGTCGCTTTCCGATGTGGCAGACGCGACTGAAAATATGAATGTCAACACTTCCGGAGGCATATCTTATGAATATGGCAATGAATATCTGATAAAAGGTGTCATTTCTACTCAAAAAGCCGAGGAGTTGGGAGATGCCGCTGTAAAGGCAGAGTCGGGAGTTCCTGTCAAGTTGTCGGATATAGCAGACGTCAAAATTGGCCCGAAGACACCTAAGATTGGCACTGCAACTCTCCGGACTCAGCCAGCCGTATTGGTTACTGTAACGAAGCAACCAGGGGCTGGATCTATTGAATTGACAGAAGAAATAAATAAAGAACTTCAGAATCTTCGTCCTTCATTGCCAGCCGGTGTGAAAATAGACACTGATATATTCAATCAGAGCGAATTCATCCAGACTTCTGTAAGCAATCTTCAGCAGTCTCTGCTCGAAGGCGCGCTCTTCGTCATCATTGTTCTTTTCTTCTTCCTGATGAACCTTCGGACCACAGTGATATCTGTAGTTGCCATACCTTTGTCTATATTGATTTCTGTGATTGCTCTCTACTATATGGGATTCACTATCAATACGATGACGCTTGGTGGAATAGCTATCGCTATAGGCTCGCTCGTAGATGATGCTATTGTCGACGTTGAAAATGTCTACAAGCGTCTTCGTGAAAATGCGAGAAGGCAGGGAGAATCCAGATTGCCGGTGATCAAGGTTGTCTATGAAGCATCGAGAGAGGTGCGCAAGCCCATCCTGAATTCAACGCTTATAATCATTGCGTCATTCATTCCCTTGTTCTTCCTTAGTGGAATCGAAGGGCGCCTCCTCAAACCTCTTGGAATAGCATTTATAGTAGCACTTGCCGCCTCTACTGTTGTAGCTCTGACTTTGACTCCTGTGCTTTGTAGTTATCTCCTTGCAGGCGACAGTAAGAAAGAAGATAAGGAATTAAACAAGGAACCCAAGACCGCCAGTTGGCTTCGTGAGCATTATTCCCGAGGTCTCGACAAGGTATTGGCAAAGCCGCGACCATGGATAATTGGTGTGGGAATGCTTTTTGTGGCATCTATAGCTGTTTTCTTTACTCTCGGCAGGAGTTTCTTGCCTGGATTCAATGAGGGTAGTTTCACAATAAATGTAAGTGCCATGCCGGGAGTATCTCTTGAGCAGAGCGACAGCATGGGGATGGCAGCCGAGCGTCTCATCCTCAGTGTTCCGGAAGTACGTAACGTGGCGCGCAAGACGGGTCGCGCCGAACTTGATGAGCATGCCCTTGGAGTTAACACTTCGGAGATGGAAGTGCCCT
>CAZIAX010000274.1:0-1590 GCA_964537745.1 uncultured Sangeribacter sp.
TGCAAAGTTAATGCAAATTTTCCAAAACTCAAAAATCAAACAAATAAAAAATCTCGGAAAGCATACGCCTCCCGAGACTTTTTTTAATCTCATTATGTATTATTATACAAGTGTCACTACGATTTCCTCATCATTCTCAGAGAGGGAGATCTTTCCTTCACGACCGAGCCAGCCAAGAGCTGCCATCAGTTCGTCTTTCTTGAGTTTCGTTGCCTTCTTAAGACTCTTCATGCCAAGTCCGTTGGTGGGATTGGTCTCAAGGGCCTTGTAGACTTCGCCGGCCCAAGTTCCGATTGATTCAATAGTCATAATTTCTAAATTTATTTAATTTATTAAATTTGGTTACTATTTGTTATTTCTATCACTCTTTTATTAGAGAAACAATCTGTCAGCGTAAAAGTTTAATAATTCTCTCCGCCTCATCAGATAAGTCTATTTTTCCAGTCTCTTTTTTTCCTCTTGCCGACATATATTTATAAAACAGCACTCTCCTCACCCGGTCGCGCAGTGTTCCTATCGGCATCCGGCTGCTCCTTATTGCATCTATTATCCCGGAGATCTCGGCTTTGGTGTCCGAGGGTGCAAGCACTATGTCAGCGCCAGCCATTATGGCGTCGGCCGCCGTATATCCGTCAGCTCCGGCCATGTTGATGGCATCGGTCACTATAAGTCCCTCAAACCCCAACTCTTGCCTTAGAAACTCCGTCAGTATCTTCTCCGAGACTGTCACTGGTACCGCCTTCTCATCCAGCGCCGGCACAAAGAGATGCCCTGCCATAAGCCCACTCATTCCGTTGCTGATGTAGTCGCGGAAAGGGAGAAGGTCATGAGATTCAAGTTGTTGACGTGTGCTCCCCACCACCGGCAGTCGTTTGTGGGAGTCTGCATCTGCCGACCCATGTCCAGGAAAATGCTTGGCGACGCTTATCACTCCTCCCGACTCCACTCCTTTCGAGTAAGCCACACCTAATTCCGCCACTCTTTTAGGGTCACTCCCGAAACTGCGAGATCCTATGCCGGAACCTGTCCCCACATCAGGAAGCACGTCGAGCACCGGTCCTAACACCATATTGATGCCTATCTCGCGGCATTCGCGAGCGAGTTCAGCACCGTAGTCAAACATATCCTCCTCATCCGCTGTCGGAGATATGCGGCCGTTGCGCGGAAACTCCGGAGCACCTTCAAGACGCATTGATAGTCCCCATTCGGCATCGATAGCAATAAATGCCGGAATCCGCATTAAGCTCCTCAGGGTATCGGCTATCATCGTTGCGTCAGGAATTGAGCCTTTGAGAAGCACAAGCCCCCCTACGTGGCAGTCTGTGACATACTGTCGTATTAGCTTGAGGTTGGGCTTGCCGGCATCCGAAAAGACAGCCGGCATTATCAATTGCCCGGCCATCTCCTCGATAGTCATTGTGGCAAGTATAGAGTCTGACCATTGCCGGGCGTCAGCGGAGATATCGTGCTCCGACTGCAAGGAATCCAAGTGCTCCCCCTGGAGAGAATCGCTTGTCTCAGCAGCCGTATGCCCACCAGAGCAACCACCCAAAAGCATAATGACGCCGACGATACCCAAAAGCACCGCCG
>CAZIAX010000274.1:1690-3029 GCA_964537745.1 uncultured Sangeribacter sp.
ACCACAGTCACTTCCTCGCTCACAGCTTCCCCACCCTTGCTGGCGGCCACTTTCAGCGTCTCGATGATATCCTGTCCCTTGATGCGCATGATGACGAATCTGTTGCTGAAAGGATAGGTGCTGAGGATATGTCCCGCCGTCACTTTCCCCTGCGGGATAGGATTGCGTATACCTCCCACATTCATGATGGCGAAGTCAAGGTGAGGCACTGTCGGATCGCTCTGTCGAAGTGAGTCGAGAACGAGATTGCCATACCAGCTTCCGAAATCTGCTGTCCAGTTCGGGAAGGCACCTGTGCGCCCCTGATTTATGAAATCCTGGGCCGCAACGCCAATCACATCATTCTTCACGTTTTCAAGAGAATCCGTGAAGGGTTGAAGGAACTGCTTGATTTTTGGGTCAAGACGTTCCTCCGGGAATCTGTCGGTAACCTCTATCAGTGAGTATTCGTAGTCAGCCGGTGTTGTGCTCTTCAGGCGGTCGAGATCGACGCGTATCTGACCCAAGTACTTGCCAGACTTTCCAGTCTGCACTATCAGCACAGGTCGTCCTTCGGCATTATCCACGATACTCGGATATTTCTCAGGATTCTTAGGGTCGATGAGTGTATGACTGTGTCCGCCAATTATGATATCGATGTCTTTGGAAGCGCGGGCCAGTTCCGGGTCAGTGGTCTTGTCATTCCCTTTCGTATATCCGATATGGGTCACAGCCACTACCAGGTCGCATTTCTTCTTGTCTTTCAGAAACGCAGCTGTGTTGTTGGCGCTCTCTATGACATTCTTAAAACCCATCCCCTCGTAGTTGGCCTGCGAGATTATTGATTCAGGGTCAATGTTCAGTCCCATGAAACCGATTTTCTTGCCCCCTATGTTCTTTATGACGTAGGGTTTGTAAAGACCCTCCGCAGGAGTTCCCGCGAAGTCATAGTTGGTGGAGAGTCGGTCAGCTTTCAGCTTGCGCTCGTTGTCGGCGAGAGCCTGCAGACCATTGTCAAACTCATGGTTTCCGAGGATAGCGATATCCACACCAAGCATATTCTGGAGCGGATACTCCACGTCACCCTTGAAGAACTTGAAATAGAGCGTACCCTGCACCTTGTCGCCGGCATCGATGAGAAGCACATCCTTGTTGACTTTCCTCACAGAGTCGATGACTGCCTTGCGCTGCATCACGCCTCCCCTGCCGTCATTGTCAGGCAGTATCAGCGAATGCGTATCATTAGTATGCAGAATCACTAAATCGCGGGCTACGGCTCCAAAAGTCGCGCCCGCGATAAGTGCTGTGATGATAAATTTTCTCATCACTTATAATTTATCATTAATAATTAATCATTTAT
>CAZIAX010000275.1:0-3023 GCA_964537745.1 uncultured Sangeribacter sp.
CTCCAGCAGCGTCCTGCTGGAGGCTCTACAACACGCCCAGAGGGCGTGGTTATGGGATAATCACCAGATGGTGAATAGGTTTTAACTGTTAGATTATCAGACTGCCAAACTCCTCTCGGATCATTGTCTGGATTTGAATAGCGAGCATCAGCCTCTGCTGTTCTTGGCAACCGTCCTATTTTGAAGCAATTTATATCACGTGCATACAATACCACATAATCATGGCTATTGGAGATAAATTTCGCATCATTTTTCGGTGCAAAAGCTCTTTCCCATATAAGTTGAGCAATGAAATTTTGTGCCCCAAATATCTCGTCGCATACCTTTCTCAAATTTTCTTGTTCATTATCATCCATAGAAATGAAGATAACCCCATCCTCAGAAAGCAAGTCTCGAGCTACTTTCAGGCGTGGATATATCATATTGAGCCAATTCGTGTGAAAGCGACCATTGCTCTCCGTATTCCGCTGCATCGGATCAAGAACTTGGTTTCCCTCTTCGTCAAAGAGACCACTGGTTGCCTCGTATACATCCTTGCCTTGTGCAAAGTCATCATTATACACAAAGTCATTCCCTGTATTATAGGGAGGGTCAATGTAGATCATCTTGACCTTGCCAAGATAGTTCTCCCGGAGAACTTTAAGCACATCAAGATTGTCTCCCTCGATATAGAGATTCTGAGTATTCCAAAAGTTAACGGATGCATCAACGTCCGGACGCAGTGTCTTGTGTATGGGTGTATTGGCAAGACGCGATGCGGCACGCTTGTCTGGCCAAGTAAACTGATACCGTTCCTCCCCAGTATCAAGAATATCCTCCGACAATTCTTCCCTCAACTTGTCAAAGTCGATTGCAAGCTCAGGTTTCCCATCCTTCCCAATCCTCTCTGTGACGCACTGTGGAAACAACGCCGCTATCTTTCCGACATTCCCCTCCACCGCATCCAAACTCCTCATCCGAACTCTCTCCATATCGTATTTAATTATTATTACTCTAATTTCCCTCAAGACCCCTACTGCGTAGCCGTGGAATGGAGGCGTCCTCGCCTCCGCCGTGCCGTCTCCCCCTAACTTTTTCGATTGCTCCACAAAAGAACCCGATTGTGGTGCGAACAAAGTGAGCACAAGTGCCGTCTCCCCCTAACTTCCCCCTCCATTTCTCAGCCTTTCCAACTCCAAAAATATCTCCCTCTTCCTCCGCGGCTGCTTCGCCATCCTCATCTTCCTCTCCAACTCCGCTATCTGCTTAGCCAACTTCCCCAGCTCTTCCTCAACCTTAATCTGCTCCGTAAGAGTCTTATCATCCTCCACCGAAAACTGCCCAATCGAAGATACAATATTCTCCCAAACAGCATCAAGGTTAAGCCCAGTCAGTGACAACCCCACATCCTCAACCACCATCCAAGAAGTTGCAAAGAGCTTTGTATGGTACACAGCGAGAATGGCCTCGTCTTCATACCGCAGCAAATACACTATCTTCTGAGGTATGCTCTTCCCAAGCAACTCAATATTCTTGATATCAAATACCCGTCGCTTGAGCGATACCTCCACCACAAATATCTCCTTGACCTCGTTGCCGACAGCAATAGCCGGCACCGTCCGAGGAGAAATCCAGTTCACAAAGTCAAGACGCGACACTTCCGCATCGAAACTCTCACGTTGCGATGCTTTCCAGTCAAATTGCCTAAAGAGTCCCGCCTTAGGCAATGCCTTCCTAACTTCTGTGGTAGATGGTAACCCTAACATATTTTATCGAATTATCAAAAAACATATCAACTCAAAATCATCCAATCCCCTTACTTCATTCCCAAACATAGCCCCACTATCCCCGTCCAAAAACGAGAATAGATCACTCGACTCCTTGACCTTGATCAGCGATGAAATCGTATCCCCAAGAAGTCGGGAGTATGTCCCTATCCGCTGACCATCCCGAGTCTCACCATTAAACCTTCGGCACAATTCAGCAATCGGCTCCGACTTTCCTTTGCACAACTTCCTCATTCTGTCCAGCAGCCCCTTAGGATCAAGATGGTCAACTAATACTTCTGATTCCATGGATATATACACCATGTAGAATGGATGCAAACGGTTCTTCTTGTCGATGTTGATGTCGTTGTTCCGGTTTTTCAATACGAATATCACCCCCAGCGGAGCATCTTTCCGGGCTGTGGTCAAGGCGTGAAGTCCCATGGGGGTATGCTCTATATCTACGCCACTCCGCATATACTCCAAGAGGTCAAGCCTGAATTCATTCAGACCTAAGTCCATTATCGACACGCCTGTGTTCATCTCCTCTATGTCCACCACCTCCTCCTTCAACCGTTCCAACTGGTCGCGACGATATTTCAAGTCCCCTTGTTCCTCTACAGTCAAGGGATTGTCATCACCGGTGGCAGTCAACACTGATACCTTCATCCTCGCTTCGACTCTCCCTTTGAGGTTGATATAGTCGTCAAGATCCATGTCGGGCCAGAAATTGACCAATTGTATCTTCTCGTTCTTCGAACCAATCCTGTCGATTCGTCCAAACCGCTGGATTATCCGCACTGGATTCCAGTGTATGTCGTAGTTGATGAGATAGTCGCAGTCCTGGAGGTTCTGGCCTTCGGAGATGCAGTCGGTGGCTATCAATACGTCTATATCTTCCTTTATGTTGGGGTAAAGTGTCGCCCTGTCTTTTGAAACTGGAGAGAATAGTGTCAATACTTTGTTGAAGTCCAACTTCTCCCGCAATTTCAATGTCGAGCGAGCCTCAATATCGCCGGAAACAAGGGCTGTATTCAGTCCTGTCTTTTCCTTTATTAGTGGAGCTAAGTTGTCGTAGAGATACTGCGCGGTGTCGGAAAAGGCCGTGAAGACTATTACTTTTCGGTTTTGTCCGTTGATTGGTTTGGCAAATTTCCCCCTTATTATCTCTAAAAGCATCTGAAGTTTGCTGTCGTGCTGGGGAGTGATGTCGCCCAACATATATAATAAGGTGTTGAGATTGTCAAGGTCCTTGGCAAGATACCACCTCCATTGGAT
>CAZIAX010000276.1:0-3020 GCA_964537745.1 uncultured Sangeribacter sp.
GTCACTTGGTCGAGACGCGGATAGTAGGCGTAGACGTTGTAGACACCCTTGTCCCAGTAGAGCTTGCGGGTTGCATTCCAGGCGGAGCCTGAGAAGGTAAGGAGCTCATTGTTGACCGTGTTGCCTGCTATCTCGAGAGGGGAGGCAGCCTCCGCCACATATAGCCCCACGGCATCGCCTTTCTCAAAGGCGGTGTCGGTGGCGCGAGTCTGCGAGGGATGGCTCAGCGTGAACTTCATTTCCGTTTTCCCGTTGGCCTCTGTTGATATGGGTTCGTTCTGGCCGTCGGTGCATGAGGCGAGCACCGAGGCTAAGAATAGAACGCTTGCTAATGATTTTATATTGTGTTTCATATTAGTCTTCAGTCTTTAGTCTTCAGTCTTCAGTTGCTCATTAGAGAGGTCTCCCTTTGTGGATAACAGGAGGGAGGGAGCGCTGGGAGGCGTTTGCCGAGGATGAGCCGAAGCTGCGGGTGGCGGCCGAGGCGTTGCGCTTGTCGAGGGCTACGAACTCCTCGAAATCGAATGATTCGCCGGCATAGCTTTTGATGCGCCTTACGATGCTCTCGCGGCTGATGGTGCTGTAGTAGGGGATGTCGTTGTTCATACAGCTGTTCTGCTCAGAGCGGAAGACTCCGCGGTTGTGCATGTACCCCCCTTCGAATATATCCACGATGTCGCTGTAGCGAGGGTCGAAGATGAGATGGCTCCAACCTACCTCGTGCATCTTGCCGGTGAGTGAGATATTGTCATACCATCCCAAGGATTTAGCTGCGTTGATGGCATCGTCGTGTCCGCAGCATGTGCAACCGCAAGCATCGATAAATGCGTTGTGGTAGATATATTCGTCGGCGAGTTTGCCGAATCCATGACCACCTGCCTCGTGCTGGATTACGCCGCGGGTATCGAGCGGATACCCGTAGTCGCTCTTGGGACAGAACGCGATGGCGTAGCCCGATTCCCACATCTGGCAGATGCCGCCATAGTCAGTGCTGTTGGGGACGACGATGACGAGTGTCTGGTCTATGTTTCCGCCATTCACAGTCGGAGCCTTCAGCACGTAATTGGTCAGCTCGTCGTAGTCACACTTGAGGCCGACGCCACCGGTGAAGGTAGTGCTGAATCGGTTGTAGCGGATAGTATTAACTGATCCGACTCCGGTCTCGGTAGAGAGAGGGAAGGCGGTGTAGACGTTGAAGTATTCGCGGTAGGTAGTGTAAGGCTCGATGCCGAAGAAATTTTCCACCTGCATCTTCATATCCTTGAGATATTCGCCGCTTGCGATGTCCTTGGCGTCGTAGCCGTCGCCGACAATCACGATGTTGATGCCTCCGTTGTTTCCTTTGGAAGCTTTCTGGAGTGTCAGATACTGGTCTTCACCGTATTCATACCCGTATTGTGTCACATGGCAGCTGTGGGTGTAGTCTTTTCCTTTGAGTCGGAACACCACATCCCCTTCGCGGACATCATCGGCAGAGGTGGCCTTGATGGTAAGTGTGATCTCGCTCTTCTTGCTGCCCGAATTCTGCGACAGCTCGCACCAATCAGGTTTAGACTCCAACTCCCAGTCTCCTTCTGCATCCACCACGAGTGGCTGCTTATGCTCTGTGCTGAGTGCGCAAGCCACTGACGGGCGGCACACCAGCTCATGGTGGGCTGCGATGCGCTTGAAGTCGCACCAGCCTACGGCAGTCCGATACTGAGTGAGTGCAGTCTCCGGCACCTCAAGGGTAAAGTTGTCTTTCGATACTCCATCGAAAGCACCTTGCTGGATATAAGGGGGAATTGTACTCTTGCTCACCATCTTGCCGATGCCATAGCATCCTTGGAAAGCACCTCCATCTTCATAATAACTTGCTTCGTAGCGAATGTTCTCAAGGCTTTCGGGGAACACAAGACCCTCAAGGCTGCGGCAGTGGGCGAATGCTCCGGCGCCAATTGTGATGAGTCCCTCTGCAAATTCGAGCGTTCCCATCAGGCGCCAATTGTAAGCAAATGCTTTGTCACCGATAGTGACAAGTCCTTTCGGAAGCGTGAGCTCTCCAGAGAAATCACAACCATTGAAGACATTGTCGTTGATGACTGCCAAGTTCTTTGGAAGTTCAAGTTCCCCTTTGAAATGACAACCTTGGAAGGCTCCCATCCCTATTGATGCGATTCCATCATGGAGTATAAGATTACCATCGAATCCGCAATTGGTGAAGACTTCCTCGGGAATGTCAGTCACACCTTGTGGGATTTCCAACGAGCCAGTAAGATTGAGACACATGAAGAAAGCTCTCCATCCTATTCTTTTAAGTTTTGAAGGGAGACGCAGATTGCCGTAGAATCCTTTGCAGCCACCAAATGCAGATCCGCGTATTAATTCCACATTGTCAGGAATTATGAGTTCACACGTAAATCCGCAATCGGAAAAGACTCCATTATAATAGTCGAGGGCTTCATCTTTATCTTCGCTGAACTCTCCGTTGTCGTGTTGAGAGTTGCCAATGAATCTTAATGTAGAAGGTAGGGAAAGTGAACCCGTAAGCGATTTGCATTGAAAGAAAGCACCTTGCTGTATATCGATTACACCTTCTGGAATTATCAATGATCCTGTCAGGTTCTGGCATCCATAGAAAGCTCGTGCTCCTATGGATTTCAACTTATCCGGGAGAATTATTCTTGTAAGACTTTTCTTTCCAGAAGCAGTGGCATTATTATAGAAAGCACTTGGAGGAATCTGGTCTTCATTGCAGGCGAGGTTGTAGATGGGTTCGTTGCCGAATGCCTGAATCTTGACTTCCTTAAGGTTGAGTGCCTGAAGCGCGTCCATCTCATCGCGCATGAAGTAGAAGTCGCGAGAATCTACTTCGCCAATAATTTTCAAGTTCTTCAGTTTCTTGTAGTCTTTGCCGGCATCAGCGATGGCCTGCTTAAGGCCTCCCGGTGTGGACTCCACAATGACATACTCGCGCGAAGTGGCGTCGTGGCTCACCATGTCGGTCTCCCAGGCGGTGATGCTCTCGCTGACGAGGGTCA
>CAZIAX010000277.1:0-3019 GCA_964537745.1 uncultured Sangeribacter sp.
GTTTCGTGGTGGCTTTCCGCCTGTTCCACACGTATGACGGTGTGATGCGCTATTCCTCCTTCTCCGATCTGCTGCGCATCGGCGCTGCTGTGGTGTTGGCTGTGGTGTTGGCGGCTGCCGTGCTCTGGTTGTGCGGTTCGCAGTCTTGGCTCGTGGAGTTCGGCTATGCCGACATCATACTGATGGGTCTTTTCGTGGTGGCTTTCATGTGGACGGTCCGCGTGTGGGTAAAGACCATCTTCGAGCAGGCTTCCAAACGGCCAGATTCCCAGCGTGCCTATATTCTTGGAGTCAAATCAGGTGGAGTAGCTCTCGCGAAGAACATACGCTCAAGTTCAGACTCCCCCTATACGCTCGAGGGGTTCGTTTCTTCTGATCCCGACATGGAGCACCGTATGCTCATGGGTGTGAAGGTGTACCCGTTCTCGGAGAAGCTCCCGGAAATCATGCGTCGCAATCAGGTCCGTACTCTGATAGTCTCACCCCTGATGATGGATTATCTCCGCGAGAAGGAGGATCTGGTGAACAGTCTGATCGAAACGGGTGTGAAGATACTTGTGATGCCTCAGGCCCGGGAATGGGACGGTAAGGAGGATCTGAGTCTTTCGGATCTACATCAGGTCAACGTGGAGGATCTGCTTCCGCGTGAGAAGATCGAGGTGGACATGAAGGCAGCCGCCGACCTGCTGCACGGCCATGTCGTGATGATAACGGGAGCAGCCGGAAGCATCGGTTCGGAGATGGTGCGCCAGATAGCCACGTATTCCCCCTCCCGTCTTGTGTTGGTGGACCAGGCCGAGACACCGATGCACGACGTGCGTCTCGAGATGAAGGAACGCTGGCCCGGGATAGAGGCGGAGACGATTGTGGCCGACATATCTGACAAGAGGATTATGGAGCGGATCTTTGCTGAGTACAGACCGGAATATGTGTTCCACGCAGCGGCATACAAACATGTCCCGATGATGGAGGACAATCCGTACGAGGCCGTGGTCAACAATGTCGAGGGTACACGGATAATAGCCGACCTGGCCGTGAAGTACGGCACGAGGAAATTCGTGATGGTGTCGACCGACAAGGCGGTAAACCCCACCAACGTTATGGGTTGCTCGAAGCGTATCTGTGAGATCTACGTGCAGAGTCTTGACAAAGCCATCAAGGAGGGGAAGGTCAATGGCGAGACCCAGTTTGTGACCACCCGGTTCGGGAACGTACTCGGTTCCAACGGTTCGGTGATACCGATTTTCCAGGAACAGATAAGGAGGGGTGGGCCGGTGACGGTTACTCATCCCGACATTATCCGTTTCTTTATGCTCATCCCGGAGGCCTGCAAGCTGGTCATAGAGGCCGGCACGATGGGTAAGGGAGGGGAGATATATGTCTTCGACATGGGGAGTCCCGTAAAGATAGCCGACCTTGCCAGGAAGATGATACGTCTCTCAGGTGCGAAGAACGTGGAGATAGAGTACACGGGTCTGCGTGACGGTGAGAAACTGTATGAGGAGGTGCTCAATGACAAGGAGATAACTGTTCCCACATTCCATCCGAAGATTAAGGTTGCCAAGGTAAGGGAATATGAGTTCTCGGAGGTTGAGAAAGACGTTAACAGCCTGGTTGACACCGCTCCCGAGAGCGATGATATGCAGATAGTTGCGACCATGAAACGGATAGTACCGGAATTCAAGAGCCAACATTCAAAATATGAGGCGCTCGACAAAAAGTGAAAATAAGATAGAAAAACGATATACAAACTAACGGAAATTCACGATGGTAAAGATATTCATAATCTTCCTCATAACGATAATCATATTGGGAATGTTGGTCGGTGTGGCGGTTGCCATACAGGGTAAGGATCGATTAAAGAATCCGTATAAAGGATTGGATAATAAAAATGGAGAAGAGGCAAATAGTGACTCTAATAATTCAGAAGAAGATCCGGAAGCCGATTTCTACGATGATGAGGGAAATCACATTTACTATGAGCGCAGTTTGATAAAGAAACGAAAGTATGCCAGAGAACATCCTGATGAAGCTGGTGGATTACGTACTTTTCGGCGTCTTTTTTCCCGAAAGAAACCATGAAAGTCTCTCTATAAGGTTAATTGAGTGATGTTTTTTTGGTATACGTGAAAAAAAGAATATTAGGATTCGGTATTTCAGATTAATACATCTATGAAGCGTATTGTATTTATTATTACATTTATTCTTATAAGTAGTATTTACTCTTTTGCTGAGGTTAAGATAAGTAATCCAACTTATATTGGTCTTATACTGGTGGATGAGCGTGATTGTAATAAGATGGTTCAGACCTGTCAGCATTATAATTTAGTAGAGGGAGCTCCTGAAGAGAACTTTCAAGTTTTCTCTTACTCTGACGGTACTAAGATACGTTTTAAGATGGATGAATCGGAAGAGGGTAATGTTCCGGTTGTACAGGTAATAACTAAAAAGAAACCGGCTGATGCAAAGAAGATTCTTTCGGATACGGGTTTTGTAAAGGAGGCCGACGGTTATTATCAAGGATCTAAACATACTCATCGACGCACAAGATGCCAAGTATCCTCAGGTTCGCCCTCTGTTCTCACCTTTACTAAGGTCTATAAATCTGCTTCTGATTAATAAATTCAATATATTTCATCTTGTAATTACTCATGAGATTGGATTTGCTCAAAAGATTTTCAAAAGGTTTAAATTGAGATTTTTTCTTTGACTACACTATCTGAAAGGTTGCTACGGCAGCCTTTTATTTTTTTATGACCAACCTCTTGTTACTTGTTTAAGTTTAACTTCTTCTCCCTCAAGATCCTGAATATTTGGCTTTCTTCATCAGTCAAAGGATATGGGTTCTTTATTTGTCCTTTCTGAACGAATAACTTCAATTATCTTTTCTACTGGGGTGTCCCATTCCCATGCTCCATAAAATTTTTCTAAGAAGTGTTTCGTGGTCATTTTTGAGTTTTTTCAGGTCTTTGCTTTCAGAAGATGACGAGGTAGTCGTAATGGATAGCGGGTTTGAGAC
>CAZIAX010000278.1:0-2998 GCA_964537745.1 uncultured Sangeribacter sp.
CTTGATCTTGTTCTCGCAGTTCTGGCAGCTCATCTGCGGATTGACGGTGTAGACTGCTTCTTTTGTCTCGGCCAAAGCGCTGGAGGCAAAAAGGGCTGCGAGGGCAGCGGCGTATATTAGTTTCTTCATATTCAAAAAAGTATAATATTGTTGATGTTAATTTAACGTTTAATATTTCGTGATATTGTATCTGAAACCCACGTAGATCATGGCTCCTTCGATAGGTCCATACACCATGGTGGCATCGAAGTTGTTGCCCCACGGGTCGCCTGCTCCAACCACCGGCATTTTCTGGCGGTAGCCGGTGAGGTTCTCTCCTCCGGCATAGACGCTCCAGTGGCGGAAATTGCGTGTGATTTGTGCGTTAAGCTGTGGAAATGCCTTATAAGTCCGGGTCCATGCCGGCTGTCCGTCATTATCGGCATATGATGCCGGCATCTTCCCACCGCCATTGATGGCGAGCGACACATCGAATTGCCACAGACCCATCATCGGGGCATAGGAGGCGGTGAAGAGCCCTTTCCAGCGCGAATGGAGTGGCTTTTCTTCCACCCCTCGGCCGAAATCGATGCGCACATCATCCATCTTTCCAGCCAAAGTGAGTGTGAGCTCACTTATTGGAGTCACTGAGAGTTCGGCAAGTGCAGAATGAGAGTATGATTTTCCTGTTAGGTCCATTATATGGGCTGCATGAGGATTCATGTTAAGGTCGACGACTGTCTGATGAATGAAGTTTGTGTAGTAATACTCTGCGTTCCAGTCAAAAGCCACTGAACCGATATTGAACTTGCCACTCAGTCCCCCTCCGAAATTCCATGCTTCCTCCTGATGCAGGTCCGCATCTATGATTATGCTTCTTGCGGAGGCAAGTAGCCAGGTGTTGTCGGCATAAGCGTGAGGGGAGCGGTAGCCCTTGCCGGCAGAAGCATGGAGCGACAGGGCATCCATTGGGTTCCATCGCAGGTGAAGGCGGGGAGTGACCATTGACCCATATAGCGAACTATGGTCATATCTCAAGCCGGCCATACCGGTAAACTTAGGAGAAGGCGTGAATGTGTATTGGGCATACACGCCTGGAGTTGTCTCGTTTTCCTTAATGTGTCGCACTCCTGGAAGTTGTCGGCTGATATCCATGGTCTGCCCGTAATAGTCGCCGTTAAGGCTTATTCCGGTCGATAGGGCATGGGTCTCACTCCAAGTCTTTTCAAACATCAATGATGCATATATATTCTTTTGGTCTACGTTGTAGAACTGTCTGCCATATCTTGAGTCCTGATTATGAAGCGAGCCGGTAAGGATGAGGGCAACGTTGCCGGAGTTCTCTCGGTCGAAAATATATGCGTTTTTTGTGAAAGCCTCCCATCGGCGCGTGTCGATGCTGATGGTATAGGGATCTTTGATGTGGGAGGAATGATGGCTGATCTGTCCGCTTTCTCTGAGTTCGTCGAGAAACTTCACGCCTGCTTGCATCACGTATCTGTCTCCTTGGTAAATCCATCGGGTCATACCTGACAGCTGACGGATTTTAGGGGCATCTATGAATGAATCTCCGTTGCCGTCATGGGTTGCGAATGAGTTCTCGGCATGAAGTAGCAGTCCACCTTTCCATCGTTCACCGAAGTGTAGGTTTCCAGTGGCGTTGATTTCCCCTTTCCCCATATGGTTGGCATATGCGTTGAGGGAGAGTGACTGGTCGTTTTGCGGCTTAAGCATCTCGATATTTATTTGCCCAGTGACAGATTCGTAGCCGTTTTTGACGCTGCTGGCCCCCTTTGAAACCTGTATTGAGCTCATCCAAGGACCGGGCATATATCCAAGGCCATAAGCTGAGGCTGCTCCTCGGAAGTTGGGGTAGTTTTCCGTGAGCATCTGCACGTATTGTCCCCCGAGTCCGAGAAGCTTTATCTGGCGTGCGCCGGTGGCTGCGTCGGTGTATGACACATCTACCGAGGGATTGGTAGTGAAACTCTCGCCAAGATTGCAGCAGGCAGCTTTCTTCAGTTCTGCAGAGGTGATAATCTCCGAGTTGGTAACCCCCCTGAGTTTTTTCCTCCCTTTCTGAGATGCATTGACTACCACTTCATTCAATTCCGCTGTCGATTGGGGAAGTGAATCATTCAGTTCCTCGGAGGATATCTTTTCTGCATATATGGGAGAGGAAAGTGTTGCAGTGAGGAGTATGTATATCAGCCGTTTAAGTATCATATGGGTAAATCCTTGAAATCGTGGATCATGTAGTCGGGATTGGCCGCTTTAAGAGATGTTATTGATCCGTTGCCATAAGTTACAGCGCAAGTTTTGCAGCCAGCTGCATTTCCCATCATTATGTCTACATCGGCATCTCCGACCACGAGAGTGTCGTCGGCATTCCAATTAAGAGCATTGAGTATTGTGAGAACGGGTTCAGGGTCCGGCTTCCCTTTAGTTACGCTATCAGCACCCAATATCATGTCAAACCAATCCGTTATACCCAATTTGTCGAGGTAGTCGGTCAGCGAAGCAAGCCGACGGCTGGATGCGACTGCCAGCCGATGTCCATCGTTTTTAAGGGTCTTGAGTGTTTCGATAACTCCTGGGAATGTTTTCTCTTTTGCATCTTTCTGGAGTTGGTCGTAGTTGGCACGAAATACCTTGGCGAATTCGGCATTTGAAATGTCAAGGTCAGGGTAAAGGTATCGTCCCGCCTCATCGGTTCGTATACCGATTATAGAGCGGCATTCCTCCTCTGTTTTCTCGGGTAGACCCATTTCTTTGATGGTGGCTTTTATGGTAGACAAAATGACGGATGATGTGTCCATCAGTGTGCCGTCGAAATCAAATATATAGTTCATTACACTTAGTCTTAATTGGATAATCTATCGCCTTCTCAACGATGGAGTTGATATTTTTTACAAATATAGCATTATTTTTGCATCCAATCAAGAGGTCTCATTACTGCTATAACTGAAATTGACGATAGAATCGCTGAAAATCAATGATATATGAAATGTATTTTTAT
>CAZIAX010000279.1:0-1733 GCA_964537745.1 uncultured Sangeribacter sp.
TCTGGAAGGTGTAGAGTTGGATTTTGTCTCCATCATACTCCTTCTTTATCCAGTCGATGTTTTTCGTGTGGTAGAAATACATTGGTATCAGACGGATGTGGTAGGAGAGGAGCATGTCTTCTTCTGGTACGAACTTGGGACTGATGAGCCATTCATCCTGGTCTGTGTCGAAATTGACGGTGAAATAGTTTTGTCCGTCGATTGGGGCTGGATAATACATGTTTGGGGTGACGGGTTGCCAACTGAAGTCTTTCTTGCATGTGCCTCGGTGGTCTACCGTCCAGCCGTCAGGGACCCAGTCTTTAGACTTGCCGTCCCAGCCACTGAAGTTTTCGTAAAGGATGTAGCCATTCTTTGCTGTGCCTTGCGCTTTCTTCATAGCGCCGAGGCCTCTTGCTCCGGGTGCTGCGAGAGTCTCGTTACGCACGATGGCTGTCCCTCCGTTGCTTTTCACCAGCATGTCTTCGGCAAGTCTCTTTTGCTTCAGAACAGTGCCGGATTGTTGTTTCGGACTGTTTTCGGAAACTTTCATCTTGACCGGCTGCACCGGTGTCGAAGCCTGTACGCAGGCTATCGACGCGATTGTCAGTCCTAAGATTATAGATCGTTTCATTAAGATGTCTTTTATTTCTTGATTACTTTTGTGCTCTTGCCATTGACTACCTTAACATAAACTCCAGATTCCGGCTCAGCTATCTCCTCGCCCCGGAGGTTGTAGTAGCGGGCTTCGGCTGCCTCTGCAGCCTCAAACTCAACTGATGAGCCCTCACTTACGGCGTATGCTATCGGAGCAATGTAGAAATATACGGTGGAGCCTCTCTTTGAGTATCTTACTACTCCAGTGACGTCATATGTGCCTGCAGCTTTACTTGCTACATTATATGTGTCCTGGAATTCATAGGTGGTTCCGTCGGGAGTTGTGCCGTATGCCTTGGTCATTCCTTCGGCAGTGCGTGTTTGGAAGGTTACGTTTTCAAGTATTACTACACGGTCTGTATCTTCCGGTGTTACAGAAGTGACTCTCGGATATTCTACGCTTACTTTTTCAGTGGGCTTGGAGGGTATTCCTTCCCAGATGACGCTTTCATAGATTGTGGCGTTTGTTGCAATCCATCCAGCAGGTATCACCTGTCCTACAGAGTAAAGAGTGGTAGTGGCAGTAGATGTGCTGTTTCGGTTGCGGATATCATCGAAGCAAGCCGCGTTTCCTTCAGCGTCTGTCACGAAAGCGATGCTTCCGTTCGCAAAATTCACTGTAGCAGGGAAATTGACTTTGACACGGTCATAAAGTCCTGGAGCGTATTCCAAAAGCTGAGCGATGTTGGAAGCTGAAGGGATTACGTCCAATTCATATTTGGCATTGCCTGCAGCAAATTCATCGTTGCCTTCGGTT
Organism: uncultured Sangeribacter sp.; assembly: GCA_964537745.1. Classification (GTDB taxonomy): domain Bacteria; phylum Bacteroidota; class Bacteroidia; order Bacteroidales; family Muribaculaceae; genus Lepagella. The sequence goes on from CAZIAX010000279.1 coordinate 1,394, forward strand.
GAGGCTGTGATGACAGTCTTGCCGCCGCCGATGAGTGTTATTTTCCCTGCTTGGTCTACTGAAGCTACATTTTCGTCAGAACTTGTCCAAGTCACGTCAAGTTTGTTGGGGTTGGAGAGATGAGGAGCAGTGAAGCTCTCGCCTAATACTGCTTCAACAGCATCATATGCAAAAGATAGACCGCATGCCTGTTTGCCGCCAAGGTCGGGGGTGTAGACCACCTTGATTGAGTGGATATAGCGTGCGTAGTAGCTGTTGACCCATGAGCAAGTCACAGTCTCTGCTCCTTCAGTATCGCTCCAAGTCCAGGTGCCTAAAGAGTTTTCATAGGAGCATTCCA
>CAZIAX010000279.1:1833-2975 GCA_964537745.1 uncultured Sangeribacter sp.
GTGGATGTCTGGCGGGTAAGGCCTCCCATGTCGTTTGTGCCGTCGAAAACGAAAGTGTATTCGTTTGCCATGCCGGTAAAGACCGTGGCAGCTGCGGCAGCGAAAGTGAGTAATGTTTTCTTCATTTTGTTAGCTTTATGATTGTTTTTATATGAGTTGTCGCATATAATTTTTTTGAGTTGTCTCATATAACTTTCAAAGTTAGTAAAAAAAATCAGTCTATGCAAGTTAATAAGACTAAAAAAAATCTCGGATCAGTCCGATCCGAGATTTCATTATGTTTGATTAAGCAAGATTTTACTTAACTACAACTTTTGAAGCCTTGCCATCAACAACCTTCACGTAGATACCCTTGGTCGGGTTAGTCACCTTCTGGCCGTTCATGTCATAGTAGTCTGCAGAAGCTGCCTTGTCTACTGTAGCGACGCCGTCGCCTGCAGGCATCACGAGGTCTTCAACATAGATAGTGCAACCGTACACCATGTCATCCTTGTAAAGGAAAAGATATGCGCCATGCTCTTCTCCGTCAACACTGAATGTATACGTGTTGCCACGAGAGTAACCATATTCTTCGAAATCCGAAATAGGCTGCCATAGGTCGGGATTTTCAGTGCCTCTTGTACTAAGCGGCTCAACCTCCTGATAGAAACCTTCGTCAGTTTGGCCTACGAAGCCATCCCAACCTTCCGGTACTTCTATTGTCATTGTGAGAGATTCTTCCGGACATGTGCCCTCAATTGTGATGATGAACTCTTCCATTCCTTCGAATTCATCTTTTTCTTGAATTACGTTAAGTCCTTCGCAGCTCAATTTGACTTCGAATTCGTCAGGGAATGCGGGAACTTGAACTTCCTCACCGTCTACGTTCACTATCACTACGAATGGATTAGCAGTGTCAGCCAATGCAAACGTTTCGCCACCCTCTGTCGTTTCTGTGTAGAGGTAGCAGAGATATACTGTCTTCTCGCCTACGTTGAAATCAAACTTTGTGCTGCCCTCCATAGTGGCGTCGAAGTAACCAAACATGTTTGTAAGCGTACTTTTTACGTCATCAAGCATCTGCCACTCTGGTGCGTTGGCACGAGTATTGTAATATTCGTAGTCACCAAAGTCAGGCAATGTAACCTTAAATGGTTGAACGC
>CAZIAX010000280.1:0-2947 GCA_964537745.1 uncultured Sangeribacter sp.
TTTTGGAGATAGCGCAGATGAAGCGCCATCATAGTGACGTCTGTGCGCCAGTCTTCAAGCCCGATAAGCACGCCCATTCCGATTTTGTGGAGACCGGCCATTCCCATACGATCGAAACCGTTCAATCTCCATTCGAATATGGATTTCATTCCTGCCGGATGGTAGGTCTTATACTTGTTGCGGTTGTACGTCTCTTGAAAGCATACCACTCCGTTCAGACCGGCATGGGTCAGGCGTTCGTAGTCTTCCGTTGTCAATGGCATCACTTCCATCGAAAGATTGTTGAAATATGGGCGACAAGTCTTGAGGGCTTGCTCCAAGTAGTCTGGACCAGCCACTTTAGGGTTTTCCCCAGTGACCAACAGGAGATTCTCGAATGGCCCCAAACGCCGGATGGCCTTGCATTCATCTTCAATCTGGCTCATAGAGAGCACCACTCGCTCAAATTTATTGTGATGGTTGAAACCGCAATAGACGCAGGAATTTGTGCATGAATTGGTGATATACATAGGTATATACATCGAGATAGTCTTTCCGAATCTTTCCTGGGTGTAATGTCGGCTCAGAGCGGCCATCTGCTCGAGATAAGGAGCGGCTGCGGGGGAAATGAGAGCCATGAAATCGTTGATGTCGAGACGCTTCTTTGTGAGAGCTCTTTCCACATCGGCTGGAGTCATCGACATTATCTTCTTTGTGGTCTCATCCCAGTCGTATTTTACTAATTCTTCAGAAAACATCACGCAAGGAAGGAGGTTAGGGGACTGCTGGCTGCAGCTACATTTGACACTACGCCGAGCCCTGCACAATAAGCCTCGCGTCCAGCCTCGACTGCTTTTGAGAAAGCTCTTGCCATAGCCACGGGATCATTAGCAATAGCAATGGCTGTATTCACTAAAACTGCGTCCGCACCCATCTCCATGGCCTGTGCGGCATGTGATGGAGCCCCCAATCCTGCATCTATGACCACCGGAACACAACTCTGCTCGATAATTATCTCAATCATGTCTTTAACTACGATTCCCTTGTTGGTTCCTATGGGTGCGGCAAGTGGCATGACAGCGGCAGTGCCAGCATCTTCCAGACGTTTGCAAAGCACCGGGTCTGCCTGAATGTAGGGGAGGACTATAAAGCCATCTTTTGCCAATTCCTCAGTTGCTTTCAGTGTCTCGATAGGGTCGGGGAGAAGGTATCGGGGGTCCGGGTGAATCTCGAGTTTGATGAAGTTCGTCTCGAAGGCTTCTCTTGCGAGTTGGGCTGCAAATACTGCTTCTTTTGCGTCTCTTACGCCCGACGTGTTGGGAAGAAGTTGGATATTGGGGCGTAGGATATGAGTGAGAAGTGCGTCCTCACTGTTGTCGGTGTCGATACGTTTTAAGGCTACTGTCACCATTTCTGATCCTGAAGCCTCTATAGCCTCTCTCATGATGCGGTTGGAGCTGAATTTTCCTGTCCCGATAAAAAGTCGGCTTGAAAACTCACGTCCACCTATATTCAGTTTGTCCATGTGTCTATGATTGATTTTGTAGTTAGTTCTTTGTCATCTGAGTTCAATATCAAGCCTGATACTGCCACTCCGTCTACTCCCGTTTCTCTCAGATTGTCAAGGTCATCAAGTGTTATGCCACCAATGGCCACGACTGGGATGGAAATATCTTTTTGCTTGCAGTAGGCCATGATTCTGTTGTATCCCTCTAAACCAAGGATTGGGGAGAGTCCTTTTTTTGTTGTTGTGAACCTGAATGGACCAAGTCCGATATAGTCTGCTCCAGCCTGGTAAGCCTTGAGCATGTCTTCTTCAGTGTTGGCAGTGGCTCCGATTATTTTCGATGTTCCAAGTATTTTACGGGCCTCATCTACGGGCATATCCTTTTTCCCAAGGTGGACACCGTCGGCACCGAGGTCATTGACAAGATGCACCCTGTCATCGAAAATAATTGTGGCACCATAGTTTCTGCATAAGGGGATTATGCGGTTTGCCATGTCGGTAAATTCAGCATCGGATGTGTCTTTCATTCTCAGTTGCACCCAACGGCAACCACCGCGAAGAACTTCTTCAAGTCCTTCGTTGGTGTGTGTAATCAGTTGAAGTATTTCCATGTTTGTTTTCCAGGCTTCGGAGAGCATTGCAGCCCCCGCGAATCCTAATTCGTTAAGTTCTTTCAGTTTTGATGGAGTCACTCCTCCAAGAGCATACACATTGTTGAGGTTTGCTTGGCGTAGTGTCTCGGCGTTGAAATTGCTTCTATACCCCTGTTTAGAGATACTGTCAAATATTGGGCTAAGAGTCAGATAGCTAAGTTGAGAATATAGTCTGGTTTCTTCAATTGAATGGCAGCTGCGGCTTATGAGGCCTTTCCAGCCATGGGGAGGAGAGGGATTTCTTTGGTTCAGGTGCACTCCTCCGAGTCTGTATTTGACTGCTAAATCGAAGTGATCGTGTATAGAGATTTTGGGGTAGTATTTTTCGGGTATTTTAGCTATCAGCTCTTCAATCTGATTTTTGGTGGCGGTAGGTTTACGAATATGCACACGTGTCCATCCGCTGTCTAAAAGACGGCAGATGACATCGGTTTCACCGTGCCAGAAATTGGGGGTAGTAATGGCTAAGAGTTTCATCAGCCGCCGCAGACTGCAGTGATTACGGTAATGTGGTCTCCATCTGTAAGCGTAGTAGACTCCCAGTCTACTTTGCGTACCACTTTGTTGTTTACCGCCACTGCGATGCCGGCAGTCTGTGACTGAATTTCATTGAGCAGCCGGGCGACTGTCAATTGATTGGAATCCGTATGGAATTCCTTATTGTTTACAATAAGTTTCATAAAATCCTCCTTTCGTCGGTATTACCCGCTTCAAGTTCATAGGGTCTGATCTCAGCCTCGCATCCGCAGATGAAAGACACCCCTGTTAATATTATATTTCTTGGAAAGAAAGCGACTGAGCCCTCATT
>CAZIAX010000281.1:0-2930 GCA_964537745.1 uncultured Sangeribacter sp.
AAGATTGCTGATGCCGGCCTTAGCCATCCATCTGCCTTGGAAATTATAGGCAATCTCGACGTTTTTCAGACGTATGTATGATCCGTCGTAGAGATAGCGAGTACCATCGGCACACTCATCGATTGTGGTACCCCAACGAGGTTGCGGGAGAACCGCGCCATTGAATGGAGTCCAATATTCACCTTCGTCATAAGCCACGTGGGCTGTGGAGCGGAAAGTAGGATATTTCACATAGCGCATCACGTTGGAAACTCCATAGAACTGAGCGAAGATGCTCCAGTTTCTCCACTCAAAGCCAAGTGAGGCGTTGTAAGTGTTCTGAGGAGTAGTAGAGTATCCGTAAGGAGCCTTGTCTTCAGTATTGATGACACCGTCTCCATTGAAGTCGACGATATTGTAGTCGCCAGGGAGCTTGAAGTCGTTGCCTGTATTCCAGACTGTGCTACCGAGCACATCGTCCCAAGAAGAGAGGTTGCCATGGTCAAGATAGCTTGTCACCTGTTCCCAAGCATGACCTTCATATTTCTGATATGCGGGCTTGAGAGCGGGGTCGTCACGGAATTTGACTTCATTCGTAGCATGGGTCATGCTGAGGTTGCACCATACGCGCATGTCATTGCCGATTTGCTTGTTGAAGCGGAGCTCGAGCTCGTAGCCGTGGCTGTCCATACGACCGAGGTTGGCAGTAGGAGCCTCAGCACCGAAATAAGAAGGAATCGATGAGCGGTTGCCACCGGTAAGGATGATGTCAGTACGCTTGTCGCGGAAGAAATCAACAGAACCAGCAAACATTCCGCCGAGGAATGAGTAGTCGACACCTATATTCTGCTTCTCGACAGTTTCCCAAGAAATATTCTCGTTGCCGAGACGGGAAATAGTATAGAAGGTATAAGGAGAGTCCTGCGGATTGATGGTACCCATCTGCACATTGCCGCCGTAGCTATACTGAGTGCGGTAGAGATGGCGTCCACCAGCATGGTCATCGCCGACCTTACCTATAGATGCACGAATCTTGAATGAAGTAAGAGCATTGTTTTCAGTAGCCCAATTCATGAAAGGCTCGTTGGAGAGCATCCAGCCGATAGACATAGATGGGAAAAATTCGAAGCGTTTATTCGGGCCGAACTTCTCAGAGCCATTGTAAGCACCATTAAACTCGGCAAAGTAGCGATAAGCCCAGTTGTAAGTGAGACGGAACACCCAGTCTTCACGATAAACAGGGAAGTTGCTTCCTCCAGTGGTTTTCTCACGGCTGAAGAGTGCAAGAGCACCGATCTCATTCTGACCGAAAGAGCGATTATAGTCAAACTGGAAAGAATAGTAAACTCGTCTGAAAGTCTGGTTGATATCTACCGAACCAGCCTGATAGCCCCAAAGAATTGGATTGACAGTCACGTCAAGTCCAGTCTCTGGATCAGGATTCTTGGGATGAGCAGTGCCATCGGTAGGATTGACCCAATAGAGCTGACCCTCGTGATACTGGTCGTTGATGCCACGGTCTTTTTCCAAAAATTTGTAGTCAAGAGCCAATGCAGCGCGGAAGCTGAGACCTTTAGTGACGAAGTCGAGTTTCTGCACGAGAGCCAAGTCACTGTTGATGCGCGTAGTGGTGGAAGTCTTGTCGCCACCGAGAGCAAGAATTTTAACAGAGTTAGGGACGTCTGCATCGCGGGGAGCATACCAGCCCCACATGCCGTTGGAGTAGATTGGGCGCATCGCGTCAGGAGCAGACTTGTAGGCTGAGCCCCAGTATGAGTTACCATCACCGTTGTAGTCCCAAGGCATCTTTTGGGTAGCGTTTGAGCCAAAGAGATTGACTGTCAATTGTGTTGTCTTGGTAAGAGTGAAATCAAGGTTAGAGCGGACGTTGATACGGTTATATCCGAAACCTGTGGAATAACCACGGTGATTGTCATACTGTTTGAAAAGGTCGCCTTCATGAGTGAAGTCGGCAGCTGCGAAATATTTCACGAGTTTTGTACCACCGGCCACAGAAACAGAGGCATTATAAGAAAGAGCAGTCTTTTTGAAAAGAGCATCCTCCCAGTCGGTGTTGGGATAGCGGTCCCACTCCTCCATATTGGCGGGGTGACGATATTTGTCGATTATTGCTACGGGAGTGTAGTTACCCCAGCCCTGAGCGTTAAGTGCGGCCTCACGCTCAATGGAGTTATTCATCAAGTAGAATGTGTCATAAGCATCAAATTTGTCAGGAAGCTTTGAAGCGACCTTGGCAGTCATGTTGGCTTTCACAGAAACCACTGCATTGCCCTCACGACCACGCTTGGTAGTGATGAGAATCACACCGTTGGCACCCTTCACACCATATACTGCAGTGGCAGATGCATCCTTAAGTACGGAGATACTTTCTATAGAGGAGATATCTACAGATGCCATATCGCGCTCGATACCATCTACGAGCACGAGAGGATCGCTGCCGTTCCATGTCGAAGCGGAACGGATAACGATTGTAGGGTCTTCCTCGCCTGGCATACCGTTGGAAGCCATCGTAATCACACCAGGAAGGTTACCTGTCAGAGCGGCACCGACACTCGACACACCACCTGAGCGTTCGAGCACCTTACCAGAAGTCTGTGTGATGGCACCTACTACAGAGGCTTTCTTCTGCTGACCATATCCGACCACTACGAGTTCGTCGAGGGCAGAGTCAGCAGTTTTCATCACTACGTTGATGTGCTTTCTTGAATTGACCCTGACATTGAGTGTCTCCATGCCAACGTAGGTAAATTTCAATTCGTTTTTCTTTAGATTGGGCACATCAATCTTAAAGTTGCCGTCAAGGTCGGTCACCGTACCGCCGGGTACTCCTACGACCATTACCGTGACACCAATGAGCGGCTCTCCGGTGTCATCGGTGACATTACCCGTGACCGTGTCGGCTCTGGCGGCCAGGGCAGTGTTCATGATGA
>CAZIAX010000282.1:0-2918 GCA_964537745.1 uncultured Sangeribacter sp.
TTTATAACATTAACATCATTACCACTACAACAATCAATCCCCTCAAAGGTTGAGGATTAGAAGGTTTAATTGGTTTAAAAAGTTTAAAGGGTTTAGAGGGTTTAATTGGTTGAATTGGTTTAAAGGGTTTAAGGGGTTTAGAATGTTTAATACTTACTCCCTAAACCTCCTAAACAACTTAAACCTCCTAAACTTATCACTTACTCCGCCAGAGATAGAGCCTGTCGGAAGCTCGAACCCTAGCCGGAACGGGCATTGAGAATCGGTCGCCCTTCTTCACTTCCGGCACGGGCTCCGTAGTGAGCCGAAGTTCCTCCACCTTAAATATGAGTGCACCGGTGGTAGGACCTGTCACTACGACCTCGTCGCCAGGCTTCAGGATGCCGCTCTCCATCTGGAACTCACCTACACCGAGCCGGTCATAATACCGTATCCCCTTGGCTACGTATTCCTTCACACGCGTGCTGCTGCTGCCATACTTGCCGCTCCATTCCCCAAGACGCTGGCCAAGATAATAGCCATCCCAATAGCCTCGGTTGAAGATTTTGGCAAGTCTCTCTTCCCAGGCAGCGAGTTTCTCGTCGGTGAAATCCCCGGCGCAAATTGCCTCTAAGGCCTCAGAGTAGCATTCCACTACCTCCTTGACGTATTCCGGACCTCGCGCGCGACCTTCAATCTTGAATACCCTCACTCCGGCATCGACCATCTTGTTGAGGAAATGGATTGTCTTCAGGTCTTTAGGACTCATTATATATTGGTTGTCCACTTCGAGCTGGTCGCCCGTCTCCTTGTCTGTGACGGTGTAGGAGCGTCGGCATATCTGCGTGCAGGCTCCGCGGTTGGCAGCAGAGTTCATCTGATGCAGCGAGAGATAGCACTTTCCGCTGACTGCCATGCAGAGAGCACCGTGGCAGAACATCTCCAGACGTACCGGCTTGCCATTGGGACCCTTCAGCCCCTCTTTCTCTATGGCCTCGTGGATGGCTTTCACCTGGTCGAGATTGAGCTCGCGCGCCAGCACCATCACATCGGCAAACTGCGAATAGAAGCGCACCGCCTCGATGTTGGTGACGTTGACCTGCGTCGAGATATGCACCTCCTGGCCAATCTGGCGGGCGTAGAGGATGGCTGCCATGTCTGACGCAATGATGGCTGATATGTGGGCCGTATGCGCACGGTCGATTATCTTATGGAGAAGCTCCATATCGTTGTCATAAATCACGGTGTTCACCGTCAGATAGGTCTTCACACCCTTCTCCGAGCAGCGTCGCACTATCTCGTCCATATCATCGGCAGTGAAGTTGGCGCTCGAGCGCGAGCGCATGTTCAGTCCCTCAATGCCGAAATAGACAGCATCGGCGCCCGCCTGAAGCGCGGCCGCCAATGATTCCCAGCTCCCCACGGGAGCCATTATCTCAAAATCCTTTCTATTCATATCATTTAAGTTTCGCTTCGCTCCGCTTAAGGTTTATGGGTTTATAGGTTTATGTGAGGTGACTCTTGACCCTTGACCCTTGACTCTTACCCCTTCCCTGCTATATATATCGTTATGACGCCGAGGGTCAGCGATTTGTAGCGTGCGTCTTTAAATCCTGCGCGGGTCATCATCGCTGTCATCTCCTCCCTTTGCGGGCAAGCCGCTATCGACTCCGGCAGATAGGAATAAGCCCGCGTGTCTTTCGACACCAACCTGCCGATGAAGGGTATCACATTGCGCGAGTAAAGCCGATAAAGACTCTTGATGGGGGCATTCGCAGGCTCCGAAAGCTCTATGACGCAAAGCACACCTCCCGGCTTCAAGACGCGCAGCATCTCCCGATATCCATCTTCCAAATGCTCAAAATTCCTTACCCCATATGCCACTGTCACCATGTCGAACGTATCATCGGCAAAAGGCATCTTGAGGCTGTCGCCCTCAATAAAAGAGATATGCTTTTTGGCACTCTCATCCATCGCCGAAAGCTTCTTCTTTGCTATCTCGAGCATCCCGGGGGAGAGGTCGAGGCCGGTGATTTGAGCATCAGGAAACAGTTCATGCAGTCGGAACGACACGTCGCCCGTGCCGCAAGCCACATCGAGCACCGCCTGCGGATTAGAATCAGAAAGCCGCTCAGACGCCATCTTCAGCGCCTTGTTGCGCCAGCGCACGTGGAGGCCACCGGTCATCATAGTGTTCATGAAGTCGTAGGCCGGCGCGATGGCATCAAACATCTCGCCCACCTGTTTCCCCTTCGCCTCCTCCTCGTTGTACGGCTTTACTTCTTCCGCTTTCATAGTTTCTACAGTTTAACTGGTTTAAATTGTTTAAAAGGTTTAATAAGTCTTTGTAAACCTCCTAAACTCTTTAAACCCCCTAACCCCTATAACCTCATAACCTCATAACCCTCAATTTTCATTTATTAAATATGAAAATTGACTCACTCAATCTCCTTAGTATAGCTGCGGCGACGTTTATGCTGGCGGTTGGAAAAAGCGTCCCATTGGTTCTGCACCTTCGAATTGGTCTCGAGCTCAGGATTCGACTCTACATACTTGTATCCGTGGTCGATGAAAGCCGGGATAAGGTCTTGGAAAAGAAGGGCATTCACTCCCTTGCCCTGATATTCCGGCTTGACGGCTATCAGCAGAAGGTCGACGCGGTCGTTCTTTCCCTTGAGCCCCTTCAGCAGATGCCACCATCCAAACGGCAGCATCTTACCCTTCGACTTTTGCAGACCCTTGCTCATCGATGGCATGCAGATCCCCACGCCCACGAGTTTCTCGTCAGAGTCAACGATACAGCTCACAAGGCTGAGGTCGAGCAGACCAAGGTATGCGTCGATATAATGCTCTATCTGTCGGTCGGTAAGAGGGGAGTATTGGTAGAGTTTCTCGTATGCCTCATTGATGAGCTCGAAAAGCGCACGCCCATATTTCGC
>CAZIAX010000283.1:0-2895 GCA_964537745.1 uncultured Sangeribacter sp.
GGGCCTCTGTGGGGATAAATGAAGACACAGTTTTCTTCCGAAAGCACATAGGCGATGTCTTCGCTGTTGATATACGCGTAGTTGTCGCCGGAACGGAGGAGAATGCGTCCTCTATACATCTCCTTGGCTGCTGCAGAATAGTCAGGCACTTCAGCCGGAGTGTCACTGCCCGTCATCTCCTCAAACTTCACGATAGCGTCCTCCAGCTCCTGCTCATCGACGGGCTTGAGCAGATAGTCGATACTCTTTACCTTGAAAGCGCGAATGGCATATTCGTCATAAGCAGTAGTGAAAATAATGGGCTTGTTGCACTCAATACGTCGGAATATCTCAAAGCACTCCCCATCACCGAGCTGGATGTCCATGAATATCAAATCCACATCTGTATAAGCCTGCAGCATCTCTACGGATTGCTCCACACCTTTAGCTGTGAAACTGAGTCGCCAATCGGGACGCAGACGTTCTACCATTTTCTGGAGATGGCACATTGCAAAAGTCTCATCCTCTATAATTGCGAAGTGAACTGTATTCATAATAGGTTGACGTTATTTGATGAAAGGGAGTACAGCCACAAACTGGCCGTTTTCCTTACTATATGAGAAATGTTTCCCTTCCAGTGCGTTCATTCGGGAGATATAGCTTAAGCCAATTCCGGAGCCACTGTCGGCCACGATACGCTGATGGATAGGGTTGCTGATACGCACGCAATCGTCAAGGATCTCAATGCGCACCGTCATTGGGGATTCCGGCAATATTACATTATGTTTGATGACATTTTCAAGGAGCAACTGCAGGCAGTATGTGATGACCTGATGGTCGGCCACACGGTCTTCTCCCGTAATTTCGATAAATAGCGTGTCATTGTAGCGGAGTTTAAGGACCTCGGTATAGCTACGCAGGAATTTCACCTCGTCTGCCAGCGACACGCAAGTCTGGCCTTGGCGCGACATGATATATCGATATGTCTTGGAGAGGGCCATCGCAAATTCACGCGATTTTTCCCGGTCGAGGTCTATGAGAGAATAGAGGATATTGAGAGAATTGAAGAGAAAATGAGGATTGACCTGTGCTTTAAGAGCATCATATTGGTATTGAAGAGCCTCGCGTTGCTTTTTCTCTATTTCCTTCACCGACTCGCGGTAGGTCACTACATAATATATTACCTCCACTATAAGGAGCACATTGAGATTGAGCATGATGGTAGCCGGCCAATCAACGAAAGGAGGGGTAGAAGGATCTATCATATGGCAGGCCAATACATATGTATAGTTTACTCCAATCATGACAGCGAAGGATATTGCGCTGTCAAGGAAAATGCGTAGCCATGTGTTGATTTTCTGGCTTTCTTTCTTAGGATTGACGAAGAAGACAATCAGATAATTCCACAAGAAATAGATGGCGTACATCAGGAGATTGAGGGTGCCGCTTCTTGCGAAGGCTTTCCAATCGGTGTATGGGTATACCGTGTGGTAAGTGATGAGATTGTAGAAAGATTGAAACCACACGAAATATAATACCACCATGGTGGCATATGTCGCTAAACGCTTGGTGATGGATTTCGGTGATTTTATACTGAAGAAGAATTAATTTTGGCAAAATTAATACATTTTGTCAAGATATGCAAATGGCCGGCAGCTAAAGTAGCATCCAGTAAAAGAGAAAAAGGGCCGGCTGGGAAGCCGGCACTCCATATCAGCGGGAGTCGGTGGGGGAGATGCCGAATTCTTCTTTGTAGCATTTGGAGAAGTAGGCGAGGGATGTGAAACCTACGGCGTATGCAATCTCGCTGACTGTCTTCTCGGAACTCAATAGCATGGTCTTGGCTTTCTGTAGACGAAGGCTGCGGATGAGCTCAACTGGGGTATAGTTTGTGAGGGCTTTGATTTTTCTTGTGAATTGCGATTGCCCGAGTCCCATCTGGGAGGCTAATTCTGATATCTGTAAGTCGGGATCCGCAAGTCGTTCTTGAACAAGCTCTACGAATCGTGAATAAAACTCACTCTCAACATCGTTGGGACGGTGTGCAGGTTTTGCTGCCTTCTTTGTGGCAGTCTTTTCATTGCGTGGCTCAGCGGCTCCTTTGCCATAAAGTTCACGGATGCGTTGGCGGTTGGCAAGAAGATTGCGGCATCTTGCTGTAAGGACCTCGAGATTGAAGGGTTTGGGCATATACGCGTCGGCTCCATGCTCATAGCCAGCAACGCGCTGTTCGTCCATCGAGCAGGCGGTCAGCATAAGCACTGGGATGTGGGAGGTGGATACTTCCTCTTTCAATTCCTTCACGCATTCCAGGCCGTCCATGACCGGCATCATAACGTCGCAAACAATAATGTCGGGTACGTATTTTGTTGCCATTCTGACACCCTGCAGACCGTCTCCAGCTGAAAGCACATTGTATTGCTCTCCTAATTGCTCGCTTATGAGTGTGCGTATGTCACGGTTGTCGTCTATGACCAGAAGGGTGGGTTTGCCATCTTTAAAGTCAGACGTGTCCGCTTCAATGGAGGCGAGTTCTGTCTCTATATCTTCAGCAGAAATATGAGAATCAATCTTTTGTTGCGTATCGGTATGGCGCACGGGGAATGTCACTGTGAATTCACTTCCCTTCCCTTTTTCGCTTTTTACGGCTATGCTGCCTCCGTGGAGCTCTACAAAAGCCTTAGTGAGCGCAAGCCCTATGCCCGAGCCCTTAGGATTGGCTCCTTCGGCCTGGTAGAAACGGTCGAATATGCGTTCCGTCTCTTCGGCATTTATGCCACATCCGGTATCTTTTACTGAATATTCAACAGTAGAATCGGTCTGTGTGAATGAAACTGTGATCTTTCCATTGTCAGGAGTATGTTTGAAGGCATTGCTCATGAGGTTGAAGAATACACGTTCCATTTTCTCTACGTC
>CAZIAX010000284.1:0-1556 GCA_964537745.1 uncultured Sangeribacter sp.
TCTCCTTCAATCTCCACTACCCCTATCGGTAATAGTGAAATGGCCTTTGAAGAAGTAAGAGACTCGGACGCTTTGTCGTCGACACGCACCACTCCCTTTACGAATCCCTCGCTGTGTGCTATCCAGCGTTTCATCGAAGAGACAGGTGAATCCGATGGCAGGAATCTTGTGCAAGGTGTCGAGGGGTTCTTGTCGAGCAAGATATCCGTCAGTATGTTCTCCCGCCTGCCATTGGCGATAATCACTTCTATGCCTTCATCACTTACCTTGCGGGCTATGCGATGTTTTGTCACCATCCCTCCGCGTCCGAATCCTGATTTTTCGGTCACTATGACGCTGCTTATCTCATCCTCGCGTTTTACTATCGGGATAAGCCGCGACCCTTCCTTGCGTGGGTCGCCATCGAAGATGCCGTCGATATTGCTAAGTATCACGAGTGCGTCGCAGTCGAGCATTGTGGCAATGAGTCCGGAAAGTTCATCGTTGTCGGTAAACATTAGCTCCGTGACGCTTATTGTGTCGTTTTCATTTACGATTGGTATCACTCCCGCCTCCATCATCACCAGCATGCAGTTGCGTTGGTTGAGATAATGACGCCGTGTGGAGAAACTCTCTTTCATGGTCAATACCTGGCCTACTCGCACACCATGGTCATGGAAGAGGTCGTAATATCTGTTGATAAGTTTCACCTGCCCTATGGCTGAGAAAAATTGTCGTTGGCTTACATCGTCGAGACGTGACGTGTCCATATCACGGCACTCCCCACGGCCGCAAGCCACCGCTCCCGAAGAAATCAGGACCGTTTCGATATTTGCCTCGCGCAGCCGGCACACCTGGTCTACGATTGCTGAGACGCGTGTAACGTCGAGCGATCCGTCGGGACGTGTCAATACATTGCTGCCTATTTTGATTGCAACTCTCATATCTCTTTCTTTTTTACCTGCTAAACTCGTTCTGAAGACTGAGGACTCACTCCCGTATTCGTTTATACGATTCAAAGACGTATTTCACTCCCTTGTCAGTCTCATGCATCTCTGTCCTTCCTGTCAGTTCCCACTCCTCAGGAGCAATCTCGGGAAAGAAGGTGTCCACATTCACTGGACTGTCATAGACGTGGGTTATCTCCAGCCCGTCCAAGATAGGGAATGCTTCCTCATATATCTGTCCTCCGCCGATGATGAAGATTTTGTCCGACCCCTCAGCCTTGCGGGCCATTTCGAGGGCCTCGGTAAGAGAATGTGCTATGAGTGTGTCGGGAGCAGAATATTCAAGGTTGCGGGTGATGGCAATGTTGGTGCGTCCGGGCAGAGCCTTAGGAAGGGAGTCGCGCGTCTTGCGCCCCATGATGATGGGGTGTCCCATCGTAAGGCTCTTGAATCGTTTGAGGTCTTCCTTGATTCGCCAGATGAGATCACCTTGATAGCCAATCTCCCAATTATCGCCCATGGCGACGATTGAATATATTTCATGTTTACTATTTTCCATTTGGCAAAATTATCAAATCTTTACCAACAAAGCAAAATGTGTTAATTCTTTTAACTTTATTTAATCTTATC
>CAZIAX010000284.1:1656-2888 GCA_964537745.1 uncultured Sangeribacter sp.
GCGGAGGCCGACGACGGTTTTAAATACGTCGTGAAGTTTCGCGGTTCCGGCCACCGCGAGAAGGCCTTGATCGCCGACTTCCTCGGCAGCGAGATAGCCCGCGCTGTCGGGCTCCGGGTGCCGGAGCAGGTCTTTCTCAACCTCGACGAATACTTCGGCCAGGCCGAAGGCGATGAGGAAATCCAAGACCTTCTCAAGTGGAGTCAAGGTCTCAACCTTGGAGTCCACTACCTGCAGGGATCCATGACCCTTGACCCTTATGCCAACCCTGTGGATGAGGAGACTGCCTCACGCATAGCATGGCTCGACATGTTTATCACCAACGTTGACCGCACGGTCAAGAACACCAACATGCTGATATGGCATGGTGAGCTTTGGCTCATCGACCATGGCGCGTCTTTCTACTTCCATCACTCATGGAGCGATTGGGAGAAAAGTGCGTTGACCCTCTTCCCGTATATAAAGGACCATGCGTTGCTTCACAAAGCCACACGCATGAAAGAGGTAGACAGCGACATTCGCAAGCGTCTCACTCCGGAGAAGATTGACGAGATTGTCGATGCTCTGCCGGAGGTTTGGCTGAAGTGGGACGAGGGCACCGAGGAGGATGCCCGCGAGAGGAGAGAGACATATAGGAAGTTTCTGAAGAAGAGACTGGCTGAAGTTGACATTGTAAAAGCTGTGGAAGATGCAAGAGCTAAACAAATATGAATATGCCGTAGTGCGCTATGTGCCGCGAGTGGAGCGTGAGGAATTCATCAATGTCGGTTTGGCCATGATGTGCAAGCGGCGCCGATGGATAAAGGTGGCTATAAGTATTCCTGAAGGAAAACTGTGTGCCATGTGTCCTGATGCCGACAAGAGTATCTTAGCGCATCAGCTTCAGGCCTTCATCGACATAGCCGATGGCAAGAGGGGAGCGGGGCCCGTAGCCCAGTACCCGGTAGAGGAACGTTTCCGGTGGATATCGGCCGTCAAAAGCAGCGTCATCCAGACCTCCCGTCCGCATCCCGGCCTCTGTGAGGATTTGGATGCCACCTTCCAAAGACTCTTCGAAGAACTCGTATTGTAATTCAAGATACATAGTCAATGGGAGGAGCGACTTGCGTAAGCTTG
Organism: uncultured Sangeribacter sp.; assembly: GCA_964537745.1. Lineage (GTDB taxonomy): Bacteria > Bacteroidota > Bacteroidia > Bacteroidales > Muribaculaceae > Lepagella. The sequence goes on from CAZIAX010000284.1 coordinate 2,773, forward strand.
GGCGTAGCCAATTTTAACCGCCTCGCGCTGGAATAAGGTAACTAAAAAAATGGCTAATCCCCTCAGAGATTAGCCATTTTCCGTTTTTGTATAGCGGGTTTTATTATTTTCACGCT
>CAZIAX010000285.1:0-2844 GCA_964537745.1 uncultured Sangeribacter sp.
GATGCTTGCCTGGCAGACTGCTATTGCTTCGACATGCTGAAAAGCATCGGATGCACGAAGCCCATCATTGTATATACGGCCTATGATAAGTTTCGCGATGATTTCCAAGGACTCAATATGGTCGACTTCGCACTCAAACCTATTTCTCCCATGCAACTTGAGGAGTCTCTCTCTGCCTTCGAGAGATCTGGCATATTATAAAAAAATTAACCCCAAAACATAAAGTTATGAAAATCTTTACGAAATCTTTCGGCAATTCGCTGTTGTCAGTTGCTCTGGCTATGGGAGCAATATCCCCTTTGACTGCATCGGCCGAACTCATCCGCACTCCTTTTGCTGGTATGCCGAAACCGACAACCAACAGTCTGAACATCACGCCTTCCCTCGTGGGTGAGGCTCAAACAGGTTTCAAGCCTCTATGGTCGGCCGACGTGACTATGGCCGACGCTGAGGGTGACTGCGACCAGTCTCAGATGCGTCGCCTCGCCGATGGAGGATATATTGCTGGCTACACTTGCGGTGGTGGCGAGAATATTCTTGAAGGACGCGTCGCTCGCCTTAATGCTGCTGGCGAGAAACTTTGGGAAACAGTCATTCAAGCTGAAATAAACACTACTGTCAATAAGGTATGCCAGGGTGAAGACGGACGTTTCTATGTGCTGGGCACTACTCTTAGCAACGGCTCTACTCAGTCTTTCATCGCTTGCCTTGATGGCGATGGCAAGCAGGTGTATCTGACCATCAACGAAGATAATGTCCCTATACTGAATCCTACGGAAATATCCGCAGTAGGAGATAAGATTGCTATTGTCTACATCACCAACACTGCTTCTTATAATGGCACAAAGACACTTACTGCAAGATGGTTTGACGCCACCGGTAAGCAGACAAATGAACTGCTTCAGCCCGTCACTACCGCCACTACTGAATATGTAAGCCGTCTTGGTGATTTCTTGATGGTCCCGATGTATTCTACCGAGGCTTTTGCCATCGACCTTAAGAATGCTACCATAGCTCTGCATGCTGTGCAGGAAAACCGTTCGGTATATTACAACGGTTGCGCAAGTGAGGATGCCCTCTTTACTCTACATAAGAATGCTTCTTCTATGCTCGTACTGACCAAATATCAGATTGAGGATGGCAAGCTTGTTGAGAAATGGAATTGCACCACCCGCCAGGAAAACACAGGTTACGATTCTTTCGCATATCCGCTCAACGATGGCAAGGTACTTATCTACAACAAGCTCCGTCAGGGGGGCCCAGGTATTGCAATCGTCGCTGCCGATGGCTCCAGAGAGCAGGATAAAGCGGAGGTTAATTTCGGTGATTACAATCTCGCCTGGGCTTACGCCGCAGCTCAGGGTGCCGATGGCACTATCTACATTTTCGGCATGTTTGCTTCAGGTATGACTTATGGCCTGTCTGTGCTTACAACAGATGCAAATCTGAATAACCCTCAAGGCACTGTCTACGATAACCTCGACCCGGGATTCACTCTCTACTATTCTCAATATGATCATTCTTACTATACTGACAATGAGTTCGTTTTCAGCGGATATATGCGTCCCGAGGATTACAACACCCATGGATACACTCCAATCTTTGGCACCTACAGCATCACTGACAATCAGATGAAGCTCCTCTACACCGGCGACCCAGGCAACATTGCAAAGATTGAGTCTGGCGAAATGACTGTCGATGCAAGCTATAATGTCTATTCCACTTTTACTTCCAATGGCAAACCAGTACTAGTGAAATACAATGCTGAGGGCGAGCAGGAATGGGTGAAATATCTTAATTCCGAGGGGAGACTCATTAAACCAGTAATTCTTTCCAATGGCAACGTCTGTACAGGAACTTACTCAAATGGCATAAATGCCGTTTGCTATACTCCAAGTGGAGAAGTGGTCTACGATGTGACCGACAAGTCAGTTCTCAATACCCTGAGCTATCTCAGATCTGCTTTTGCTGTGGAAGGTGAGGATAATTCAGTGATTATTGCCACTTCCGGTTATAACCCCACGACTTATCTCGGCATGCCCTATGTCACTAAGGTCGATTCAGAAGGTAAATTCTCTTCTAAATTAGTCTCTGACTATGCATACTCCACCAATGTAGAGGGCATCACAAGCGACAACGAAGGAAATGCTTATATCCTTGGCAACACTTCAAACGTAGATGGCATCTCACTCCCTATCATCATCAAGGTCGACAGCAATCTCGAAGTGAAGAAAGCTTTCACTCAGGATATCGACGTTCATTGCCCGCTCTATTACGGTGCTATCGGTGCTGATGGCCGTATCTACGTAGTCGGCAATACATGGTATCACGGCATGCTCTTCGTCTACGACAAGGATTTCAACATGCTCGGTTATCACATCTTCGAAGACAAAACTTCTACACAGTCAGAATACCAGTCTCTCTCCCTCACTGAAGATGGCGACGCCTTGATCACTGCAAATTATATTAGTGATTCTAACAGCCGTTATGGCATCGTAATATGCTACAACGACAAAGCGGAGCTTCAATGGCAATATGACCGCACTACAGAAGGAGGCGGCTACCACTATCTTTACAACGCTGCCAAGAGTGGCAACGATGTAATAGCAGTGGGTATTCGCAACTCAGCTGTTGGCATCCAGAACTATGTCATGGTGCTCAATGCCGAACAGAAGGTTGAGAAAGAGTTTTATATGCCCGAGGATAAGGGCTATAGCAGCTATGCATTCGGAAGCTCTGACATCATCGGCGGAAACGCATATGTTGAGTGTACTTTCACGTCCGGCAAAGCCATGTTTGGCAATGTGACCTGCTTCGGCGACGCCACCACCGTCAGCGTTGAGG
>CAZIAX010000286.1:0-2843 GCA_964537745.1 uncultured Sangeribacter sp.
TATTCACGGCCGGCTGGGAAGCCGGCCCTCCATAAGGCGGCCCTCCATAAGGCGGTCGATGTCGGTGTCGATGGTGGAGTCGGTGGCGAAGTCCCAGAGGGTGAGGCTGCGTATCTGGTAGTAGTAGCGCCAGTAGAGATACATTTGGTTGATCATGGCTTGGCGGCTTTCGTCTTTGCTCAGCTGGGAGTCATTGAGGTCGAGAGTGGAAATCTTCCCCACCATGAATGTCTCGAGGTTGGTATGGTAACGCGCGGCGGCAATAGTGTCGGCACGTTGGGATATCTCGAGTTGGCGTCGCTGGTTGTTGTAGCGCTCCACGAGGATGAAGATGTCTTGGTTGAACTCCATCTGCTCCTTGCGGATACGGCTCTCCACGACATTGCGGTTGTTTTCCGCCACTTTCACCTGGCCGCGACGTTTGCCCCAGTCGAGGATAGGAATAGAGAATCCTATCTCCACTACTTGGTTGTCCTTCAGTCGGCGATATGCATCTGGTGTGTTGTCGGCGGTGCCTGTGTAGCCAATCTGGGCGAAAAGGTCAATCTGACGGAGATTTCCTTTCGCACGTGCCACTTCATAGTCAGCCTCAAGTTGCCGGCGACGTATCTGGCGGGAGAAAGAATTGTTGCTCAGGGCTTTCTCCAGGACGTATGGATAGTCGAGTTCCCCGGTGGGGACGCTTTCAGGAACGGCGGGTTCTATATCCTCATCGTCCTCAATGTCAAGAAAAGACTTGAGCGCGAACATGGCGGCTCGGTAGTTGCTCTCGCAGTCGGTGAGCGACGACTCGGCGTTGAGAAGATTAAGCTCTAACTGAAGTAGGTCGTTGCGGCTTATCTGTCCCATTTCCCGCTTGGCGATAGCCACTTCATGCAGTTTCTGGGAATTGGCATAGTTTTGGCGAGCAATGCCAAGATTTTCCTTCGCCATGAGAAGGTCGAAGAAATATCCCACGGCATTGAGAGCCACCTGCTCCGACGAGCTGAAGAACTGCGCCTTCGCCTCCTCATAGCGGATAGGTTCGATGCGGCGGTTCCATTTGATATGGTTCACTCCGAAGATGGGCTGGTTGAGCGTAAGAGCCACGGGAACAGACATGAATCGGTTTGAGGCGCCGTTGTCGAGTTGCCGTAGCCAGTCGAGTGATGTATTAAGCGACAAGCTACCTCCCGTAAACCAAATGTTCTGCTTTACTGATACCTCTCCATTCATCTGCATGAAATTGTTGCGTACGAAAGTGTAACTTCCGTCGTCGAGCTGGTAAGCGCTGTAGCTCTTGCGATAGGATGGGATAGTGGCCTTAAAACTCACTTCCGGCAGGAGGTCGGCGCGGTATGTTCGGTAGCTCCAGTAGCTGGTGCGCAGCTGGTTGAGGGCTACCGCGGCGTCGACGCTCCGGGCGCGGGCTGTCAAGACTGCCTCGTCGAGAGTGATGATTCTCGCCTGGGTGGGCAGGGGGAGGGTCAGCAAGAGTATAAGTAAGCTGAAGGACCTAAGAAATGATAGAGTGTTCACTATAATAAGGATGAATCGGGTGAAAGTCATTGCTTTAGTTAGGGGTGGCGGCACGGTGGAGGCGAGACGCCTCCATTCCACGGCTACGCAGTATTAGCCGGCTGGGAAGCCGGCGCTACATGATTATTCGGATTTCATGGCGGCGGCTGGGGAGACCGACATGGCGCGGCGCGCCGGGAAGTAGATGCCTATGGCGATCATCAGGGCCATCAGTATCCAAGCAGCCAAGACGCTGACGCAGAAGTGCTTCATTTCGAAATAGCCGTCATACCATGAAGTGAATTCATATATAGTCAGCAGATAGTCGATGACGATGGCGAGGGGAGTGACGATGAGCAGAAGCACTTCTCCTTCTCCTACTATGCGGCGGAAGATATCGCCACGTGTCGCGCCGCTCACCATGCGGAGTGCTATCTCGCGGTTGCGCTGCTGGGTGCGGAACCAGAATGTGCCGAGTATCCCCAAGAAGATATTGACGAGCAGGAACACTGCGCAGATGATGACATTTCTGACGCTGGCTTTTTCATCCCGGTTGAAATCCTCTTTTATGGAATCAAAAGATTCCACTGAGGCCACATACCAGTTGCCGACTCTCAGTTCCTTGTCGGCATCGGCCATAAGTTTTTCCATAAAGTCCTTGTCCATATTGTCGTTAACTCTGACTGAAATGCCCTCCATGAAACTAAGAAAGTGCCCATTGAAGCGTTCGAACATTGAAGCTCCTGCCCATCCATGAACAGTGCCATAATCGCTGTATTTCATAGGTTTGAAAGAGGCTCGCAAAGTGAGAGTATCATTCCCTCCAAACACCATTTGCTTGCCGTAGAGATTTTTCAGACTGCGGATACCGGCTTTGCGCAACAAGGCATTGTCGCTCGGGATAATCTTCTCGTTTTGCAGAATTTCCCCGAGTTGCTCAGCTGTCTCTCCGCTGGCACCTTCAATTTTGAACACCTTGAAAAAATCAGGGTCGACGCGGCGAAGGAGCAGGGGTGCATCGGTCATACTGAAGGTATCGATGTCAAGTTGAGCTGCAGAGTTATTCGGGTTGTAAGGATAAGCATTAGAGCTTAAGGTCGCGGCTGCCACCTCCGGGCGTGCCAAGACACGTTCTTTGAGAGTCAATAGATCCTTATATCGGTCTTCACGCGCCTCGTAGGCTTTAAAATCAGGGGCGGATTCTGACAGTTCCCTTACTCTCACTATATAGCAATGCTCCGTGTCGAATCCTAATGGTTCACGAATAGTTGCAATCACTGTATATATCTTGTCGGCGAGGAAAAAGAGCACCACCGAGACGAGCAGAAGCTCTATCGCCATCCATA
>CAZIAX010000287.1:0-2833 GCA_964537745.1 uncultured Sangeribacter sp.
TGTCATTATTGTCTTTTTCATCTGTCGTTGTTATGATGCTTGATCTTCCGATCCTTACTTATGCTTTTTCTTTGTCAGCCCCTCCATTTGGGTGCCTTCCTTCAGGATTTCTTTCTCTATAGCGGTAGCCCTTAGGGCTTTGATGAGCCCTGCCTCATAGTCAGCGAGGTGTTGGGCCTTCATCCGGTCTTCTATCAGAGGGGCCGCATACTCCTCGGGCATGACAGTGCCGCTCTTCCGGTAGTCGGTCAGGTGCAGGATGTAGACGGTCCCGTTTAACTCGGTCTCATAGTCCACTGTCGACTCCACAAACCTGTCGCCATCTCCCAGTCGGCTCGGAATCTCGCCGGCAATGACGTCGAAGTCGGTCCACTCGTCGGCGAAATAGCGAAATGCCGTTGCTTCCCGCCGCCCTGTGTTCTCGAGCGCGTCGTAGGAGTCCGTGTCGGCCTGACGCATCCACTGTCGGATGTCGTCGATATGGCGCGACCATGAAGGCACCCTGATAAAAAGCCCCTTTACTATTGGGCCTTCGAGCTTGAGCTCAGAAGCGTGGGCCCTGTAGTAGGCTTTCACACCCTTCGAGTCAACGGGCTGCACACCTTTGGAGCGCATCTTCCTCCTGTAGGAATCAGCTATCAGACTGCGGCGGTAGGCAGCCGTCAAGGCGTTGATACGGTCCATATCGTCGATCTGGCTCGCGGCGAGGTCTTCGATGAGAAAGCTCTCTATCCACTGGTCAGCAATCTTGGCTATGAGAGTCGCGCTGTCGGCAGCTGTGATGCCCGCAGGTACGCGTCGCAATATGTCTGACATCCGGAGCACAGAGTCGCCGAATTGCGCCACGAAATCACTGTCGGAAGGGGCGGAGGCTTTGTCGCTACGTCCGCATCCGACTGCCATTGCGAGGCTGCCCAGAAGTAATAACGCGGTCTTTTTCATCTAATGAGCAAAATTACAAAAAAATTCCCATCCGTGCAACTAAAAAATATTTAAAGAAAAAACCCGGACGATTCGTCCGGGTTTTTATAGGATTTTTTATTTGATTTTCTTCAGCACTTTCTCATTGACAGTTACGGGATAGCGGGATTTCAGCTTTTCTACCCAGTCGCGTTCGAGCTGGTTTTGGTAGTCGCCTGTTACGAGGCTCCTGACGTCGGTCATGCTCTCGGGTGCAGTAAGAATCTTCGGGTCGAATACGAAGTATACGGTATATTTCTTGTTGTTGGGTTGTACTGGAGTGCCGTTAAAGACCACGTGGTCTACCATCGCATTCTGGCCTTCCTCCATCAGGATGCGGTCGATTGATGCCTTGCCTACAAACTGCTTGCGCACTGCTTTGATTGCGTCGTCGCCTGATGCCTCCTTGAGCGCCTCACGTACGAGGTCGGCTACTGAGTCGTTGGTGGCCTGCACAAGAATGCCTTTCACGTGGGGCTTTGTCCACTTATAGTCGGCGCGGTGAGCATTGAAATAGTCGTTGAGTCCCTGCTCATCCTTAGCTGCTTTGTCCCATACCTCGCGGAGACTTGCCTCATAGAGAAGCGAACCTTCTCGGTATTCATTGAGAAGATTACGGTAGTCAGGCTCGTTGGTATAGAGCCATTCGTATTCTATCTCTTTTACGGCATTGTCGTCGAGAGCTCTCTTGCCGATAGCCTTCTTGTGCTTCTTGCGGAGGCGGTCCATGAGGTTTTTCTCTACGAGTGCGTAGCGCTCATCCTGCGGGTTGGCGATGCGTTTGAGAGTGGTCGGTTTGATTTCTGCAAGGGTTGCCGGACCCTTTGCGTCGAGTTTGCGGATGATATGCCAGCCGTATTGGCTACGAACGGGAAGAGAAATCTCATCCAACTGGATTGCGAATGCTGCAGAATCGAAGGGTTCCACCATCATTCCGGCGCCAAACCAAGGGAGCTTGCCTCCCTGGCGGCCTGAACCCTTGTCGTCGCTGAGCTCGCGGGCGAGTTCTTCAAAGGAAGCTGGGTTGGCTGCTACTACATTGTAGATGCTATCGATGGTAGCTTTGGCGGCGGCCTGCTGCTCAGCTGTAGCTGTCGGTGGCACCATCTTCATGATGTGCTCCACGAGGACCGACCCACGTGCGGGGCGCTTTTTGCCGCCTTTCAGTATGTGCCATCCTTGCGGTGACTCCACTACTTCCGAAATCTGTCCCGGGGCTAGGGTGAAGGCTGCTTTCTCGAAAGCGTAGGGGAAGCGGCCCGAAACAATATAGCCCATGCGGCCGCCGGCATTGCTGCTTGCACGGTCTACGGAGTATTTTGCTGCGAGTTCAGAGAAATCGGCACCTTTCATAAGTTCTGCATGCAGTGAGTCTGCCTTGGCGCGAGAGAGTTTGCTTTCATCTTCTGATGCACCCTTGGCGAGCATGATGTGGAAGGCTTCTGCCTCCTCGCGGCTGAGGTCATAAGCCTCTTTGACTAGAGAGTTGAGATAAAGCGAGTCTGTCAGATAAGGAGTGGCTAGGTCGGCGCGGTATTGCTTCATCTCCTGGCGGAATGCAGGGAGGGTGTCAAGATGTTGCGATAGGGCATCGGCCACTTTCAGCTTGTAGATCTTAAACATCTCGGCATACTCTTCGAGCGACTGCGGATCCACCTGCTGTTGCTGGTTCTTGTGATAGAGGTATTCAAATTCAGAGCGAGGCACGTCAACTCCATTGACGGTCATCACCACTTCATCCTTCGCCAAGGCGGAGAAGGACAGAGCGCCTAAAAAGGCTATTGCAGCTATGTGCTTTCTGTTCATTGTCGTAGGTCGATATATTGATAATCGATGAAAAAAAGGAGGAAGCTTCTGTTGCTTCCTCCTTTCT
>CAZIAX010000288.1:0-2829 GCA_964537745.1 uncultured Sangeribacter sp.
GCCTCCGCCCTCTTGGGCTCCGCAAGCATCTGCGCCCAGACATATCCCTATCAAGACGAGTCGTTGTCGCCCACCGAGCGTGCAGCCGATCTCGTCAGCCGTATGACTCTTGATGAGAAGATTAATCAGGTAGGCCATGGCACCGACGCCGTAATGCGGCTCGGCTTGAAAGACTACAACTATTGGAACGAGGCCCTCCACGGAGTGGCACGTTCCGGCTTGGCAACCTCTTTCCCATCGTCGAAGGCGATGTCCTCCACATGGAATCTACCTCTGATATTCCAGACCGCCACAGCAATCTCCGACGAGGCACGCATCTACAACAAAGACAAAGGAAAAGGTCTTATATATTGGTGCCCGACCATCAACATGAGCCGCGACCCTCGCTGGGGACGCGATGAGGAAAACTATGGCGAGGACCCCTTCCTGACAGGTAAGATTGCAGTGGAGTATATTAAGGGTATGCAAGGCGACGACCCTAAGCACTACAAGACCATCGCCACCGTGAAGCATTTCGCTGCAAACAATTATGAGAAAGGACGCCACACCACCTCCTCGGAAGTCGACGACAGATGTCTGCGCGAATATTACCTTCCGGCATTTGAGATGTCGGTGAAGGAGGGTAATGTGCGCTCGGTGATGAGTGCCTACAACGCCCTGAATGGCATCCCTTGCGGCGCAAACCATGAGCTGCTTATCGATATCCTTCGCGATGAGTGGGGATTCGATGGTTTTGTGACTTCCGACTGCGGCGCTGTCGACGATGTCTTCTCCCGCCATAAATACGTGGCAACCGGTCCGGAGGCTTCGGCGGTGTCTATGATAAATGGCGAGGACCTGAATTGTGGCGACACTTTCCAGCTCTTTTGCAAGACTGCCATAGAGAAGGGTCTTATGACTGAGGCCGACCTCGACCGCGCTCTTACTCGCGTACTTGCTGCCAGATTCTCGGTAGGAGAGTTCGACAAGAAAGCGAATGTAAGCTGGAACTCCATCTCTTCTTCAAAGCTAAACTGCAAGGAGCATCAGGAGCTCGCCCTCCAGGCGGCCCGCGAGTCAATCGTGCTTCTCAAAAACGACAACAACTTCCTTCCGCTCGACAAGACCAAGACTGTAGCAGTGATCGGTCCTCTTGCCAACACTGTGACTCTCGGTGGCTATTCAGGTTCACCTACAGAACTCTCCACTCCTTTCGAGGGCATCGCCGCAAAACTGGGCTATGAGGCTTCCGACGGCACAGTGCAGTTTGAGGATTGCGACCTTCAGAGCACTAAGTCTACCGACCGCCGCCTGAGCCATGAGGCCAATGGGTCGAGCGGAAACCTCGGTTATATCTACAACAATGACTGGGTAGGATTCAGCGAGGTGCACCTCGGTGCCAACTGCACGAAACTTGACCTCTACCACGGTGCAAAAAACAATAATCCCACCATTGCCCGCTTCTACCTCGACAAGATCGACGACACTCCGGAGGCAGTCGTGACTTGTCCTTCTACCGGCAACTGGAGCAAGTATGAAGTGACCACGGTAGATATCGACCCGGCCCTTTGGAACGGCACACACAAGATTTATGTGAAATTCGAGGGTGGCAACAATGGCGACAAGTATTGCGCAAATATGGACTGGTTCCGCGCCTATGATCCCAATATCTCCAATCCTCTTGAGGAACAAGGTCCTGTATACCTCTACAAGGCATGTGAGGTCACAGGCTCACTGTCTGATGCCAACTATAAGCGTGCCCTCGAGATTGCAGCAAAAGCTGATGTAGTGGTGTTTGCAGGCGGCACAAATCTTGAGGTGTCTGACGAAAGCCACGACCGTACAAGCCTCAACTTGCCTGGTCAGCAGCAGAAACTCCTTGAAGGCATTTATTCTGTCAATCCAAATGTAGTGCTTCTCCTCCAGACCTGCTCTTCTGTGACTATCCCCTGGGCTCAGAAGAATGTGCCTGCCATTGTCGAGGCGTGGTATGGCGGTCAGGCACAAGGGAATGCAATTGCCGATGTGCTTTACGGCGACTACAATCCTTCCGGTAAACTTACCACTACTTGGTATAATTCCGTCTCAGACCTCCCTTCTTCGATGCTTGAATACAATATAAGGAAAGCTGGCTACACTTATATGTACCACAACAAGACTCCCCTTTATCCCTTCGGATTCGGCCTCAGCTACACGACTTATGAGTATAGCGACTTCAATATTTCCTCTGATAGGCTCGGAAAGGACGAGACCATTGAGGCTTCTGTGACTGTGACCAACACCGGCAACCGCCAGGGAGCGGAGATAGTTCAGCTCTATGCCCACTGCAATTCGCAGATTGAGCGTCCAAAACTGCAGCTTGTAGGTTTTGCAAAAGTAGAACTTGAGCCGGGAGAGTCAAAGACTGTGACGATGCCCCTCAAGCATGAGCAGTTGGCCTATTTCAACACCGACACGCAGACATTCGACGTCGAGGAAGGCTCTGTCGACCTCTACGCTGCAGCCTCTTCCGCCGACCTCCGTCTGCATCAGACCATCAACACTGAAGCCGCCACAGTGAAACTGACCTATAAATCCGACACCGACGGAGTCGACAAGATTTTCGCCGGCAGCCGTATGGATTCCAACAAGATCTACAATCTCCAGGGTGTCCCCGTAGCCGACGCCGCCGACTTCGACCTCCTTCCCCCCGGCATCTACATCCAAAACGCCCAAAAGCTCCTCAAAAAATAACCATGGAGCCCCGGCTTCCCAGCCGGGTAAAAAAAACTTGGAGGCAGCCCCGCTGCCCCCAAGTTTTTTTGCGTCCCATCGTCAATTGCATAGTCAATGGGAGGGAGGTTTCTAACC
>CAZIAX010000289.1:0-2827 GCA_964537745.1 uncultured Sangeribacter sp.
TCGTGGCTCACCATGTCGGTCTCCCAGGCGGTGATGCTCTCGCTGACGAGGGTCAGGGCATAGTCGCCGGCGCCCTCTTTCTTGTCGACGCGGATGGTGAAGTTGCTCATCTTGCCGGGAAGATAGGTAAACTCGTCAGAGCGGCTGAACTTGTAGGGCATGCCGTCGATGGTGATGCTGAACATGGTGGTGCCTGCAGGTACGGACTGTGGCACAACTATGGCACGCCATTCGTCGCCTCGATGTGAGGGTATAATAGACTGAGTGGACACGTCACCTTTGGCGGTGACACTACCAGTCGCCATGTCGATGGTTGCGTTTTGAATAGTATTGGCCACGAGCACCTGCTTCTCCAACCCCGTCCATTCACCGTCGGCAAAACCTGCGCCTTGTGTGAGAGTCACGCGGGCGTTGGCCATGCGGTGTGTCATCGGCAGACGGATTACGTTGGTGGTGGGCTCGACACCTTCCACCTTACCCCACAGGAAGTCGGAAGCCTCGTATCCACCCATAGAGCCGTCGGTTGAGACACCGTTCTGGTCGGTGCGGACAGAAAACTCATAAGCGTTCACATCCTCGGGCGAACCGAACGGATAGTAGCTGTAGACATCGATGCGGGTATGCTTGTCTTTCCAGTATAAGTCGTAGGCGGAGTCCCAGCGGTAGGCGGGTTCGTTGAAAGTGTGGCGCACATTGTCGCCACGGTTTCCCTTCGAGAGGAGAGTGCCAGGGTTATTGCCATTGTAGTCTACTATATACACGCCCATCACGTCGCCGTCGGCAAAGCCGTCGTCGTTGACGCGTGTAGTAGGAACTTGATTTATTTCTCCGGCCAACTGTATTCGGCCGGAATCCTCGCTTCCCTCCTGCCATGGGGCATTGAAAAGCTCTTGGGAGCAGGACGAAAGCGTGAGTGCTGCCAAGGCGGCAGCAGGAAATATATGATGTTTCATAACATTACGTGTTATTCGTCAATCGTCAATCGTCAATCGTTATGCGATAGTCATCACTCGGCTGTGCCTCCGTTGTCTTCTCCTGTCTCAATCCAAGGATTGATGTTTACGTTGACTCCGGCGGAAGTCTTGGATAGAGTCACGGTAAAACGGTGGCTTTTGGCAGCCTCGAAAGTGAACGCCTTGCGGAGGTTGAACTCGCGACCATCGACAGTGACGGTGATGAGGTTGCCGTCCTCTACAGTCTGCGGGACTATGAGGGCCTTGTATTCATTGTTGACATAGTAAGGAGTGACAGAAGTCGCGTCGCCAGTAGCAGTGACGGCACCCGAAGCCAAGTTGAGAGTGGCGTCGCACTTCACACCGTTGATTTTCACTGCCACATTGGCCTTGGCGAGAGACTCGGCAGTAAAACCGTTGCCAGCTTCGAGAGCAATTGTCATGCGGCTCATGGTGTGGTTGACGGGAATTGAGATAGCCTCTTCCGATGGAGCCACGTTGAGAGCTTTCCCTGCCATAAGGTCGGAAGCCTTGTAGGCAGTCTCGGTCGACTGGTCAGCCTTCACAGAGAAAGGAAGGGCTGCGACGTTCTGCACATTCGCATATGGATAGTAAAGATAGAAATCGGCGTGGGTCTTGTTGTCGGCCCATGTGATTTGGGTGTCGGGAGTCCATGTGCCGTCGTATTTGAATCGCATGTTGTCTACGTGATTGCCAGTGTTGGCGAGAGTACCGGGGGTAGAGCCAGAGTAATTGACGACGTAGAGTCCGACGCAATCGCCCTTCTCGAAACCGTAGTCTGTAGCGCGGGTCATAGCCGGGCTAATACGGATTTCCAGTTTCTGTTCCGTCGGGGAGGCGGGAGTTGGTTCGGGCGAGTCGGAGTTGCCGCCGCAACCTGTCAGTAAGAGGGCGGAGAGGATTGCGATAGATGATTTAAAGTTCTTGTCCATATGTCATGTTAGTTTTATTTCCAGCTTAGAATATCTTCTTCTTCATGTCTGAAGACTCACAAAGCGGCTTGTCCGCAATCTTAAGACTGAAGACTGAAGACTTAAGACTAAAATTCGGTTGCAAAAGTAAGGAAAATATGGCAAGAACAAAAATTAAATTTGGTTCAAATTGGTTCAGGAGTTGATTTGCAGAGGCATTGCCACAGGAATCTTTCCGGTGGTTTTCCATGGCAACTGGTGGGATGGGTCTACGACGTAGTTCTTTTTCAGGGCCTCGAGAAGTCGCTTTGATTGCGGTTTGAATGTGGCATACGTCAGGCCTCCGCAGATGATACCGCTGACCAAAGGTATGGCTTTCCGGATACCTTTTGCGGCAGTCTTGGAAGTGATCTGCATGCCGAGCTTTGTCGATATAGCCTCGATAGCCTGTGATATGATTTGCTTGGAGAGGATATTCTTTGCAATGCGTGTTCCGGTTTCCTCCGACATACGTTTTGCCATCTCGGAGGCAATCTTCTTGATGAGTTCCTTTGCCATCTCCACTCGGTTCATTATGCCTATGAAGGCCGTCAGCATCACCTCGCCGTCAGGAGTGAGTTTCCCCTTGTCGTTGATCATATCGGGGAAACCGTAGAGGTAGCCCAATTTCTGCCCTACGATCGTCACATTATAGTAATAGTTGGCGAGGTCGGCGGGGATGGTAGCGAGCATGGCGAGACCGCCTGGGATTCCGGACAGGGTAGAGATGGCGGTAGCCTTTGCCGTGTGTGAGTTAATGATGGAAGAAGCGGCCTTTTCGATTCGCTCGGGAGGCAGCACATTGAGGGGCGACTCATTGACACAAATCTTAATCTGCTCATCGGTAAGGTCTTTGAAAGTCTTACGCAGAAAAGCCTCTCTATTTATCTTAGCCCCCGGCAT
>CAZIAX010000290.1:0-2814 GCA_964537745.1 uncultured Sangeribacter sp.
ATTTTGGCTGCATCGTCAATCATATCTGTGATTGTTTTCTCGTCGAAATTCATATAGGCACCTTCCCAGCTATTAAGCACGACAGGACGCTCCTGATCGGCATGAGTGAGATTGTGATTTCTTATCCAATCGTGGAGATTGCGAGAAACCTGTCCACGACCTTTATTACTGTATGTCCACACCATTTTAGGAGTGGTCAGAGTTTGTCCGTTGTCAAGATAGTAGGTAGATGCAAAATCGTTGACCCCACTCACTACATTCATTCGTCCACATTCGTCCTGCTCGAATGTCACCTTGTAGTTTCCTGACCAAGCAAGGGCACCGCCATAGACTTCTCCGTCATCTTCACGGGCTGTTCCATTAAGAGAAAGAAGGAAGGCAGGGTTGGCAGTCTGAGTAGCCTGAACTCCTCGCTTTGACTCTACGCTCTTGATGCCCGGCTGAAGCTGCTCCTCAACAAGCTGCATTTCGGTAGCCCAGACACCGTGGAAATGTGTGAGATAATAAGAGTCGGCATGGAGAGGCAGATAAGAGGAGGCGAGATTTTCAACGACAAGTTTGCCACTCTCATTGTTGGTCAATGAAGATGACTGTGTGATCACATTCTCTTTACCATAGGCATCAAATGTCATGGTGAGATTGATGTCGTAGAGAGGATCGTTGAGGATTATCTCAGTGCGTGTCACATCATCTTCCGGTTTCGATACCGAGTGTGACACATATTTAAGATGTGTGGTGTGAGAACCGTCGGAATGAACAAGCTTCAGAGCAGGTGAAATCATTACATATCCACCATATGCGGGGAAAGCCTGCGGAGCATATCCGGCTCCGTTGTCTGGTTGTTCACGATATTTCTTAGTCTTATAGGAATCGGCATTCTTAAACTTCTTGCCATAGTAATTATGAACAAGGTTGCCATTCTCGGCAACTGACATCACCATCTCTGTGTCGTCGGTAGACACTCTTATAAGAGGATTTTCTGAAGCTTGGACACCGAAAGCTGCGGTGATGGCCAATGCGATTGGGAGGGAACTTTTTAGTCTCATGGTTTATGTTTTATGGCTATTTTTGATTAGCGGGTGAATAATTATTTCGACACCGCAAAATTACGCTATTCCCTCATAATATTAAAATTGTCTTTCGTCAATCCTTTGGTAATTTTGCATAAATTACCTAATCTTTAGCACATTGGCTCAAATTTACCAACCTTCTGACGCAAAAATACCAATATGAATCACCATTTATTTTGGTTAAAGCACCAAATTTAGAAACATCTGGACAGGTAATCATTTTAATTTTTGAGCAAGGATATACAAGTTAGCGGAAATTTCATTATCTTTGCCGAGTGAAAAATGAACTCTAAACTATGAATGAGATGAAACCTATAGCAATAGTGACTGGCGCTACGAGTGGAATCGGCGAGGCCTGTGCCCGGGGACTTCATGGCACCGGCTACCGCGTGATAATAACGGGACGCAATGCGTCAAGACTAGATGCGCTGAAAGAAGAACTTGGTGAGGATGTGTTGCCGTTGGTGTTTGACGTGCGAGACCGTGAAGCTGCAGAAGCAGCGATTGCTTCGTTGCCGGAAGAATGGAAGGATATCGAGGTGCTTGTAAATAATGCCGGTCTGGCTCTCGGACTTGAAAAGGAGTATGAGGGTGACTACCGCGATTGGGACACTATGATCGACACCAATATCAAGGGTCTGCTTTATATGACGCGTGCAATAGTGCCGGGGATGGTGGAGCGCGGCAAAGGACACGTTGTCAATATTGGATCCGTCGCTGGTGATGCAGCGTATGCCAACGGCAATGTGTATTGCGGCACAAAAGCGGCAGTGAAGGCAATTACCGATGGATTGCGTATAGACTTGGCCGAGACTCCAATCAGGGTGACATTGCTTAAGCCGGGCTTGGTTGAGACCCGATTCAGCGAAGTGCGTTTCCATGGAGATACAGATCGGGCAGCCAACGTCTACAAAGGTATCGTTCCTCTGACAGGCGACGACATTGCTGATGCCGCCCTTTATGCGGTCCAAGCCCCGGCCCACGTACAGATAGCCGAGATGCTTATTCTCGCCACTCACCAGGCCAGCGGAAGCGTCATCTGCCGCAATTAGTAAACGTTGATGTTGATAGATAATAGCAAGAAAGCCGAAGCATTCCGCTCCGGCTTTTATTTTTATTCGTATAGGCGAATCATGTATTATTAGTCGAGGGTCTGGGCGCCGCCACCGTTTACCATCAGGGTCTGGCCTGATATCCATGGCGACATCGGGGAGGCGAAGAAGAGGACGGCCTGGGCTATGTCGGATACTTCACCAAGACGATGGATTGGAGTGTGCGCGAGCATCCGGGATTCTATCTCAGGAGTCATGACGCCTGCCAATGCAGCTGTGCGGGTTGCACCCGGGCCTACACAGTTTATGCGGATTCCCATCGGACCAAAATCATGAGCCAAGTTTGCCGACATATGGTTGAGGGCAGCCTTCGTGGAGGCATAGATAGCAATGCCGGGACTGTGGTTGATGCTGCTCATAGAGGAGATATTTACGATGCTTCCGTAGCCGGCTTTCTCCATATGGGGAGTCGTCAGCTGGCAAAGACGCCATGGAGCAAACACATTCATATTGTATATTTTCTCCACGTAGGCACGGTCGATTTTGAAGGGACTCTCAGTGCCTCCGCCTCCTCCACCGGCGTTGTTGACGAGGATATTTATTTTGCCGTAGGTTTTGAGTGTGAAGTCAACCAAGTTGACGAGGTCTTCATCCACGAGCACGTTGCAGGCACAAGCTACAGCCTCGCCTCC
>CAZIAX010000291.1:0-2813 GCA_964537745.1 uncultured Sangeribacter sp.
AATCGGATTTCCTCAACTTACGTCGTTGAATGGGAATTGTATGGTTTTTAATGTTCGTGAATCAGTGGCAGCTCTCCTTGAAATCTATAGAGACCTCTTGACTCAGAAATATTCAATGGGGATAGAAAATGTAAGGTTCTCAATTATTTCTTTGATGGAGGATTTGCTCGCTTTTGTCACACTTCCCGGTGCAGATGGTGAGAAAATACCAACAAGGCAATCGGCCGAACGGCTATATCAGCGATTCTCCACACTGCTGATTGAATCTTACCCAAAGCCCAGAGATGCCCGATGGTATGCCGATGCTCTCTTAGTGTCGCCAAACTATCTTTCCAGAGTTGTGAAGCAGATAAGCGGTAAGTGCACAAGGGAATGGATCAACGAGGCTATTATGACCGATGTCAGGACTTCACTGATCCACACTGATCAATCAATTAAAGAGATTTCTGCCCGTCTGGGTTTCAACAATCCCGCTTTCTTTGGGAAATATGTAAAAAAGCATTCAGGTCTGACTCCCAAACAACTAAGAGCATATCTGAAGGCAAAACAGAAATAAGACCCCGACTCAGGTGCGTCTGCACTCGTCTAATCTTTCTGCGAAGCAATGTGTTTTAATTATAAAAATATTAAGTTATGAATACTGAAGAATTACAGAAAAACTCGTGAAGAACTTGGTTTGTAGTGATAAACAAAAACAGAAAAAAAATACTATGAGAAAACGTACAATCTACAGTCGCTTCCAGGAGATGGTCACCAAGTATCCTGAAAGCCCGGCGATAATTGAAGATAATCGCACCATAAGTTACTCGGAGCTTGACTCTATGGTCAATTCCATTCTTGCCAAATTCTACGATAAAGGAGATAAATTTATAGGAATCGTGATGCACCATGGTGCAGAGCAGATAGCGGCAATGCTCGCTGTGCTGAAGAGTGGAGCTGCCTATGTTCCCGCGGAGCCATTCTTGCCCAAAGACCGTATCGACTATATGATGAAGACTGCCGGAGTGAAACTCGTCATAACTGATGATTATTGTGAGAACCTTACTCCGACGTCAGAAACTTTTGAAGACCGTTCTACTCCTGACGGGATAGCTTATATCCTATATACTTCCGGCACCACCGGCAAGCCTAAGGGCGTAATACAGGAAAACCACTCGGTTGTAAACTATAGCGAGGCGTTTGAGGCTGAGATGCACACGGGACCGGGCGATGTGATGCTGCAGTATTCTGTATGTTCGTTCGATATCTTTGTGGAGGAAGTTTTCACTACCCTTCTCAACGGTGCCACACTCGCTATCCCGACCATTGAGGTGCACAACGGTCCTCTCAGCGGTTTGATGGACTTCTGCACTCGTCATGGCGTGACAATCATCGACGGTTTCCCTTATCTGATTGCCGATATCAACAAGAAACCGGATTTGCTCCCGAAATCGGTCAACCTGATTATCAGTGGTGGCGATGTGATACGCGCAAGCTATATCACCAACCTTCGCAACAAGGGCATAAGAATCTACAATACTTACGGACCTTCGGAGACCTGCGTATGTTCCAACTACTTCCGTGTTGACAATGCCGCGCCTCTTGAAGACGGCACTTTCTCTATCGGTAAGGCTATCAAGGGTGTGGAAGTCAAGATTCTTGATAAGAACCTCAAGGAAGTTCCCAAAGGAGAAGTCGGTGAAATTTGTATCTTTGGCGAAGGTGTGAACCAGGGTTATCTCGGCAATCCACCTGAACAGGCAAACTTCGTGACACTCCCTGACGGCACACATTTTTATCGCAGTGGCGATATGGGCTATGTGCTTCCTGATGGCAATATGGCATTTCTCCATCGTCGTGATGAGCAGGTCATGATACTTGGCAAACGTGTCGAGCCGGAAGAGGTAGAGAATGTGCTCAATGAATATCCCGAGGTGGAACGTGGTATTGTGCGTGCTTTCCTTGATGAGGGCGGGCTGCACTACCTCGTGGCATATATCATACCACGCAAAGGGTTCTCACTTCATGACGTGCGTGAATATCTTAAGTCAAAACTTACTGATTTCATGGTGCCAGAGTTTTTCGTAGAAGTCAACGAACTACCCCTGACGCACCGTGGCAAAATCGACATGAAGTCTCTCCCAAAAGTATTGAAAGAAGGCAACTATAAATAAACTCAACTTTCTCGCACGAAAGTTGAAGGATATAAGGTTATCATTTATTGGAATCTAAACTTGGCGAATCCTGCAAGTTTCTGCAAATTATCAATAAGTGTTTGACAACAACGAATAAGCCGCTGGAAAAGCTTCCAGCGGCTTTACAGTTTACTATTTAGCCCCTTAGAATCGTATAGTATGGTCAATTGGGGCTGCTTTGACTGAGGGGTCCTGTATCTCTGCTGCCACTTTCACTCCCGTTTCGAAAGCCGTCTGCAAGTCTTTTGGGAATTGCTCCTCACGTTGGAGGCGTTTGGCTGGCTCTGAGAACGCACTCGACTCATACTTGTCATAATCTGTGAATTGATATGTGTCGAAAGCCGTGACCCGATGTGCTGGCATGAAATAGAAAAGACTCAAAAGTCTTTCCTCTTGTGCGCAGCGGGCTTCTATTCCATAATTCTTGAAGTATTCTTCACTTGCATTCATGGTATAGAGCATGGTGAATGAAACCCTTTTGGGTGCCAGACTGACGGCTGGGCTGGAATATTGGGCTACGGAGAAAATCATACGCTCAAGCAGGCATTTGGTGTAGGCATTGAGGTCCATGTAGTAGATTGGTGATGCGATTGCCACCGCATCAGCTTCGCGCACCTCCGCCAGCAGATCATGGATGCC
>CAZIAX010000292.1:0-2809 GCA_964537745.1 uncultured Sangeribacter sp.
GGGAAAAGGTAGAGCTTTTCCTGAAGGCGTCCGTAGTCTTCCTGCGAGAGGTGAGACATAAGTTTCTGAGGAGTATATGCTGAATATCCCGGATTCTTTCGTGGGTTCTTCATATCTGCCCATTTGCTCATGAGCTCATCTTTTGTGATGTTGAGAACTTCGCAGAGACCGATAGTGTCGAATTGATCTCCAAGGTCCTTAGGAATCAGCATTACATCATATTCCGGCTGATTAAGTACTATAAGTTTGCCGTTACGGTCATATATAAGGCCACGGGAGGGATAGAGCACTTTTCTGAAGAAAGCGTTAGACTCCGCATTTTCCTTGTAGGTTGCATCGGCTACCTGCAGATTGAAAAGCCTTATGACAAAAATTATCACTACAGCGGTAATGAATCCGCCGATCACATATTTTCTTTTTTCTAATGAATAATCCTTAGCCACGGGGAGATGGATTAGTTTTTAAATACGAGAGAGTCTATGGCCAACATCATAAGGAATGTGAAGAGTGTGCTCGCGCCGGCCTTTATAAGGATTGCTGCCACATCCGAGAATTGGATGAACTCGACAAAGAATGCGAGAAGGCAGTAAATGGCCGACATGCTGAAGGCATATTTGCAGAAGTTTAATATACCCATCGTGCCAATTGATGGAGCTACGTTTCGCTTCTGGTCGTCGTGCTGCTCATAAGCGAAATAGACGGGTCGCTTGAGCGAGGCGAGCAACGTGCAGCACAGGGCATTCAAGCCTGGGGTGTCGGAAAGCATGTCGACTGAAAGCCCCAGGAAGAAGCCGAGCGTCAGATTGAGATTGGCCGAAATGTTGATTGGAAGTTTAATCAGGAAATAAATGAATATAAAGCACACCGCACTGTTGAAGAGCACTATATGGTTCATCAGCAGAGCCTGGATTAGCACCAGAATCACAAACAAGATGATATATGATATGACGCTTTTATTCATTTTATACTATGATTAATCATTCATATGTGCCGATACGGTTGATTGAGTCGAGTTCGTGCTTTAATCCATCCTTCAACACTCGAACTGTGCCGAGAGTCTTGAAGTTGGACGCGAGGCGAATCTTGAGTACAAGGAAGGTGTCGTCGGAGGTCTTTACTTTCCCCATTACCGTGCCGATATCTATGCCTTCCGGGAAAGTGGTGGAGAAACCACTCGTCACGATAGTGTCGCCGATTTGGAACTTAGCATGGCGAGGCACCTCCTCGAGGAAAGCGATGGAAGGGTCGTCTCCGCGCCAAGTGAGGCTTCCTACGTAAGGTGAATTTTTCACTTTAGCGCTGAAATGCTGGTTTTGGTTGAGCAGGGAAATGACTCTTGAGGTGTTTTTTCCAGTGACGTCCACAATACCGACAACTCCACTTTGGTCTACGACACCCATACCTGGCACCACACCGTCTTTGCTTCCGCGGTCGATGGTGAAGTGATTGCGGGGATGGCGCGTGGAGTTGTTTATGACAGAGGCTCCGATGTAACCGAATCTGTGATTCAAGACTCCTGCGGAAGTGTCCTGGACGAGCACCTTGTATTGGCTCAGTTGCTGGCGGAGGTTGAGCACTTCACTCTCAAGCTTGGCATTGCTCTCCTGGAGTCGCTGGTTGACAGCGAGGAGACCGAAGTATTCGGTCACTTCCGACGAGGTTCGGTATATGGCGCCTCCTATGGCATTTGCCGACGACATATAGACGGAGAAATGCTCATCGCTCGACTTAATCAACAGAATGCATGAAATCAGCACATAGAACGTGAATACGAACCATGTGCTGTATTTTATGAGGAAGTTGATTAAGTTCCTCATCGGATGAGGAAGCGGAAGCGATTGATGTTCTTGAGGGCAACGCCAGTGCCGCGAGCCACAGCAGTCAACGGATCGTCCGCTACTTTGAATTCAATGTGGAACTTATCAGTCAGTCTCTTGTCGAGGCCACGAAGGAGAGCGCCGCCGCCTGCGAGGTAGATACCGTTGCGAACGATATCGGCATAGAGCTCAGGAGGGGTCTGGTCGAGAGCAGCGAGGATTGCAGTCTCCATCTTGGCGATAGTCTTCTCGATGCTGTGGGCTATCTCCTCGTGAGTGACAGCTACTTCCATCGGGAGTGCGGTCATACGGTTTGGTCCGCGAACGATGAAGGGCTCCGGTGGGTTGTCGAGGTCTGCGAGAGCGCTGCCTACCTGAATTTTGATGCGCTCTGCCATCTGTGTTCCTATCTTGAGGTTGTGGACACGTCCCATGTGCTCCTGGATGTCTGCGGTAAGGTCGTTGCCGGCTACTCGAATACTCTTGTTGCTGACGATGCCGCCGAGAGAGATTACTGCGATTTCAGTAGAACCGCCGCCTATGTCGACGATCATATTGCCTTCTGGGGCTTCTACGTCAAGGCCGATGCCGAGGGCAGCTGCCATGGGCTCGTAGATCATGAATACGTCGCGGCCACCTGCGTGCTCGCTTGAGTCGCGCACAGCACGGATTTCGACTTCAGTAGAGCCTGATGGGATGCAAACAACCATTCGTAGGCTTGGTGAGAACCAACGGCGTTTGCTGTTTACCATCTTCACCATACCTCGGATCATCTGTTCAGCGGCGTTGAAGTCAGCGATGACTCCGTCGCGAAGGGGGCGGATAGTGCGGATGCCCGGGGGCTCTTTGCCTTCCATCTGGTGAGCGTCTTCTCCTACGGCGAGGAGTTTGTCGGTCTTGTTGTCGATAGCCACTACAGAAGGCTGATTGACAACAATCTTATCTTTATGTATGATGATGGAATTGGCAGTGCCAAGGTCCATCGCTATTTC
>CAZIAX010000293.1:0-2801 GCA_964537745.1 uncultured Sangeribacter sp.
AGAGTATTAAACCATAGCACTATCGGTACATTGTTGTCTTTCAATGAGATTTTCTTCATTACATCGTAAAATCCCAATCCAACGGCCGATACAAGTGCAAATATTATCCACATTTTTTATAAAAATATTTTGTCAGTTCAAAAAATTGTATTACCTTTGCAGTGTATTAGTACGCTACTACACTATTGGTCTCAGTCTTCAGTCTTCATAGACTGTCGTAAGAGTAATAACAGTATTTGTAGTGTGATCAGTTGTAAGTACCATATTTAGGACGTGTCTACACAGCTCGGAGAGCTGTCATTGTGACGAAACCCCAGGCTTCAGCCTGGGGCCAAGCTAAAGGCTCTGTAGCCTCGGAGAGGCGATTTGTGATAGCGTCTTTATCCTATATGTGGAACATCAAACTGAACGACCTACAAAATTAATAACAAATTCTGTTACTTTTCAGTGCAGTTTCGCGTCTAACATACATAGTATATAACAACAATGACAAGATAATTATGAACGTTATTCAGCTTCGTGACGTCAACAAGACATACCCGGGTGCCGTCCCACTCCACGTCCTGAAAGATATCTCCCTCGATATCCGAAAGGGTGAGCTCGTCTCCATCATGGGTGCCTCCGGCTCTGGAAAGTCGACTCTTCTCAACATCCTTGGCATCCTCGACAATTATGACTCAGGCACCTATCATCTCGATGGCGTACTGATTAAAGACCTCTCAGAAAACCGTGCGGCTGAGCTGCGAAACCGTATGATAGGTTTCGTATTCCAATCGTTCAACCTCATAAACTATAAGAATGCTCTTGAAAACGTTGCGCTCCCGCTTTTCTATCAAGGTGTAAGCCGCAAGAAACGAAATGCACTTGCCATGGAGCAGCTCAAGCGAATGGGACTCGCCGACCGAGCCCACCATCTCCCAGGTGAACTTTCCGGCGGTCAGAAACAGAGGGTCGCCATCGCCCGCGCCCTTGTCACCAATCCCTCGCTAATCCTTGCCGATGAACCCACCGGAGCTCTTGACTCCAAGACTTCTAAGGAAGTTATGCAAGTTTTCCGCGACCTCAACGACACCGGAATGACCATCGTCATCGTCACCCACGACCCCACCGTAGGCGCCGCAACCGACCGCATCATCCGCATAGTCGACGGCCGCATCGAGGATAATTCTCAATTCTAAATTCTCAATTCTCAATTCTGACAGATGTTTGACCTGATAAGAGAAATAGGACAGACCATAAAGAATAATAAGCTGCGTACGGCTCTCACAGGCCTCGCCGTGGCCTGGGGTATCTTCATGCTCATTGTCCTGCTTGGTGCCTCCAGAGGAGTGGTCAATAGTTTTCAAGAAAGGACATCCACTTCCAGCGTCAACTACATCAAGCTTTGGAGCGGCACCACCTCAATGCCATACAAAGGATATCGCGACGGACGCTGGGTGCGCCTTCACCAGAAGGATATGGGTGCCATAGAGCAGGAAGTGTCCGCGGCCCAGGAGGTGTCGATCACAACCTCTGTCTCCGGACACAACATCGTCGGGCCAAAAGACTACATAAGTGGCTCTATCGATGCTGTCTACCCCGACGAGGCAAGTGCGCAAAAAATCAATGACATCAAGGGACGTTTCATCAACCAGAAAGATATCTCCGACCTTCGACGCACGATAGTGCTCCACCGCGAAAACGCGGCTCTCCTTTTCGGCGATGCCGACAAGGCCCTCGGGCAGGAGGTGCAGGTGGCAAAACTCTCTTGGAAGGTGGTCGGCGTCTACGACCACAGATGGCGCAAAGATACCTTCATACCTTACACCACATATAAGGCCATATCCGGCGACGACGGTTATGTAGACCAAATGGCAGTGCGTGTAGATGGCATATCATCCGAAGCCGAGGCTGAGGCAACAGAGGGTCAGATACGCTCAGTGCTCGCGCGTCGACATGAGTTCGACCCGGCCGACCCAAATGCCGTATGGGTCTGGAATCAGTTTGCCAACTATCTCTCGCAAGGGCAGGCCCTGGTCTATCTCAATATTGCAGTTTGGGTAATCGGCATCTTGACCCTGCTCACAGGCATAGTGGGTGTAAGCAACATCATGTTTGTCTCTGTCCGAGAGCGCACCCACGAGATAGGAATACGCCGGGCCATCGGCGCCAAACCCAAGAACATCATAATCCAGATTCTCGCTGAGAGCGTGGCCATAACTGCTCTCTTCGGATACGTCGGGCTCGTAGCTGGCATGGCGGTGCTTCAGGTAGTCAACGTCTTCCTCGGCGACTCGGAGGGATTTTCCAACCCTACAGTAGATATCTCAATCGCTGTCCAAGTGACAGTGGCCCTTATAATAGCCGGTGCCATCGCCGGACTATTCCCGGCAATCAAGGCAACTAAAGTAAAACCCGTAGAAGCACTCCGCGACGAATGAAAACATCTTTTTTCGACATAGAGAACTGGCGCGAGATAGGCGCTACGTTGGCCCGCAACAAGACCCGCACTTTCCTGACGGCCTTTGGTATCTTCTGGGGCACAGCAATGCTCGCGATGCTCTTTGGTGGTGCCCAAGGATTTGAGGGCGTGATGCGCCGCAACTTCGCAGGATTCTCCACCAATCTCGGAGGAGCCATCGCCAACCAAAGGACAGAACCTTACAAAGGATTCAATAAAGGTACGTCGTGGCAGATGACCACGCGAGACATCGCGCTCATACGGGAGATGGCGCCGGCAATTGAATACAGCACGGAGATGAACCAGCGGTCGGGCACAGTGGCATACGGATCGAATACCAAATCGGCCTCCATAGCCGGAG
>CAZIAX010000294.1:0-2758 GCA_964537745.1 uncultured Sangeribacter sp.
AAAGACCCTAAAGTCACTATGACTTTCAGCTCTCAATTCCGATATAAGAATTGGGATTTAGGATTCAATCTCCGTGCTTCTTTCGGCAACTATGTCTACAACAATGTGATGTCTAACAACAACAATCTGGGCGAGACGTATTCTGCATATGGCCACTACAATGTAATCAGAAACGAGATTTACTTCACATCTACTCAGTATTTCTCTGACTACTGGCTTCGCAACGGCAGCTTCCTGCGGTGTGACAACATCACTCTCGGATATACTTGGGACAATCTCCTTAATGGCGACCTAAATCTACGCCTATTCGGAGCCGTCCAGAATCCTTTCATCATCACTCGCTACAACGGTATAGATCCGGAACGCTTCTCGGGTATCGACAACAACTCATATCCCCGTGCTACCACTTTCTCTCTTGGCGTCGTAGTTAATTTCTAACTTATTCCCTAAGGAAAACTAAAATGAAAATAGCAAAAATATTTCTTCTCGGACTTGGATTGGCTTCGGCTTCTCTCTTTCAGGGTTGTGTTGGCGACCTTGACCTGGAGCCCAACGATCCTAACTCTGTGAATGTCATAAGTGCCGAGACCCTCCCTAACATTCTGGCAAAATGCTACGCCGGTGTGTGTGTCGAAGGCCAGAGCGGTAATGGCGATGGCGATATCTCTGGTATTGATACCGGTAAGTCCAACTACATCCGTGGACTCTTCATGATGAATGAGTTCCCCACCGATGAGGCTAAATGGATATGGAAATCAAGTGGTATTGTCGACCTCTGTACCCTGACTTTCGGCTCATCTAATGCCAATATCTACGGTACATATTGCCGTTTCTACAGCCATATCGCTGTTTGCAACGACTTTATTCGTAATGCACGGATATATGGTGGCAACGTGGCTGAGACTCCCCACATGATTCTTGAGGCGCGTACTCTCAGAGCTCTTTCTTACTACTGGATTATCGACATCTTCGGCCTCGGTTCGTTCACTACTGATGAGGATGCCGCCGGCTCTGACCCGGTACAGCTTTCCCGCAGCGAACTCTGCGAATGGTTTGAGACGGAAATCACTGATATCATCGCTACTTGGAAAAACGACTTCGGTGGCGAGCAAGTAGAATATGGCAAAGTTGGCCTTGACGCTGCTCAGGCATTGGCAGCCCGCTACTATCTCAACCGCAAAGTCTACTGTGGAAAAGAGGGATGGACTGAGGCCCAGACTCATGCCGAAGAAATCATCGCTCGCCATCAAGGCGGTGGTTTCGAGGGTTCTGGCCTTGCAAAGCACTGGCACTATCTCTTCTGCCGCACCAACTCCGTCTACGCTCCCGGTGGTGGCAATAAGGAGGAGAATGAAATCCTCTGGGATATTCCTTACGATTCCGAGCTCACCAAAAGCAATGGAGGTACTCTCCTTATGATGGCTGGCGGCATGGGTGCAGGCAATGGATTTAAGGAAGGTATGGAGGCCGGAATGGAAAATGGCTACAACATGGATCCTCTTGACTATGGCACATCTACTTCCTGGACATGTATGCATGCTACAGAGCAATTCTCTGATAAGTTTGCTGAAGGCGACCTTCGCCAGTCTATGTGGCTCAAAGAGGCAAATGGCTTCGCTAAGCACAATAAGAACTTCACGCTCTTCAACAACGGCTATGCTGTGATTAAGTTCACCGGCCTCATTGCCGGCACCAATGGCGAATGGAGCCCTCTCAACGGTGGCAAGTATGATCCATCCGGCAATACTCCACAAAATGTGCTTATTTGGTCAAGCACCGACTTCCCGATGTTCCGTCTTGCTGAAATGTATCTTATTTATACAGAAGCCAACATTCTCGGTGGCACAGGCGATGCCAACAAGGCTCTCAAATATGTCAATTACGTTCGTAACCGTGCCGGGCAGCCTTCTTGGAATCTGACCAATCTGTCTGCCGCCAATATCCTCGACGAGCGCTGCCGCGAGCTTTATTGGGAACTGACACGCCGTTCTGACCTTGTGCGCCACGGCAAGTTCTCCGGTAATTCTTACATCTGGAACTGGAAGGGTGATGTGGCTGATGGTGTTGGTGTGGACGCCCACTTCGATGTGATGCCAGTGCCGACAAATATCATTGCTGCACAACCCTACTTCAAGCAGAACCCGGGTTATTAATCCATTTAATCAAAGTTGTCTAAAATGAAAAAAATATCATTCTTACTCATGGCGACTCTCTTCGCGCTGCTCTTCACTGCGTGCGACGAGCCTAAGGATGACAACGCTGTCTTCCATAAGCCCACTGAGTTTGTCCTCAATACTCCCGCTTTCGTCAACCAGTATTACGAGCTGGCCGAAAACGGTATGCTCGAGATGAGTTGCTCACAGCCTAATTATGGGTTCGGTGTTCTGACTCAGTATGAAATGCAGATTTCCTTGACTGAAGATTTCAAGGAATTCCGTGTTGTCACTCCTGAAGCTCCTACTCTGGCCGCAATGCGTCTGCCGGAAAAGGAGATTGCTGAAGGTATATGCAAGCTTCTCGGTTTTTCAAGCGAGGACGACTACGACGAGACCAATGCAGTTGAGACTGTCTACTTCCGCGCCAGAGCTTTCATCCGCGGGGTGAAGGATAGTGAGATTCTTTCTAATGTTGTCAAAATCGGACGCATCAAATACTATCCGGCCATCAAGGGCCCGAATTATATCTTTGTTGTGGGCGATTTTGCCGGTTGGAAGGAGCCTATAGCTGAAAACGCAGAATACTACAAGGATTATCGCCT
>CAZIAX010000295.1:0-2745 GCA_964537745.1 uncultured Sangeribacter sp.
TGCCGATAGGGTTGCGCTTGTGGGGCATTGCGCTTGAGCCTTTCTGTCCCTTTCCGAATGCCTCTTCCACCTCGTGCACCTCAGTGCGCTGAAGGTTGCGCACCTCCATAGCCATCTGCTCAAGGCTTGAAGCGATGAGGGCGAGAGTTGCCATATAGTAGGCATGGCGGTCGCGCTGTATCACCTGAGTGGAAACATCAGCAGAGTTGATGCCAAGGTGCTCGCAAACATAATCCTGGATGAAAGGAGGAATGTTGGCGAAGTTACCGACAGCACCACTCAGTTTGCCAACTTCCACGCCAGCTGCAGCAAGGTTGAAACGCTCAACGTTGCGCTTCATCTCTGCAAACCAAAGCACCCATTTAAGGCCAAAGCTTGTGATGTCGGCATGGATGCCGTGAGTGCGGCCGATGCAGGGCTGGTTTTTGAAGCGGATAGCCTGCTTTTTGAGCATCTCGCAGAATTTCTCAAGATCCTCACGGATGATCTCGTCAGCCTGCTTGAAGAGATAGCCGTTGGCAGTGTCGACCACGTCGGTAGAAGTAAGGCCATAGTGTACCCACTTGCGTTCTTCGCCAAGGCTCTCGCTTACGGCGCGGGTGAAGGCCACCACATCGTGGCGTGTCTGCACCTCGATTTCCTTGATTCGGTCAATGTCGAAGGTGGCCTTGTCCCAGAGTTTCTTTACGTCTTCCTCCGGGATGACGCCGAGCTTGCTCCAGGCCTCAGCGGCGAGGATCTCCACCTTAAGGTAGGCGTCGAATTTATTTTTTTCAGTCCAGACGCGACGCATCACGTCTCTTCCGTATCTGTCTGTCATTGTTTTGAATTTAGAATTTAGAATTGAGAATTTAGAATTATTTTTAATTGAGAATTGAGAATTAGTTTGGATTGAGTTTTTGAGTAGCAATTAATTCTCAATTGGCTACGCCCAAGCTAAAGCAAGTCTCAATTCTCAATTCTCCATTACAAAACTTGCTTGCCGATGTCGGAGCGGTAGAAGAGACCTTCGCGGGCGGCTTTCTTTACGTCGGCATAGGCGTTGGCTGCGGCTTCTTCAAGTGTCTTGCCTTTGCCTGTCACCATTGCCACGCGACCACCGGCTGTCTGGAGTTTGCCATCCTTAACGGCCGTGCCCATATGGTATACCTTAGAGCAACCATCGAAGTCAAGCTCCACACCTTTCTTATATGAGCCGGGATAACCGTCGGAGGCAAGCACAACGCCAAGGCAGGCATCGTCGCTCCACTTTGTCTCGTGGTCGGCTGAGTCGATAGCCGCGTCGAAGAGGTCGTAGATGTCACTTTCAAGGCGCGGAAGGACAACCTCAGTCTCCGGGTCGCCGAAACGGGCGTTGAACTCTATTACCTTCGGGCCATCCTTTGTGAGGATCAGGCCGCCATAGAGGATACCGGTATAATCGATGCCCTCGTCGGCGAGACCATCGGCAGTGCGCTGGAGAATCTCCTTCAATGCCTTCTCGCGAACCTCCTCAGAGATGAAGGGGAGGGGAGAGTAAGCACCCATTCCACCAGTGTTCGGACCCTTGTCGCCATCATATGCGCGTTTGTGGTCTTGAGCCAACGCGAGGGGATATACCTTGCGTCCACCTACGGCGCACATGAATGAAAATTCTGGTCCATCGAGGAACTCCTCTATGAGCACGCGTCCTTGACCAAAAGCAGAGTCGAGGAGCATATCTTTCAAAGCTGCGTCAGCCTCCTCACGGGTAGCGGCTACCACCACACCCTTGCCGGCTGCCAAACCATCGTATTTGATCACTGTAGGCAGGGGAAGAGACTCGGCATAAGCCTTCGCATCCTCATACTTGTCGAAGCTCTTGTAGAAACCGGTGGGGACACCATACTTCTCCATGATCTCCTTAGCGAACTCCTTGCTCGACTCTATGCGTGCGCCAGCCTTGGTAGGACCAAAGATGCGAAGACCCTCAGCTTTGAAAGCATCCGCAACTCCGGCAGCAAGTGAGGCCTCCGGACCGACCACTGTAAGGTCTACTCGCTTATCCTTTGCGAAGTCAACGAGATCCTTGATATCAGTGACGCCGATAGGAACGCAAGTTGCGTGTTTTGCCATGCCCGGATTTCCCGGGCAGGCGTAGATCTTCTGTACGCGAGGGCTGCGGGAAAGAGCATCCACAATAGCATGCTCGCGGCCACCGCTGCCGATAACCATCACAGTCTTACCCGGACGTATTTCCTCCTCGCGTCCCGGTTGCATCTTTGCGACTTCGAATTGATTTTCCTTCGGCGGAATGGCTTCGCTATAAAAAAGATGATGTTCCATATCAGCTTAGTGTTTGAAGTGGCGCATGCCGGTGAAGAGCATAGTAAGACCTTTTTCGTTGGCCTTGTCGATAGATTCCTGGTCGCGGATAGAGCCACCGGGTTGTACGATAGCTGTCACGCCCTTGTCGGCAACCAATTCCACAGTGTCGCCGAAAGGAAGGAAACCGTCGCTGCCGAGCACGAGACCTTCGGTATTGCCGGAGGCAAGAGCCTGCTCAAGGGCAATGTCGGCAGAACCAACGCGGTTCATCTGACCGGCACCGACACCGAGAGTCATGCCGCCCTTCACGATAACGATAGCGTTGCTCTTCACATGCTTCACGATGCGCCAAGCGAAGTTCATATCCTCAAGCTCTTGCTCTGTGGGTTTCTTTTCAGTGACGGTCATGTCAGCTGTAACGTCTTTAGTAGTAGTGTCGGCATCCTGCACGAGAAGTCC
>CAZIAX010000296.1:0-2743 GCA_964537745.1 uncultured Sangeribacter sp.
ATGAGTGCTCATCAGAACCGCCACTGCCTCTGCATGTGTATCGAAAAGGCTATGGGACTCGTAGTTCCAGAACGTGCAGTAGTAATTCGCACCATGATGGACGAGCTGATGCGTATCTCAAGCCACCTTCTTAGCTTCGGATGTACGGCAATGGACCTCGGTGCCACTACTGCGTTCTTTTATGGTTTCCGCGAGCGTGAACAGATCCTCGACATCTTTGAGAGAACTTGCGGCGCACGCATGTCGATGAACTACAATGTTATCGGTGGCGTTATTGCCGACCTCCATCCTGATTTTGTGAAGGATGTGAAGGAACTTCTCGCTATCATGCCGGAGCGTCTGAAAGAGTACCACAAAGTATATTCGGGGAATATAATCGCTAAAAACCGTATGGTTGGCGTTGGCCATCTCAGCCATGAAGATGCTATCAACTATTGCATCACTGGGCCTTCAGGTCGCGGATCACATTGGAGCTGCGACTGCCGCAAGAAGCACCCGTATGCAGCCTACGATCGCGTTGAGTTTGATGAAGTGCTTCTCGATGGTTGCGATTCTTATTCACGCTATATGGTGAGAATGAAAGAGATCGAGCAGAGCTGCAGAATTCTTGAGCAACTGGTAGACAATATTCCGGAAGGAGATATCCGCGCACAGGTGCCGAAGATTGTGAAACTCCCTGCAGGACATTGGTATACTCAGGTGGAAGCTTCCCGCGGCACATTCGGTGTCTACATCGAGAGCGACGGCGGAAAGAATCCTTTCCGTGTGCACTTCCAGAGCCCTTGCTTCAACCTCGTAGGCGTGATGGATCTCTGCTGCCGTGGCAATATGATTGCCGACTTGATCACTATCGGAGCCGCTCTTGACTTCGTAATTCCAGACATTGACCGCTAAATATAACTCAGAATCGATATGTTTAACTTTGGTATTGTAACTAACTGGATCAATGACCTTCTCGTAGGCTGCATGCCTGTATGGGCAGCCACGCTTATCGAGTGCGTCATCATCGGAGTCCTGATATTGCTCACCTATACGGTGCTGGCTCTTTTCTATATTCTCTACGAACGTAAGCTCTGCGCATGGTTCCAGTGCCGTCTCGGCCCTATGCGTGTAGGTCCATGGGGCTTGCTCCAGGTGTTTGCTGATATGTTCAAGATCCTTATCAAGGAGCTTATCTCATTGAAAGGCACCGACAAGTTCCTCTTCAAGCTTGCCCCTTACATCATCATCACATCTTCAGTAGTGATGCTCGCTTGTCTCCCCTGGGGTCGTGGACTTCAGATCATCGACTATAACATCGGTATCTTCTTCATCCTTGCCGTCTCAAGTGTAGGCGTACTTGGAATCCTGCTCGCTGGATGGTCTTCCAACAATAAGTATACCCTTATTGGTGCAATGCGAAGCGGCGCACAGATGATATCCTACGAGCTATCTCTCGGACTGGCGCTTATGTCGATCGTAGTGCTCGCTGGCACAATGAATATCACCGAACTCGTGGCTATGCAGGAACGTGCATGGTTTATCTTTCAAGGCTGGCTCCCTGCTGTGGTAGCATTTGTCATCTATGTGATTGCAGCTACTGCTGAGACCAACCGTGGCCCATTCGACCTTCCTGAAGCAGAACATGAGCTGACCGCCGGCTACCACACAGAGTATTCCGGTATCCACTTCGGTTTCTTCTACCTCGCTGAATACCTCAACCTCTTTATCGTCAGCGGTATCGCTTCATTGATGTTCCTTGGAGGATGGATGCCTTTCCACATCGAAGGATGGGATGGATTCAATATGGTAATGAATTGGATTCCGGGTCCTATCTGGTTTCTCGCCAAGGCATTCTTCATCAGCTATATCATCATCTGGTTTAAGTGGACCTTCCCTCGCGTTCGTATCGACCAGATGCTCGCTCTCGAATGGAAATACATGATGCCGTTCGCTCTTGTCAACCTCATCGTGATGGCTGTATTCGTAGCACTCGGCTGGACATTCTAATAAGAGATTAAGCTTTTAAACTCTTAAACTAATAAACTAACCTGAAGGAGGCTTGATCCCCTCCTTCAGGACTAAAAATTAACAACAAAATAAGTATTCTATACTTAACGACATTTGAACATGAGCGCAACTAAAGGAACGACCACTCAGATTATCGGCCCCGTCATCGACGTAAGTTTCGAGGGTGGCAAAGAGAACATTCCCCCAATCTACGCCGCGCTTCGCATCAAGCGCGACAATGGCGAGGATTTGATTCTTGAAGTCGAGCAGCATATCGGCGAACAGACTGTCCGCTGCGTGGCTATGGAATCGACCGACGGCATCCGCCGCGGTATGGAAGTAGAAAACCTCGGACGCCCCATCGCTGTGCCTACCGGCCAGCAGGTGAAAGGACGCCTCCTTAACGTAATCGGCGAACCGATCGACCACCTTCCGGAACTCGACCGCGACAACCTCCGCCCCATCCATCAGCCTGCTCCGGCTTTCGAAGACCTCGCTATCTCAACTGAGATTCTTCTTACCGGTATCAAGGTGATCGACTTCCTTGAGCCCTACACAAAGGGTGGTAAAATTGGTCTGTTCGGTGGTGCCGGTGTAGGCAAGACAGTGCTTATTCAGGAGCTCATCAACAATATTGCAAAAGGGTCAAATGGTTTCTCTGTGTTCACAGGCGTAGGCGAGCGTACTCGTGAGGGCAATGACCTTCTCCGTGAGATGATCGAGAGCGGCGTCATGAAATATGGCAAGAAGTTTG
>CAZIAX010000297.1:0-2743 GCA_964537745.1 uncultured Sangeribacter sp.
TCAAGAACCAAGAGTCAAGAACCAAGTTGGGGATTTTTGGCAACTGAAAGGGCAGCTTGATTGTTAGGATTATAAAACGAAATCGTAGATATGAAACATAAAGAAAAAGAAAAGAATAAAGATAATGCCAAGGAAGCGCTCACCCTCGAGTATACCAACGAGGATGACCGCGCCTACGGCCTTGCCGGAATGGCAATTTCGGTGGCAGCCCTTGATGCATTCGACCGCATAGCAGAGGTAAGTCTCGACGGCGACGACGACACGATGGTGGAATTCTCCAACGAGTATTATTTCTCTGGAAGCCCCTCCATCTCGCCCAAGAGCACTTGGGACAATCTCGTGCATAACTTCCACATTACAGCCTCTATGGTAATCAGTAATGTCATGTCGCGCTCTATGGTGCGCATGCACCGCGATGTGCCTGTAGACGTGCTCGGTACGCTCCACGACGAGATACTGCGCGAAGGTCGCGACAGCTGCGGCTTGGAAGACGACGAGATTGACGCTCTTTTCAACCGCACCCTTACCTATTCACGACGCATATTTGCTAATCCGCGTCTGCATCCTGCTATCGACGAGTTTGCCCGTATCATCTCGCGCCGACGCACGCTCAGTGGCAATGAGATTCGCGACGAGTTGAGACTCCTTCAGATAATCTAAATATAAGAGTCAAGAACCAAGAGTCAAGAACCAAGTGAGATGACTATACGGGAGATGCAGGGGGATGTGGATGCCTGGATTCGGGAGATAGGGAAGGGCTATTTCCCTCCGCTGGCAAATATGGCGATACTCACCGAGGAGGTCGGTGAGCTCGCCCGTGTCATCGTGCGCCGCTACGGACCGCAGGTGGCAAAACCATCCGACCTTGACCGCAACTTGGAGGAGGAACTGGCCGATGTGCTCTGGGTGGTGGCATGCCTCGCCAACCAGACAGGCGTCGACCTCACGGAGGCTTTCCGAAAGACTCTTCAGAAGAAGACTGAGCGCGACCGCAATCGATTTAAAAATAATTGAAAAATCCAAAATAACCTAACAGCCCAAAATGGACAAGAACGCAATCATCGAATGCGTCCCTAACTTCAGCGAGGGACGCGACAAAGCAAAGATAAAAGAAATCACCGACGCTATCCAGAGCGTAGAAGGAATCAGCCTTCTCGACGTTGACCCGGGAGAGGCTACCAACCGCACGGTGGTGACATTCGTAGGTGCACCCGATGCAGTGGTAGAGGCTGCCTATCGTGGAATAAAGAAAGCAGCCGAGGTAATCGATATGACGACTCATCATGGAGCCCATCCTCGTATGGGAGCCACCGACGTGTGTCCGCTGATTCCAGTGGCCGGCATCACTCTTGAGGAGTGTGCCGAACTGGCCCGTAAACTTGCGGAAAGAGTAGCTACGGAACTGAATATCCCGACTTATTGCTATGAGGCCGCCGCTTTCCGACCGGAGCGCAAGAACCTTGCCGTATGCCGCGAAGGTGAATATGAGGCACTCCCTAATAAGATGGGGTCGGAGGAAAAAGGTCCTGACTTCGGCAACCGTCCATATGACGCTGGTGTAGCCAAGACTGGCGCTACCACTATCGGAGCGCGCGACTTCCTCATTGCCGTAAACTTCAACCTAAACACTACATCCACACGTCGCGCCAATGCAATTGCATTCGATGTGCGCGAGAAAGGTCGCCCTATGCGCGAGGGTGGAAAGGTGACAGGAAAACCCATCAAGGATGAAAACGGTAAACCTATAATGATTCCGGGTACTCTGAAGGGCACCAAAGCAATCGGATGGTATATCGACGAATACGGCATCGCTCAGGTATCGATGAACATCACAGACATCGCGCAGGTGCCTCTGCATGAGGCTTTCGATGAGGTTTGCCGCAAGGCTGATGCACGCGGCGTGCGTGTGACCGGCACTGAGATTGTAGGACTCGTGCCAAAGCGAACCCTCATTGATGCTGGAAAGTATTTCCTCCACAAGCAGCAGCGAAGTACCGGTATCCCAGAAGAGGAAATCATCCGTATCGCTGTCAAATCGATGGGACTCGACCAACTCGCTCCTTTTGATCCTAAGCAGAAAGTGATAGAATACATGATAGCTGACGGCTCCAAGAAGAAACTGGTAGACCTCACTGCAAAAGGTTTTGCTGAGGAGACAGCCTCCGAATCCCCGGCTCCGGGTGGTGGCAGTATCTCTGCTTATATGGGTGCACTTGGAGCTGCTCTCGGCACTATGGTGGCCAATCTCTCCGCCCACAAGGCAGCTTACGACGACCGCTGGGAGGAATTCTCTGATGCCGCTGAGATAGGACAGCGCCTGATGGATGAACTGCTTGCCCTCGTAGACGAGGACACAGAGGCTTTCAACCGCATCATGGCAGTCTTTGCTATGCCTAAGAAGACGGATGAGGAGAAGGCTGCCCGTGCGGCTGCGCTTGAGGCTGCTACGCTCTATGCTACGCAGGTGCCTCTAAAGACCATGAAGAAGGCATATGAGGTATTTGACCTTGTGGAGAACATGGCAGCCGATGGCAATCCGGCTTCAGTGACGGATGCCGGCGTCGGTGCACTCGCTGCCCGCGCTGCCGTACGTGGTGCAGGACTCAACGTCCGTATCAATGCAGCGGGTCTGAAAGACCGCCAGATGGCTGATTCACTCGTGGCTGAGGCCAAGGAGCTGGAGCGCCTGGCCGGCGAACGAGAGGGCGCGGTGCTGAATATCGTGAATGAAAAGATAAAATAA
>CAZIAX010000298.1:0-2738 GCA_964537745.1 uncultured Sangeribacter sp.
CCCAACGCCACCATCTTATAATAGAGGAATTGGTTCGCCCAGAGAAGAAATCTTCTACTTTAGCAGTGGTGGATTCACTCCTTGATGAATTGCGTCGCACGTATGAAGGTGTTTCTCTTATCGGAGATCTTCCCAAGAAGACTCTTGATGTCATAGTAAGTCTCGGCGAAAGAATGTCCGCTCCGATTGTCGCTGGCATTATCAAGAATGGGCATCTTCATAATTCGCTTGATTTCATCAAGACCGAAAAATGGTTTGACAAGAACATCGCGGACGCGACTCTGACTCGCAACTTGATTATAAAGGAATTCCATGAGATAGATAATGGTCCCCATATTATGGGAGGGTTTATCTCTCAAGACAGGGATACTGGAGAGATTACGAATCTCGGCCGAGGTGGCAGTGACTACACTGCCGCTCTTATTGCAGCAGCCCTGGATGCTGATATGCTTGATATTTGGACAGACGTCGACGGATTCATGACAGCCGACCCGCGCATCATCAAGGATGCAATTGTTCTCCCGGCTATGTCTTTCATAGAAAGTATGGAACTCTGTACGTTTGGGGCAAAGGTCATTTATCCTCCTACGATTTATCCGGTCTTTCATAAGAATATTCCAATTCGTATCCTCAACACGTTCAACCCTTCGGCTCCAGGCACTTTGATTTCTGATGTCTCATGTGCCGATGAGTATCCGGTAAAAGGTGTGACGGCTATCCGCAACACATGTCTGGTCAGGCTTACAGGCAATATTACTCAGAATGTAGCCAGAATAAATACAAGAGCATATAATGCGCTTGCACGCAACGGCGTCAGTGTGTTTCTGCTCGCTCAGCCTGGAGAAAACAGAGAGTTCTCGTTTGCTATCGCGGCTGCAGACCGTAACACTGCAATGCGTGTGTTGAATGAGGAATTTGCTCCTGAACTTATCGACGGTTCGCTTGAGAGCATCTCGATGATTGACAATCTATCGACTATTGCTGTCGTAGGCGAGGGTATCAAGCATCTGAAGGGCATCAATGGCAGAATACTCAATACCCTTCAGCGCATTGGCATCAAACCTCTCGCTTGCTCCGAAGGCAATTCCGACACCACTTCTTCGTTTGTGGTGGAAGAAAAAGATACGGTAGAAGCAATCAAAGCCATCCATGGATTGTTTTTCTAATATATGCATTACCAAAATCTTAATCTATGGAAATAAAAAACGCTAAATATGAGATCAGCAGTGCAAAGGTTAGCCAATGCCCTGCTACTGAAGTGCCCGAATATGCCTTTATCGGACGTTCCAACGTCGGAAAGTCATCACTAATAAATATGCTGACCAACAACGGCTCGTTGGCAAAAACATCCCAGAAGCCTGGTAAGACTCTTCTTATCAATCATTTCAAGATCAACAACGGCCAGTGGTATATCGTCGACCTTCCCGGTTATGGCTATGCCGCGAGAGGAAAAGACCAGAGAGAATCTTTCAAGCGCATGATAGAGGGGTATGCTCTTGAACGCTCACAGATGGCTTGCCTTTTTGTGCTGATAGATGTTAGGCATGAGCCTCAGAAGATCGATCTTCAGTTTGTGGATTTTTGCGGTGAGAATGGTGTTCCAATCGCGATTGTTTTCACGAAGGCTGACAAAGTGAGTCGGGCTGTAGCAGATCATAACATGGCGCTGTTCAGGAAGGAACTTCTGCAGAGATGGGAAGAACTTCCTCCAATTTTCCTGACATCCTCAGAAAAGAAACATGGAAGGGAGGATATTCTCGACTTTATAGAGCGTACCAACGCCATCTGGCACGAGACCCGAGAAGAATCCTCTGAGGCTAAGTCTGAAGAAACTACCGAAGCCACTCCAGAGGCATCTCCGGAAGCCTCTCCCAAAGACGCAACCGCCGACACCATTTAAGTTTCCAAAATTCTCAATTCTCAATTCTCAATTCTAAAACGAATCCTTAAACCAAATACATACCATCATGAAAATTGCATTTGCATCAGACCACGCGGCTTTCGACCTCAAGCAGTTCATCAAGCCATATGTGGAAGAAAAAGGTTACGAAACCGTTGATTTCGGCACATTCACATCCGATTCTTGTGACTATGCCGACTATGCTCATCCTGCAGCCAAGGCTGTGGAGGATGGCGACTGTGACTTTGGAATCGCAATGTGCGGAAGCGGCAACGGAATCCAGATTACGCTCAACAAGCATCAGAATATCCGTGCAGCACTTTGTTGGCTTCCTGAACTCGCCGCTCTCGCCCGTCAGCACAACGACGCCAACTTCCTTGTGCTTCCAGCGCGTTTCATCTCAGTGCAGGATGCCTATAGGGTAGTGGACGCCTATCTTGAGGCTCAGTTTGAAGGCGGACGTCATGCAAGGAGAATTGCAAAAATTCCTGTCTGCAATGCCTGAGTTTGAGATTCAACTTCGCGACGTGATGCTCTTTGCCAATCATGGCGTAATGCCGGAAGAGGGCGTCACTGGCAATCAATACCGCGTCAATGTGCGTCTGCGCCTTGACGCGGCTTCTTTCAGTGCCGAGAAAGACGATTTGACAACCACAATCTCTTACGCTGATGTTTTTGAGATTCTACGTTCAGTGATGGAGAGTAGGGTAGCCCTTCTTGAGACTGTCGCCGTAAAGTTTGCAGAGAGGGTTCGCAATCGTTGGCCCAACATTAAAAACGGATGGATTGAAATCGTAAAAACCGTCCCACCCATCCCTAAAATGATAGGGGAGGCGGG
>CAZIAX010000299.1:0-2724 GCA_964537745.1 uncultured Sangeribacter sp.
TGACAGTCGGAGTCTGGGCACTCATAGTTGAAACCGCAAGGGCAGACAACAAGAGGGTTCCGAATTGTAGTCTCATAAAAAAGTGGTTATTAAAAAATAATTAGTCTAATTGCCAGTGTTTGGCTGGCAAAATGTTTAAAATTTGCGCAAATCTTAAAATTTTCTGCAAAGGTAGTGATAATTTTTGTAAATGCTCTTTCTGTAATGTTAAATTATGTTAAACGGTGGCGTTTTTTGACTTTTGTTGAGAAATTATAGGAAATATTTGGAAAAAAATTAATGTAGGCGGTCGATGGGGCAGGTAAAGCGGCAACGAGGATAGTTGGCGCAGCCTACGAATTCCCCTTTGTCGCTTTTGCGCACTATCAGTTCGCCGCCACAGCGAGGGCATCGTCCTTTTCTGATATCGCCAGATACGTCTTTAGTCGTTCGTTTGGCGTATTCGGTATGTTTCTTTCTGGCTGAGCGGTCGGTGATGTTGGCTTCTAAGAGTTTTTCCGCCAACTGTCTTGCAGTATCGCGGCCGATGATACGGCGACGGCGCTGCAATTCCTCCACCATGCCGTCGATGCGCGTCACCATCTTATGCTCGTCGAGCACTACCTCCTTGCGCCATGGGCACCACCAACGCTTCCTGACTCTTTCCTCCGGAATGAGAGTGCGCCGGATGTGACGGTCAGGAAGCAGCGACCTTTCTATTATGATGTCGTCGGCCTTGATGTCAAGGCGCCAGGCGTCTGAGAATACCACCATTGATGAGAAGATATCTGAATCAAGTTTGGGCAGATGCCTCTTCACCGCACGCAGATGGCTGCGGTTTTGCAAGACAGGGTTGTAGAACCCACGCGACTGAGATGACAGATGCTGTTGCCAGTACTGTGCCTGTTCTGCGCCTGAGATGCGTCCGGCGTGGTTCTTGGTCTCTATTACGAAAATTCCTCTGGTTGAGACCACCACATGGTCTATTTGGGAAGTCTTTCCGTTGACAGTAGGAAGCAGCAGATCGTTGAGGACGATGAAATCCTTCTTCTTAAGGCGTGCCAATTCTTTGGCCACCATCTTCTCTCCCCGCTTGCCGCTGCGTAGGGCTTTTCCTCGGCGCCACCAAGAGACAATAGCAAAGATGAGGCTGGCAAAAGCCAGCCCGCTGACGAAACCTATGATAAGTTTCCAATCTGTCATAAAGATGGATATCAATAGCGGTTGTGGTGTACTCTGTCGCTATGCCATTTGTCGATTGGTTTATGTGTTTTTGCCGGATATCCTACCGGGATAAGTGAGAATGGGACAATCCCTTCGGGCAGTGCCAGCGTATCAGCGGCTATGGCCATACGGTCCTCGTGGGGGTAGAGGCATGTCCACACAGCCCCAAGTCCGAAGGCGTGGGCAGCAAGGAGGATATTCTCAGATGCGGCTGCGACGTCTTGCACCCAAAGCGTAGAGTCATCGCCCTCGAGAAATCTATCGGAGTTTCCGCACACGGCGATTGCCATCGGGGCCTGGGCTGTCATCTTGGCATAGGGGAGTGTGTCGGCGAGAGTCTTTAGGGTCTCAGGGTCGTCAACAAGGATGAACTCCCAGGGTTGTTTGTTGACTCCCGAGGGAGCTGACATTCCTGCGAAGACCAACGCCGACTTGATGTCGTCAGGGATTGGCTGGTCTGTGAAGTTGCGGATACTGGTGCGTGTGATTATGTTTTCGTAGGCAGGTTTTTGGGCTGCCAGTTCTCTTAATTTATCATTCATTTCCATAATAATTAAATTACATTTCCATAAATCGCCTCTCCGAGGCTACTGAGCTTATGTCTGGCTACCCCAGGTTAAAACCTGGGGTTTCGACACAATAACAGCTCTCCGAGCTGAAGTTTGCTAATAACTTAAACTCGGGTTTTATATACAATATTATAACAAATAATCTTAAAAAATGGTGGAAACGCTTTGATAATAGGCGTGAAATTGCTACATTTGTAATTTAAAAGGAGGAAGAAATATATGACTGAGTATATCAAGGCATTGATGGGGCTGATCGTGTGTGTGGCTTTCATGAGCATGGTTGGGCTGATAGCGGCGTTTATCGGGCCAAATCATGGCGTGGAGTATAAGATACTTATCGGGATGACGGTAGGGGCAATGATCCTTGGGCCCCGCTTTCCGAGGGCTTTGCAGACGCTTTATTATGCTAATTATGAAGTATTGAAGAAGATATTCGGGAAGTGAAGTCAGAAGCGGATGCGGAAGCGCGTCAGGCCGTCGGGGGAGGTCTCGAGAGAGAAGCGGCAGGCATGGGAGTTAAGCACTTCACTGACCAGCAATAACCCTAATCCGTGCCCGGTCTCTTTTGTAGTGAAGAAGGGCGTGAAGAGCATTTCTGCGGCTTCGGGGCTTATGCCGGGGCCGTTGTCTGTTATTATGAGGGTGGTGCCTGGCCCTGTAATCTTGATATCTACCTTTCCTCCTTGTCCGGCGCTCTCAGCCGCGTTCTTGACGATGTTGGTCACTACTTGCTCCATCAGCACAGGGTCGATGAATACCGGCGCCTCGCTCTCGGGTAGCTCTATGCTGAGAGCGGAGCCGGTGGCGGTGCATATGCTCTCAAAAAGGGGAGCCCGCTTGCGCAAGAGGTCGGCAAGATCCACATTCGTTTTTGAAGGTTCGGGAATCTTGACGGCGGACGCAAACTTTGTGATGAAAGCGCCCATGTCGCGACATCTGTCCTGGCACGCCT
>CAZIAX010000300.1:0-2709 GCA_964537745.1 uncultured Sangeribacter sp.
GAGACGCCTCCGTTCCACGGCTACGCAGTAGGGGGCTCCGTTGGTTTTGTGGCAACATGTCATTGTACTCTTTCCGTCATCTCGAGGGGATGTGAGTCTTCAGTCTTGAGTCTTCAGTCTTCAGAATGCGGACAAGCCGCTTGGACTTCGGGCTTACGCCCTCAGCACAGTGATGACGATAAGAGCCAAGGAGGGTGAAGGCCCATCTCCATAGGATGCGGCACGGAGTGAACACGTGGTGGTTGCAGGCCTCCGTGAGGAAACCGTCAGGCAATGATAAATTATAAATGATGAATGATGAATTATCATCCGTCGCTTATGATTTGATGGTAGATGGAGGTCACTCTTGACTCACCACTGGTCTGGGAAGTCGACTGGGAAGCCGACACTCCAGACCAAGCGCCGCCCTCTGGCAGTCGCGCCGAACCTGATCATTGGATCTTGTTTCCGAGTGCAAAGTTAATATATAAATTCAGGAAATGCAATAGTATTATAGTTAATAAAAGTTAAAATAATAATAAAACATGTAATATTGGGGATTTATTGTGGAAAGATACCATATGCGGCACGGCGGAGGCGAGGGCGCAGGGAGGCAGAGGTCGCAAGGGAAATTTAAGCTTTTGCGATGCTGCTTTGAGGGCTCACGCTATGGACGGTGGGGAGCGATCCAAAGGCTCTTCCTCTGGGACAAACTGGGACGCGGGGAGCTCGGTGAAAAGTCATTTCGGTGAGGTAGAAATTTGGAAAGATGTGGGAAAAGTGTTATCTTTGTGGGCAAAACGGAGAATCGTATGGAAGAGAAGAAGGTGAAATATGCAATCGGTGACCAGGATTTCAAGTCGCTCAGGGAGGGTGGATTCCTGTATGTGGATAAGACACGCTATATACAGACCATCTTGGAAGGGAGCAAATACTACTTC
This sequence comes from uncultured Sangeribacter sp., assembly GCA_964537745.1. Taxonomy (GTDB): domain Bacteria; phylum Bacteroidota; class Bacteroidia; order Bacteroidales; family Muribaculaceae; genus Lepagella. Next base: position 921 of record CAZIAX010000300.1, read on the forward strand.
CTGGCGCGTCCCCGACGTTTCGGGAAGAGCCTCTTTCTCTCTACCATGAGGTATTTCTTCGAAGGGAAACGGGAGCTTTTCAAAGGACTTTACATCGACACCATCGACTGGTAATGGAGCCCATATCCTGTGCTTCACCTTGACCTAAACAGAAGCAAATATGAGGAAACGGGTATCCTTGACGATATACTCGAAAATCAGTTCAGGGAATGGGAAGAAAAATATGGTGTCGAGGTGATAGCTGAACAGTTATCATCGAGATTTCAGAACATCCTCATGCGAGCTCATGAGAAGACGGGAAAGCAAGTAGTGATACTTGTCGACGAATACGACAAACCGCTCGTAGGGAATCTCCACAAAGATGAAAACTTTGAGCATAACCGGTCGAAGCTTGCAGGCATCTACTCCAATTTCAAGAGTTCGGCGGAGCACATAAAGTTAGTGTTCCTGACGGGTATCAGCCACTTCAGCAAGTTGAGCGTCTTCTCCGACCTCAATAATCTCAATGACATTACGTTTGACAACAAGTATGCTGACATCTGCGGCATCACAGAAAAGGAGTTGTTCGAGTATTTTCATAGCGGAATCACTGAGTTGGCGGAGGAAATGGAGTTAAGCTATGAGGCAGCCTGCCAGGAACTAAAGCTAAACTATGACGGCTATCGCTTCGCAAAGAAAGGGAGCGACATCTATAATCCATGGTCGGTGCTGAGTGCAATGGACCAGAAGGATATACGGAATTACTGGAACGGCACAGGGACTCCGAGCATTATATCTGAGACACTTCGCAATGCTGACGTAGACATAGAGAAGACCCTCAATGCGCGCTGGAGACTCGATGACCTTGCGGGCCTTGACCTTCTTGGTGCCGATCCAACTGCAATACTATATCAGGCAGGGTATCTCACCATAGCGGATTTTGAACGACGAACGAACACAGTGCGCCTTAAGGTACCGAATGAAGAGGTGAAAAGAGGTTTTTTCAACGACCTTCTTCCTCTCTATGTAAAACCTAACGGGAGTACTGTGAAGACATTGCTTGATGATATCCGTAACGGTAACAATGACGGAAGGCCTGAGGAGATGCTGAAAAGCCTGCGGGCTTATTTTGCCGGAATCCCGTATGACCTGAAGATGGAGAATGAGAACAACTTCCACAATGCCATCTATATCCTTATGACGCTGATAGGCATAGACACCAAGGCGGAGGCACATACCTCCGACGGGAGAATCGACCTTCTGATAGAGACTCCTGAATTCGTATATGTCATTGAGCTTAAGTACGACTCTACGTCTGAGGAGGCATTAATGCAGATTGAGGATAAGAAGTATGCCCTCCGGTTTGAGGCCGATGGGCGCAAGGTCTTCAAGATTGGAGTCAGTTTTTCGTCGGAGACGCGGCGGATTGAGGATTGGAGGATTGAAAGTCTTCAGTCTTGAGTCTTCAGTCTTCAGATTGCGGATCTTTGAGTCTTCAGTCTTCAGTTTTGAGTCTTCAGAGTGCGGGCAAGCCGCTTGGATAAAATTGGCTGGTTGGATGAGCGAAAGCTCATGGCGGAAACAGCTTCGCGCTGGTACGGGGACGGTATAGGGACGCCGGTTGGGGGCGGGGGTATTTATGGGTTGCAAGCATCCTGGCGGGGGACAAACTGGGCTGCCTTGGGGACATCGCTGAAGCTCGGAGCTTGGATAAAAAGAGGTGAAAAACTTTTGTGGGGATTTGTAGAATATGAATTTTTTTATTAACTTAGAGCCCCAAAAGAAATCAGTATGAATAATGATGTTGAAG
>CAZIAX010000301.1:0-2697 GCA_964537745.1 uncultured Sangeribacter sp.
GCTGGGAGCGCTGGGGAGCAAGGAGCGCAGATTATTTCTTCTCCTTTTTAGTCTGCTTAGCCTCTCTTTTAGCCTGCATCTCAGCCTTGTTGGCCTGATACTGCTTGAGCTGGTCTTTGTCGAGAATCTTCTCCATTTCCTTGTCGAAATCTTCGCGGAGCTTCTTCATCTCATCCTGGCTCTTTGCCTTTGCATCGGCTTTAGCCTGCTTCATAGCCTCCTTGTTCTTAGTCTTGAGAGCCTCAACTTTAGTCTGCTGCTCTGCGGTGAGGGTGATGCCCTTCATTACGGGGTTTTCCTTCTGGCGTTTGTCCTTACCCATGCTGGCGTCTTTCGGAGCGTTCATTTTGCGGTCACCTTTAGCAAACTTGCCATCCTTCATCTTGCGGTCGCCGCGTTTGCCTTTCTTACCTTCTTTGCAGCAGGCTTTGTCGCCTTCCTTGCAGCATTCTTTCTTTTCTTTGCAGCATTCGGCTTTCTGCTCTGTAGCGGTGGTTGTAGACTGAGCTGCTGCGGGTATTGCGATCGCTGCGGCAAGCGCAAGCGAGAGGGTCATAAGAATCTTTTTCATCGTCGTATGTTCGTATTTTAGTTTAAAATTCTGTTTTACTGTTTTTCGATTGTTTACGCTTCTTTGACCCGTTAAAAAGCCATCGGTTTAACCCAACTTTCAGTTTTAATGTATTTTAACAACCTACTCTCTCAAGAGTATTCGGACGAATGACTCCGGCAGCCGCACATTGTAGAGCTTCAGAGCCTCGCGGAAAAGCGGAGCTATCTCCTCATCTTTGAATCCTGCTATCCCGCACCCGATGCGCGTCACATAGAAGGTTGTCTCATCGCAATTCCTCGCATACTCGATGAAATCGTCTACGTATGGCTTGATGGTCTCAACTCCTCCCTGCATCGTCGGGATGGCATACGATTGTCCCTGCATACCGACTCCCTGTCCTTGGATAGCGCCAAACCGTTGGCGAGCCACACGTGCCGCGCCTCCGGCGTGGTGCCCCGCAAGGTTGCTTCCGAATACAAACACCTCGTCAGGTCCAAGTTCTGTGATGTTTTCCGGAGTAAACTTCATGCCGCTGATAAACTTCAGTTTGTCGTCTACTCCATATGGCCGATGTTTGCCATATCGTTCTTTCATCAGTGTTTCTTCGGAGGCGCCGACGAGGTCGTCGGCTATAGATATCAGAAGGTCATGGAGCTCAAGGCCCTTTCTGAATTTCTCTGGAATGCCGGTATATCCAAGGATTGTTCCGATGATATTTCCTGCTACGGCACCCGTCGAGTCGCTGTCGCCGTCATGGTTTACAGCTGACACCAGGCAACCCTCGAAGTCGCGGATGTGGCGCATCACGCAGAAGATGGCGATTGCTGCCGTCTCCTCCGCTACCCATCCTTCCCCCAGTTGGCGGATAGCATCGCGGTCAGACTCAGACGAGGCTGCCAAGTCAAGTGCTTTCTGTATGATGGCGGCAAACTTCTCCCTCTTTCCACTCTCCGGGAAAGCTTTGAGTGTCTCATTGGCAGCCTGGGCCACTATGGCGCGAAACTTCAGTCGGTCGATGACGTGAGTCCGCATGCACTCGAAGATGACGAGCGCTATTAAGACCGATGCCATGGTGCTCAGGTCGTGGAGGTGGGTGATGCGGGCAGCGTCAGAAGTTGTAAGTTTTAAGTTATTAGTTATAAGTTGTAAGTCTTGAGTTGGTATTTGGGAGTCGAGAGCACCGTAGAAGACGCCGATGGGTGCTATTCGCATCACCGCGCCGCAACCCTTGGAATTGTTGTGGGGTCTGTCTCCTTGTTCGAGTGAGGATAGGGCCGAGAGGCAGGTGTTGCCTGGAGCGCGACGTGCCCAGAGGTCTCTGATGTGGGTGAGCCAGGAAGAGGGGAGGGGCAGTTGGAAAGCGGTTTGGGTAGCAAACCAAGCTAAGTATGCCGTCTCCATATGTCGGCGGATATCATCCTGCGATGGGTTGGGATTGTCGGCATAAGCCGAAAGCAGACCCTCTGCAGTGAAGAGTGTCATCTGGGTGTCGTCGGAAAACCGGGCAATTCCAGCGCGGTCTGGCGCATATGCAGTGATGCCCGATGGACCGAATTGATTGAGAATACTATTGAGCGACGAGAACTCCACGGCATAGCCAAGAGCATCTCCGGCCGCTCCGCCAACGAGGCATCCCCGCCCCTTGTCTATAATTATATCTTTCATAAATATCTGTTATACTTTTACTTTCTATTACAAATAAAAAATTCCGCAAATCTCCTCCGCCTCCGCAAATACCCCAAATCATGTCCATGTCGATAAGCCTCCCGTTCGAATGAGATATTGAGATAAGCTTTATGCGCATCGCGATATTGGAAGAGGCGCACTATCCATTCCAACAAATATAATATATAGAAAGGAATCCACAGCAGTTCTCGCATCTGAGCATTGTGGATACGCTCATGGTTGATGACGTAGGTGTCAATCCAGGATGTATCGCGGGCCAAGAGAATGCCAAAGAGGTTAAGGCAATACCCCTTCCGCATCCACGGACATCTCAATATCACCGGCTTCCCTTTCATCTCACTTCTCCACTTCCTCTATCTTAGCCAGAAACTGAGTCTTATCAACGTAAATGCAACCGTCGTTGCGGAGTTCGCGGAAGTTCTGTTGCCCGACGGGGTAAAATATTTCATCAGCCATAC
>CAZIAX010000302.1:0-2687 GCA_964537745.1 uncultured Sangeribacter sp.
TCATGTCAGCTGTAACGTCTTTAGTAGTAGTGTCGGCATCCTGCACGAGAAGTCCTCCATTGATGCCTACATACTGACGCTGAGCCTCCTTGCTGCCATCCATCTTCACCTCGAGAACGCGGAGATTCTTCTTGGTCTTGAGAAGTTCGAGGGCATCATCGTCGAAAGCCGGAGCCATCACAATCTCGAGGAAGATTGGTTTCATTGCCTTTGCCACCTCAAGAGTCAGAGGACGGTTCATAGCCACGATGCCACCGTAGATGCTCACTTTGTCGGCCTCATAAGCCTTCTGCCAAGCTTCCTCGATAGTCTTGCCTACGGCAGCGCCACAAGGATTCATGTGCTTCAGACCAACGCAGAAGGGCTCGTCGAACTCACGCACGATATTCAGAGCCGCGTTGGCATCCTGGATATTGTTGTAGCTGAGTTCCTTGCCGTTGAGTTGCTTTGCATTGAGAAGAGAGTATGATTCTTCTTCCGGAGCCTTGTAAAGTGCAGCCTTCTGGTGGGGATTCTCGCCATAGCGGAGAGTCTGAACGCGGTCGAAAGAGAGGAAAAGTTTCTCTTCAAGGCCAGCTTTCTCGCGCATATAAGTAGCGATGTGGCTGTCGTAAAGAGCAGTGTGGGTGTATGCTTTTGCTGAAAGCTTGAAGCGGGTCTCAAGAGTAGTGTCGCCTGTAGCGCGGATTTCTTCGATGATCTTGCCGTAGTCGTCAGGATCGCAAACCACTGTCACTGAAGCAAAATTCTTGGCTGCGCTGCGGAGCATAGATGGGCCACCTATGTCGATATTCTCGACTGCATCGGCAAGTGTCACTCCTTCCTTTGCAATTGTTGCCTCGAATGGATAGAGGTTTACGCAGACCATCTCAATGGTCTCGATACCGTTTGCAGCAATTTCTGCCATGTGTTCAGGCACGTCGCGGCGAGCGAGGAGTCCGCCGTGCACCTTGGGGTGGAGTGTCTTTACGCGACCTTCGCAGATTTCGGGGAAACCAGTCACGTCGCTGATGTTGATAATCTTAAGGCCGGCATCGCGGAGTGCTTTCATAGTGCCTCCGGTGGCGATGATCTCCCAGCCCATTTCCTGGAGCTGACGGGCGAAATCTACCACGCCGCGCTTGTCGCTTACGCTGATTAATGCTCTCATTATATTGTTGTTGTGTTGTTTAAAATGTTTAAGAGGTTTAGGAGGTTTAAGAGATTTTTTAAGTTAAGAAGGATAAAAAAGTGTAGAAGGTTTAAGGGGTTTATTAAGTTTAGGAAGAATGCCCCATTAAACTCTAAGAACCATTTAAACTTTATAAACTGCTTAAACTATCTCGACGCCGGGGTGGTCGGTGATGCGGCCGATGACGGAGGCTTTCTCACCGTGCTTCTCGAGGATTTCGATGGCTTTGGCTGCGTCTTTCTCGTCGAGGGCGAGGACCATGCCGATGCCCATGTTGAAGATGTTGAACATCTCGCGGTGTGGCACCTTGCCGTATTTCTCAAGGAGACGGAATACGGGAAGAATCTCCCATGAGCCTTCTTTCACCTCTATTCCCTGGCCATCGTGGAGGATACGGGGGATGTTCTCATCAAAACCGCCGCCGGTGATGTGGGCAACTCCGTGGACGTCAACGTTGCGGATTACGTCGAGGACCGGTTTCACATAGATGCGTGTAGGAGTGAGGAGCATCTCGCCGAGAGTCTTGTCGCCGGTCTCCTCATATTTCTTGTCGAATTCAAGTCCGGCATCAGCCACAATCTTGCGTACGAGTGAGAAACCGTTGGAGTGAACTCCTGAAGACGCTATGCCTACGAGCACGTCGCCGGTCTTTACCTTGCTTCCGTCGATGAGGTTTGCGCGGTCTACGGCACCGACTGTGAAACCAGCGATGTCATAATCGCCGGGCTGGTACATGCCGGGCATCTCTGCAGTCTCGCCGCCGATGAGGGCGCAACCTGCCTGGCGGCAACCTTCAGCCACGCCAGAGACGATAGCCTCAACCACAGCGGGTTCGTTTTTGCCGACAGCTACATAGTCGAGGAAGAAGAGTGGTTCTGCGCCTTGAGCGAGAACGTCGTTGACACACATAGCCACGGCGTCGATGCCGATGGTGTCGTGTTTGTCAACAGCGAAAGCGATTTTCAGTTTTGTGCCCACGCCGTCGGTGCCGCTCACGAGGATAGGCTCTTTATATCCGAGGCTTGCGAGGTCGAACATTCCGCCGAAAGCGCCGATGTTTCCCATCACGCCAGGGCGGTTGGTGCTTGCCACATGCTTTTTGATGCGGCTCACCACTTCATATCCGGCTTCGAGATTCACGCCGGAGGCTTCATATGATTTGGCCATCTGTTTCTAATTATGAATGATAAATTATGAATGATAAATTAAAATTTGCGTATCTTAAGTAGCTCACAAAAATTAAACGACAAATGTTAACTAAGCAACTGCAATGGTCTTGATATGATAACTGTGGCTAATCTTGGCCATCTTGGCATTGTCGTTCAGTCGCTTAGCTCGCTAAGCTCCTTCGCTCCGCAGCCAAGCTGCCTCAAGATTATCTCGCATTTATCATATCATTAATTTTTGCGAGCTACTTACCATTCATAATTTATCATTAATCATTTATAATTAATCATTAACTTTACGGAAATACTTCACGGCGTTGGCGAAGAGGTTTTGGCGTTTGTCGCCGGCG
>CAZIAX010000303.1:0-2680 GCA_964537745.1 uncultured Sangeribacter sp.
GTTTCATCAACAGGTGTTTATTCGGCTCGACAGCCGATTACTCGCGATGTCTGCAACAATGTTGATGGTATAACTCAGATTGATTCATCAGTTCTCTTTCCTTCCGATAGAGGCATTATGCTATTGTCGGGTTCAAATGCTCAATGTATATCAGATTCAATCGACAATATAGTTCCTCTTGAAATTTCTTCACTTCCTGGCATTTCAAAACTTCATGCAATGTTAGAGCATGGTTCTGACTCTTGTCTTGATGTTATTCCATTCAAGACGTTCCTTGCCTCCTGTGGAATGGTATACGATTACGTTCATCAGCGCATTGTCATTTACAATCCGGATTGCACTTATGCTTATGTCTTTTCTCTCAAGTCAAAGATGTGGGGGTTGATGTGGGCGAAGATTTTATCAACTGTCAATTCATATCCTGACGCTTTGGCTCTTGACCATTCAGGAAATCTTATCAGCTTCTCCGTTGAGTCTGCTGAGGGTAAGGTAAAAGGACTGCTCGTTACTCGTCCTATAAAATTGGGGGAGGCTGACATATTGAAGACTATCGACACGTTATATCAACGTGGGGTCTTTCGTAGCGGTCATATAAAATCCGCTCTCTATGGCTCACGCGATTTGTTTAATTGGCATTTGGTCAATTCCTCCGTTACTCATCGTATTCTCAACCGCAGGGGTACGCCATACAAGTATTTCCGTATCGCCCTTGTGTGTGAACTTGACATAGACGAAACTGTCTGTGGCTGCACGGTGCAATATACACCGCGCTTCACAAACAGACTTCGGTAATTCTTATGATTGATTTTGATTAAGAAAGCCGGGATGCGTGATGCACCTCGGCTTTCGCTTTAGAATGGGTGTTGGCTGATTCTGAGCCTCCCCCTGCTTAGTCTGACCTTACTCTTGATGGCTGGCTTCAGTTCCTCTATTTTCTCTTTCCAAACTGCCGCCTTCTTGGTGTTTGATATGCTTAGCCAATCTGCAAGCACACTGCACACAAGATATTCATGCACCAATTCTTCAAGTGCGTTGAGCGTAGTTTGGGAAAAGTCAATAGGCAAAGTCAGGAAAATGCCATAGACCTTTTTGTCCTCCAGCCTGTCATCTATGCAATCTCTCATTATCCTGCGCTTGGTGAAAGGGAAAAGCATTTCCACACATTCGCTGTGCGCAAGGTTGAGTTTCCTCGTCACCCTGTCGATATTTCCCTGCTCGCCAATATCCTGAACAATGTGCCGGAGGTGGTTTTGCTCATCGTCCATCGTGTCCCCCTCTACGAAAGCTAAGTTTTTGATGTCGTAGAGTAGTTGCTCGCGTTTGAAGAGCAAGACCGCCTCTATATGTTTTTTATCGAGCGGACGGCATTCAAGCATGGCGGTTAGGGATTTTCAGGTTCGGGGTCTTTCGGCTTGGAGAAGTCAGGGCGCGGCGGACGTGTCGGGCGGCTCCGCTTGTAGAGGGCTGCCTTTGCATCTTCAAACATAGCGGCGGCATGGTCGGTGTAACTCTTTACGTCTTGCGGGTTCGTGATATTAAACCAATCGGCAAGTATCATATCCACAAGGTAAGCATGGATACTTGCGCCGAGAGCGTCTGCTGAAGCATTGTTATAGTTGGTGGGGAGGCGGAAAGAGAGTGTCAGCACGCCCTCGTCCTCAATCAACTGTGCGATGAGGTTGTTGGTTGTGGTGGTGTTCTCATCGAGGTATTCTCCGAGTTTGGATTTCAGCCCGGTAAAGTATGTGGTAAAACTTCGGTTGAGCTGATCGGTCTCTTCCGTATCCTCCGAGGCTTGCATCTTTGAGCCAGCTTCATACTTCGCCGCTCCGCTCGCCATGCGGCTATTGCCTGTGATATAGGCTTTGTTTCTTACGTCATAGAGTACGGTTTTCACGTCAATATTGACGATGATAATCTGTTTTTTCTCCATAAGATATTGTTATGTGTTAATGATTTCTTGGGTCGGTCGCGGTGGTCGCGGTGGCTGTAAGGGGCTTCGTGTCGGTCGCGTCGGCTTCTTCCGGTAGTAAGCCTTTCTTCTTACTCCGTCAAGCATAGTTAATGCTGACGCGGAAAAATCGGCAGCTTCCTTTTTGTTCGTGAATACATACCACTTGCATACGATGTTCGTAACGAAGAATGAAAACAACTCTTTCTTCATTGCAGGTTCAAGAGCCGGGTCGAATGCGCTGGAGAGTGCCAGGAATAAAGTAAAGCTCTCTTTCTCGTTCTTCTCCATCTGCACAAACTCTTTCAAGGTCTCGCAGACTGCTACGCAGCTTTCATTCCAAAACCTTTCAAGTTGGCTTCTGTCTGCTTCGGTGGTGAAGATGCGGTCGTAAGCCTTCTCATCATTCTCCATCTTAGCCCCGGTGTATGAGGTGGTCTGTGCAACCTCCTCATACACCTCCTCTTTGTTGATTATGATTGTTACTTGGGTCATATCAGAAATTCCAAAGATTATAGTTCACACTTATTCCGGCGCAAGGCTGAAAGCCGTGGGGTGTCATGCCGTATCCGGCAAAGACTCCGATGCCCCATCGCTTCTGCTTATTGGGAGGCTCCCTTATCGTCACTACATCGTGTCGGGGAAAGACAAAGATGCTGTCCAGATTCGGGTCATATCCGCTTACCCATGCGTGATATTCTGCTCCCTCATACTCCTTCTGCGTTATCG
>CAZIAX010000304.1:0-2653 GCA_964537745.1 uncultured Sangeribacter sp.
CTTCAAAAGCGGAGAACTAACTGTAACTGTCACCGGGCCCTCCCCTAAGGAGCGGATATAGCCTAACAAACGTCCCCGATACACCCGTTGCCGATTGTCTCGGTAATTCCCCATATCAAAATTATCTCCAGACTCAAGCGCCATGAGTTCTGCCGCTCCCGATATTCTGACAGTCACCTCATTGTCGGCAAGTTTAACCGGAATCCCATTTTCATCCACAATGTCTATATAAAAATGTGCCACATCCCCGGCTTTCTCAAAAGAATTTAGATCGGAAGAAACGTTAATGGCATAAGGTCGCCCAGATGTCGCTATTGTATAGGAAGACTCTACATTTCCGTCCTTTCCGATTCCTTCAGCTACAAGTCTACCAGAAGCAAAAGGTATGTCCCAATGAATTATCCCAGTGGCATCATCCATCTCTTTTGTTTCGCCTACTACATTCTCATCAAGAAGCAAACGAGCTTTGGGGGAATTGGTATAACATACCACACGTATCTCATCCCCACTCTCATAGTTCCAACTATCCCATGCATCAATCGACAACCAGTCTCCACGTCGAGGCTTAGGATAAGTACCGATATAAGTTACAGGACTTTCACTCCAAAGTGAGGCCCTAAACCACCCGCGCGGCTTAGGATTGCCAGTAAAGTCGAGAAGTCCAGTATAAAGACCTCTCGAAGGCCAAGCACCAGACTCTCCAAGATAGTCAATGCCTGTCCAAATAAACTGTCCGAATATAAAATCATTATCACGAACCGCCTTCCAAGCCTCATAATCTGATCTATTCTCACTGCCATATATAACTCTGTTCGGATACGCAGCATGATCTTGATCATACCTGCTCTCGGTATAATTATATCCAACTACATCTACAGCTTCAGGATAAGCCGTCTGATTTGACATCACCACTCCTGCAAGCGCACCGGTAGTAGGCCGCGAAGTGTCAATTCCTTTCACTACCTTCGTCAATCTCTTTGCAATCTCTCCGATTCTCATAGCATCTGGTGCCTCCGGTTTATATCCCCCATACATCGGTTGTGTGAAAGTGGAATTATCTCCATCCAGAACTGGGTGGGAGTATGGGTCGTTGGGATAATCCACTTCATTGCCTATACTCCACAAGAATACCGAAGGATGGTTTCTGTCTCTGCGCACCATGTCAGCCACGTCCCTATCTATCCATTCTTCAAAAAAGTCATAACTGCCATCATATCCCGGCTCCCCTTTATTCCACCCTTTTATCCACTTGCGTTTGGGAAATTCCCATTCATCGCTGGCCTCATCCATAATGAGAAGCCCTATGCGGTCCGCTATGTCATAGACTACCGGAGCTTGCGGATTATGACTCATGCGCAAGGCATTGACACCAAGTTTCTTCAGATTTTGCAATCGGCGTTCCCAAACCTCTTCCGGAACAACCGCCCCAAGAGCTCCGGCATCATGATGGATGCACACGCCTTTCACTTTCATATTCTTTCCATTTAGGGAAAACCCTAAATTCGGATCAAAATCAAGTGTCCGTATGCCCACAGGTATTTCTGATGAATCAATGACTTTGCCTTCTTTTAAGAGTTCCGTGCGGAGAGTGTATAGATATGGAGAGTCGAGACTCCAAAGTTTTACGTCAGGCACCCCCATCGTCAAGCTGCAATCGTCAGATGTTTTCTTTGTTGCTCGGGCCACAGTTTTTCCCGCCTCATCAAGCAGAAAAGTTTTCACAGTCAAATCTTTTATGGGATTTTCTATCCCTACTCCTACTCTCACCTTAGCTCGTTTTCCTTTCACAGACTCAGTTTCAAAACCAATCCCCCACTGGGTAATGTGAGTGGTTGGTGACTTGACTAAATATACGTCACGGTAGATACCAGATCCAGTATAGTATCGAGAATCAGCGTAGCGGCTGTGATCAACACGCACGGATATGACATTGTCGCCGTCTTGGAGATATGGCGTGAGATCATACATAAAGGAGGAGTATCCGTTGGGACGGTGACCCAGGTGGTGCCCATTGACGTAGACATCACTCCGGTTGTAGACTCCCTCAAAGTAGATGTATGTTTTTTCCGGTGCCTCACTTGCCGTGTGGTTGAAATGTTTGCGATACCACGCTATGCCACCAGGCAGATAACCTGTCCCGCTTGCGAGATCGGGTGAATAGGTGCCCTCTATGCTCCAGTCATGGGGTAAGGAAAGGCTGCGCCACGTAGAATCAGCATATTCAGCCATGTAAGAATCAGCATCATCTCCTAACTGAAAAAGCCATCCCTCATCAAATTTCTCAGGAGAACCAAAATTAACCTGTGCATCTGACTCAAAGCAGAAACAAGCCAAACACATAGCCAATCCACACCTCAGACTCCTCAACATTTGCATATTATTGCTTTTCATGATATACTCATCTAATATTATTCTTGAACCAGAAAAGTTTTCCAAACCGCCCCCACTCACTTCCCCATCTCCTTCATCAGACCCACACACTCCGGCAATTCCTCCATATAATGACTGACAAATATGAGGCTTCCCCCATTGTCCTCAACCAATTTAGAAATAATCCCCTTTATCCGCCTTTTATTCTCCCGGTCAAGCCCATGCAATGGCTCATCAAGCACCATCAACTCAGGCTGTTTCGCAAGCGCCCGGGCAAGCAAGA
>CAZIAX010000305.1:0-2653 GCA_964537745.1 uncultured Sangeribacter sp.
GCAGCTATGTCTTTGACGACCGCCGCGTGAAAGACCACCGCACCAACTATCAGACATCCGATGTCAACTCCGTGATGGATGGCGAGATAGATGAGTTTATCAAGGCCTATCTCATGGAGTTTGCAGGAAGTGAGCAGGGATGAGTTGTAAAGACGATATGAAATGACCCCAGGCTGAAGCCTGGGGTCTTGTCATAATAAAAGGGGTTCTTCTCAAATTTAGTTGAAAGTTACCTGATGTCGCGCGAAGGATGGAGGTTACGCAGTATTAGTCGGTCGAAAATGTTATTTGAACCGCATTGCACGAACCGTGCGTCCCTACCTTTGCCGCTCAATGATTTAGGAGTGCGTCAAGGAGGTTGCGGTTGTTGCTGAGACGGGGGACTTTGCGCTGGCCTCCGAGCTTGTGGTTGCCGGCGTGGGCGAGCCAGTCGTCGAATAGTCCCGGGCGAGCCGTGATGATTTCCGGTGGGTCGAGGAATATGGTGTGGGCACGCTTTGCCTGATAGTCGGAATTGACTTCTTGTAGGGTCTTGTCGAGGACGTCGCGAAACTTCTCCATTGAGTCTGGCATCCCACTCCATTCGATAAGCCATTGATGATGGCCGCGACGGTTGTTGTGGGCATAGTAGGGGCCTGCTGTATAGTTGGCAATACTTGCTCCAGTGGCCTCGCATGCCGCTTCAATGGCGCGGTTGGCATTGTCTTCCATTACTTCCTCGCCAAAGGCATTGATGAAGCTGCGTGTGCGTCCGGCAATCCGAATCTTCACCGGGTCGACCGCTGTCACCGTCACGGTGTCGCCAAGATGATAGCGCCAAAGGCCGTTGGCGCTCGAAATAAGCAACTCATAAGTCTTCCCAGGTTTTGTCTCCCAAGCCGGAATGGGGTCGCCGCCTCCAAGCGGCTCGAACTCGTAGAAGACACTGCCATCGAGAATCAGAAGCATCGAATGGTCGGAAAAATCATTCTGGAATGCGAAGAATCCCTCGCTGGCATTATACGTCTCCATGAAATGCATCTTGCCGGGGTCGGTCAAGGCCTCGTATTCCTTACGGTAGGGGCGGAAATCGATGCCACCATGGAAAAATACCTCTAAGTTGGGCCATACGTCAGATATTTTCTCGACACCCCTGATGCGGCAAACCTCCTTGATGACAGTCAGAAACCATGATGGTACTCCCGAGATGTTGGTGATGTTTGATCTTGAGGCAGCTCCGGCAAGAGCCGGGAGTTTTTCACTCCAATCCTCCATCAGGGCGATGCGCTTTTCCGGCACACGCACCATATCCGCAAGCTTAGGCATGCGGTCGATAAGAGTCGCGCTGAGGTCGCCCACCTTCACGTCGCTTTTAAGATTGAGCTCATTTGCAAAACTACCTCCTAAAATAAGGCTCTTGCCCGAGAAAATGCGACTTTTGGGATTCATCTTCAGATAATGTGCCACTACGTCGGAAGTTCCCGGGTAGTGGTTGCGGCGCAGGCAGTCGTCAGTGATAGGCACGAACTTTGATTTGCCACCGCTCGTGCCGCTGCTCTGGGCAAATCTCTTGCAGCGTCCTGGCCAAAGCACGTCGGCCTCACCCTCCACCATACGCATGGCGTAGGGGCGAATATCGTCGTAAGAGACGGTAGGGACTGCGTCCTGATATGCTTTCACGGGGTCGGGAGCATTCAGAATATCCTTGAATCCATATTTGCGGCCAATCTCAGTGTCAGCGGCCCGATTGAGGAGCCACATGAGCTGACTGCGTTGCAGTTCTTCCACATGCCCGCTCCAGTGTTCGGTGCGGCGCGCGCGGGAGGCGAAGAGAGGTCGGGCTATGGGGGTGAAGTTCATTGGTTATGAGGTTATGAGGTTATGAGGTTATGAGGTTATGGGGTTATGAGGTTATGGGGTTGGGGGTTAGGGGACGGGGTCGTAGCCTGAGCCGCCCCAGGGGTGGCATCTGGCTATGCGCTTGAGAGTGAGCCAACCTCCTTTGAGAGCTCCGTGCTTGCGGATGGCCTCTAAGCCATACTGACTGCAAGTGGGAGTAAAGCGGCAGCTCGGGGGCGTATGGGGCGAAATCGCATACTGGTAGAAGCGAATCAACCCCGTGAGCAGAATCTGTGGTATGTTCATCACTCTTCTTAACAATCGGTATCTGCTTTGGGTTGAGGATATAGCTTTTTTCTTACTTTTGAGAGGGCAGAGCCTACTGCAGCGGAGATGACGTCCATATCGGCATTGGCAGTGTGCATGTATACAATAGCGAGCGAAAGAGTGCGGATGCCGGGGTCTTGCTTGATGATATCTCTCAGCGGATGCCACAGGAGGCGGAAGGCCTCACGGATGCGGCGACGCATCAGCACCCGGTCTACGGCATGACGGCGTTTCTTCTTAGGCACAGTTATCATAAACTGTATAGGACCCATCAGGTCAGGCACAGCCTCGCGGAAGGAGCCCTTCAGTTCCTCCTCCGACAGAGCTCGGAATGTGACCCTGAGCGGACCAGAATATACCGAGCGACCTTTCTGGAAAAGCTCCTGCACAAGAGTGCGATGGCGAAGTTTGGCGCTTTTTCTCAGCGTGAAACGTTCCTGCAAGCTGTTGTTGAGTTCTGTCTCAGTCATTTTTGAAAGCGAGTTTTACGATATCGGCCGGTGAGCAG
>CAZIAX010000306.1:0-2649 GCA_964537745.1 uncultured Sangeribacter sp.
CGTCAACGGCTACTACTCCTACGCCGACGAAGGCCGCATCGGTTGATGAAAAAAATGCGACTCAAAGAGCCGCATTAATTATATCATCAATATCATCGAATTATTCGAATATTCACTTACACATTCCATTTTCTGAGCTACCTTCTCAGCTCGGAGAGCTGTTATTGTGACGAAACCCCAGGCTTCAGCCTGGGGTAATCATATAGCGTCAGTAGCCTCGGAGAGGCGATTCGTGTGCGTAGTATTGAAGACTGAAGACTCAAGACTGAAGACTGAAGACTAATCAACCATTAAACCAGTTAGCCAAGTCGCCGAATGTTCCGATGGCGAAGAGCCAATAGAGCAGGATGAAGATCAGCACCAGCACGCCGAGCCAAACCCAAAGGCGGTTGCTACGTGAAGGCTGTATATCATCATTGTCATTATTCTGACGGCTTTTCTGTATATTCTTTCCTTCGTTGCGCATTTCATCAAATGCCTTGTTTTCCAATTCCTGGCGATCCTTGTTATCCATAGTATTCAAGTGTTTTTTTAGTTATAGTTTAGTGTATAGTTTCCATCACATTTCTGCGATTCACCATTAAAACACTCAAAATCCCCAATAGGTTTAAAAATTCTAAAAAAATCCCAACCAAAGCCAATTACTGCGTAGCCGTGGAATGGAGGCGTCCTCGCCTCCGCCCGCACGTCGCACCCCTAACTATGGCCAAGCACTCGAAAAGTTACCTACAGACGCACAGCCAATTCTAAATTCTAAATTCTAGAAAGGCACCCCATCCTCACCCCCATCCGGCATGATATCAGGATTCGCCCCCGGCATCGGGTCATCCGCAAAACTAAAATTAGTTCCGCCACCCTGCGAGAACTTCGAGGCCAGCGACCCCTCACCTCCTCCGCCGGAATTCATCTTCGACTGAAACTCCATCTTGGTGCTTCCACCCTCTCCCAAGGCATTTTTAACTGCATCATATCCCTCCTGCCAGTTCTCAAACTTGGCGTATTTCGATACGAAGCGGAGTTTCACATCCCCTACAGCACCACTACGATGCTTCGCCACGATGAGCTCTGCCAGACCTTTGATGTCGTTGCCTTGAGCATCCTCGGTGCTTCGCGTGTAGTATTCAGGTCGGTGGATAAAGCACACGATATCGGCATCCTGCTCGATGGCTCCCGATTCGCGGAGGTCGGAGAGCACCGGACGCTTGTCCTCACGCGTCTCCGTGCTTCGGTTGAGCTGAGAGAGCGCGATGATAGGGATATTGAGTTCCTTTGCCAAGGCTTTCAGCGATCGTGAGATTGTCGACACCTCCTGCTCGCGGCTTCCGAGTTTCAGTCCTCCCGCGCTCATCAGCTGAAGGTAGTCGATCATTATCATCTTCACTCCATGCTCCCTGACGAGTCGTCGTGCTTTCGTACGCAACTCAGTGATGCTGAGGCCTGGGGTCTCATCAAGATAGAGCGGCGCGGAGTAGACGTTTTTCAGAGAACTGTTGAGTCGGTCCCATTCCTCATTTGAGAGCTGGCCGCTCTTGATTTTCTCACCTTCGAGACTCGCAACGTTGGAAAGCAGACGCTTTACGAGCTGCACGTTGGCCATCTCAAGGGTGAAGATAGCGACCGGAATATTGAAATTGACCGTCATCTGCTTTGCCATTGAGAGCACAAACGCTGTCTTGCCCATCGCCGGACGGGCGGCGATGATGATAAGGTCGGATGGCTGCCAACCCGACGTCATCTTGTCCAGGTCGGTGTAGCCGGTCTGAAGGCCCGAAAGACCCGTCGATGAGTTGGAGGCATTCTGTATCTGCTCGACTGCGAGATTGATGACAGGGTCTATTTGCGTGACCTCACGCTTTATCTGATTTTGCGAAATGTCGAAGAGAAGCGCCTCGGCCTCCTGCAGAAGGTCGTCGATGTCATTGCCTTCGTCAAAGGCTTTGGTCTCTATGTTTGTGGCATATGTTATGAGGCGACGAGCCAGATATTTCTGTGCCACAATCTTTGCATGATACTCCACGTTGGCCGCAGAGTAAATGTTGGAGGTGAGGCTGGTGATCTTTATCGGTCCCCCTACCTCTTCCAGTTCACCGTTGGCGCGCAATTGCTCCACCACCGTCAGCATATCGATAGGCCGTTGTGAAAGGCCAAGCTGCATGATGGCGGCAAAGATTTTCTGATTTATAGGATCGTAGAAACTTTCAGGCGAAAGGATATCGCATACATTCATGTAGGCGTCCTTCTCAATCATGAGTGCACCGAGCACCGCCTCCTCGAGATCCGTATCTCGTGGAGGCAGTTTGCCGGTTGGGTCTCTCATAGGTTCGGGCGCATTTCGTCTCGTCCCTCCCCGTTTCTGATAATTATTCTGCTCTATAGCCATCTTAATTCGTTAACTGCGTAGCCTCTGAAGACTGAAGACTCAAGACTGAAGACTCTTAACTCTTAACTCTTCCACCGCCTCAGTAGTCATAGGTATCCCAGGCCCAAGCCTGCGATGCCCGTCTGCCGTCACGAGGTAGTCTTCCTCATTTCTTACGCCTCCGAAACCGAGCCATTTCTCTGCCTCCTCGAAGTTGATGAAGTCTTTGTGCCTGCCCTCGCTCTTCCAGAGCTCCGTGAGTTCCGGCATGAAGTAGATACCCGGCTCGA
>CAZIAX010000307.1:0-2630 GCA_964537745.1 uncultured Sangeribacter sp.
AGATTTTCCATTACTTCATTTTCGTTTTCAGGTTATCGAATTTTCATCATTTCGCCTTTCTGTTGTGGACCCAGATGATGCAAGCCACAGTGATAAGAGCCATCGGGGGGAGAATCATCATACCATTGTTCTGGTATCCAAGCTCGTAAAGCGCTTGAGGAATCACTTGGAATCCCCAAAGAGTGCCACTGCCGAGAAGCTCACGGAAGAATGCCACTATCACGAGGATGATGCCATATCCGAGGGCATTGCCCACGCCATCAAGAAATGCATTGAATGGAGTGTTGTTGAGTGCAAATGCCTCCAGACGGCCCATGATGATACAGTTGGTGATGATCAAGCCGATGAAGACTGACAGCTGCTTGCTGACCTCATAGTTCCAAGCCTTAAGCACTTGGTCTACCACTACTACCAATGCTGCAACCACTACGAGTTGCACGATAATACGGATAGAAGTAGGAATAGTATTTCTCATGATTGAGATAATCACATTTGAGAGGGCAAGCACAGCGAGCACAGAGATGGTCATCACCACTGCCGGCTGCAGTTTTGCTGTCACTGCAAGGGCAGAGCAAATGCCGAGAATCTGGACAATCACGGGATTGTCATTGCTCAGAGGATTGATGAGAGGTTCGAGTCTTTTTCTGATATTTCCCATAATTATTCTTTATTAGAGTCTTTTCCGAGTTGTTTGAAAAATGCAGTATATGGTTCGAGAGAAGTGAAGAGCATCTTTTGCACGCCTTGGCTTGTGATGGTTCCACCGCTAACTGCATTGACGTAAGCACGGTTGGCAGGTTCTTGACCTTTCTTCACTACAAGCACCGACTCGAAATCGCCGTTGCTTCCGAAGATGGATTTACCCTCAAACTGGCCACTGAAAGCCGGACGTTCGATTTCTGCGCCCAGACCCGGAGTCTCGCCCTGATGTCCGAAGTAGGCTCCATAGATAGTGGAGCCATCGGCGTTCATGGCGATATATCCCCAGATAGGTCCCCAGAGGCCTGCACCGGCCACTGGCACAATATACTTCATGCCTTTGCCGGTAGAGCAGACAAACACGGGTAGCACACGCTCAGCCTCAGGCTTCTTCACTTCAGCAGCCATGTCGACATCAAATGCTGAGACACCGTCGACTTTAGCGCCCTTGCTGTCGACGCAGAAACTCTCCTTGATGTGTGACTGATAGAGTTCTCCTATGCTTTCGTCGGCTGTCGGATAGATAAGTGCGGCAGCCAAAATCTGCTTTTTAGTATCGTTGGCAATGTTCTCAAGTTGAGCGGGACGAAGAGCCTGATAGACAAGAGCCAGCGCAAAACCCACCACTACAACGAGCACAGCAGCGTAGACCACCGTATAGACGTTGTTTTCTTTATTTATTTTCATCTTGATATGATTGAATTATGCGTTAATACTCTGTCATACAGCCATTCTCTTCATGCGGCGACGAATGTTGCTATTGACCACACACCAGTCGATAAGCGGAGCGAAGCAGTTCATGAGAAGCACTGCAAGCATAGCTCCTTCTGGATAGCCGGTATTGTAGAAGCGGATAGTCATCGCCAGGACTCCGATAAGAAAACCATAGATCCATTTGCCAGTCTCTGTGCGGCAACTCGTCACGGGATCGGTAGCCATAAACACAATGGCAAACATGAAGCCGCCAAGGCAAAGCTGCTCTATTGGGTCTACCATGCTTACCGGATAAGTTGGATTGCCAACAGCATATCCGAGGCAAGCCATGCCGAGACCTCCTACAAGGGCGGAGATCATGATTTTCCAGCTTGCCATTCCGGTACAGAGGAGGATGACTGCACCGATAAGGATGCAGAAAGTGGATGTCTCACCCCAGCTGCCCGGAATGAGTCCCCAGAAAACATCCATGAAGTCTACGGGAGCACCATTGACACCGAGTATCTCGACATGGTCGGGAGTAGCGGTGGCAAGTTGTCCGAGAGGAGTCGCGCCTGAATATCCATCGACTGGAGTGGCATCGCCAAGGCTAACAAACACACTGTCGCCGCTCATCTTGGAAGGATAGGCAAAGAAGAGGAATGCGCGTGTGACGAGAGCTACATTAAGGAAGTTATAGCCAGTGCCACCAAACACTTCTTTGGCGAAGATGACCGCAAAAGCCACAGCCACTGCGAGCATCCAGCACGGAGTGCTGACCGGACAAATCATAGGGATAAGGATACCTGACACAAGGAAACCCTCCTGAATCTCATGGCCGCGAAGTTGCGCCACTATAAACTCGATGCCGAGTCCCACAATGTACGCAGTAAGGATTTGAGGCAAGACGGCCCAGAGTCCGTAGAAGAACTGCTCGAAGAAACCCACGCACTCGCCAGTGGCGAGATGATGCTGGTAACCGACATTCCACATGCCGAATAGGCAGCAAGGAAGGAGCGCGAGCACCACTGTGATCATGGTGCGCTTCGAGTCGTTGGAGTCGTGGATATGCACGCCGGAAGATGATGTCTCGTTTGGCGTGTACAGGAAAGTATAGAAGCCGTCGAAGACCGAGTGGAGGGCATGTAACTTGCCTCCCTTCTCGAACATCGGCTTCACGCTATCGATTTTTTGCTTAAGTTTGCTCATTGATATTGTTCTGAAAGAAATGATTTGAC
>CAZIAX010000308.1:0-2603 GCA_964537745.1 uncultured Sangeribacter sp.
ATGGCAAAAATAGTAGAGACTCCCCTCATGAAGCAGTATTTCGAGATGAAAAAAAAGCATCCCGACGCAATACTCCTTTTCCGCGTGGGAGACTTTTACGAGACTTTCTCCGACGATGCTATCGAGGCAAGCTCTATACTCGGCATAACACTCACCCGCCGCGCCAACGGCTCGGCCCAATCGGTGGAACTCGCCGGTTTCCCTCATCATGCCCTCGACACTTATCTCCCGAAACTGGTGAGAGCCGGAAAACGTGTGGCTATCTGCGAGCAACTCGAGGATCCTAAGCTTACCAAGAAACTGGTGAAGCGCGGCATTACCGAACTCGTCACTCCCGGTGTCAACACCAACGATGCCTCGATGGAGGGCACGGAAAAGAATTTCCTCGCCGGAGTGCATTTCCAACGTACGGGTAAGGGAAAACCGGTGAGAGCCGGTATCGCTTTCCTTGATATCACTACGGGTGAGTTTCTTGCTGCGGAGACTACTCCAGAGGAAATTGACAAACTCCTTTCGGCTTTCGCTCCCAAGGAACTGTTGCGTATGAACGGCACACGTGAACTTTGCTCGGAACTCATTTCATGGAAATGCCCGGTGTTCGATATGGAAGACTGGGTGTATACAGAGGATTCGGCCCGCGAGCGCCTCCTCAAGCAGTTTCAGACTGCTACTCTTAAAGGTTTCGGTCTCGATGAGATGCCGCTTGCGTTGATTGCTGCTGGAAGTTTGCTTTATTATCTTGATATCACTGGGCACACCAATACCTCTCATATCACGGTTCTATCACGCATCGACAGCGAGCGCTTTCTGCGTATGGACCCCTTCACTCTGCGCAATCTTGAACTGACCACTTCGGCTTCTGGCCCCAAGGGTATCACTCTCTTCAGCGTGCTCAATCATACGGTGACCCCCATGGGTGCGCGCCTTCTTGCCACAAACCTTGCCTTTCCGCTTCTCGACGTCGAGAAGATAAATGGGAGGCATGCTATGGTGGATTTCTTTTTCCGTGACACCGACCGCCGCGAGTATACGCGCAATTGCCTGCAGGCGATAGGGGATATGCAGCGTATGATAGGCAAGGCGGCCAACCGACGCGCCCAACCGCGCGACCTCCTTTCGCTGGCTACCTCGATGGAGGGATGTATGCGCCTTAAGAAGTCGCTCTCTGGTGCCGACTGCCCGGAGATAGTGAGGATAGCGGAGGAGATGCAATCCCTTGATCAGTATCTGGGGATGATTCGCGCTACTATCGCTCCCGATGCTCCTGCGCTCTTGAACAAGGGTGGGGCTATAGCGGAGGGAGTCTCAAAGGAACTCGACGAATACCGCGGTCTGCATAAGAATGCGCGTGCCGCTCTCGATGCCATTTGTGCCCGCGAGATAGAGCGTACCGGCATCACATCGCTGAAGATAAGCTATAATAATGTGTTCGGCTATTATATAGAGGTGCGGAATACGCATAAGGATAAGGTGCCGGCTGAGTGGATAAGGAAACAGACTCTTGTCAGCGCGGAGCGTTATATCACCGAGGAACTGAAGGATTTCGAGCAGAAGATTCTGACTGCCGCCGACCGAATAGCGCAGATAGAGGGAGAGATTTATTCCCGTCTGCTCGATCATCTTGCCCAGGCATGTGCCCCTATGCAGAGAAGTGCCAATGCAGCCGCTGAGATCGATTTTATTCTCAGCATGGCGGATGCCGCGGCTTCCAATGGGTATGTGCGTCCGGTGGTGGATGATTCCACATCTCTTGATATCGTGGAGGGTCGACATCCGGTGATTGAAAAACGCCTTCCCCCAGGCGAACCCTACATATCAAATACTGTCCGCCTCGATTGCGATGTCAATCAGATTTTGATGATTACCGGCCCAAATATGAGTGGTAAGTCAGCTCTCCTTCGCCAGACTGCCCTCATCGTGATTATGGCGCAGATGGGTTCGTTTGTGCCTGCCGAGTCTGCAAGAATAGGTATAGTCGATAAGATATTTACCCGTGTGGGCGCAAGCGACAATATTGCTTCGGGCGAATCCACCTTTATGGTGGAGATGAGCGAGGCTGCCTCTATCCTCAACAATATGAGCAGTCGCTCCCTGATTCTCTTCGATGAGCTCGGACGCGGCACATCTACCTACGATGGCATCTCAATCGCTTGGTCGATAGTGGAGCATATCCACGAAAACGGCCGTTATGCGCCGAAGACTCTTTTCGCAACTCACTATCATGAACTCAATGAGATGGAGAAGTCGTTTAAGCGTATCCACAACTGGAGTGTGTCGGTGAAGGAGATAAAGGGAAAGGTGGTCTTCCTCCGCAAACTTGTCAAGGGTGGTTCGGAGCATTCTTTCGGTATACATGTGGCGAAACTGGCGGGCATGCCTCCATCGATTGTAAAACGTGCCGACCAGGTGCTCGAGCGTCTTGAGGCGGCCTCACGCAGTGAGGGAAATCAAGGTGTCGATAGCGTGGCGAAAGGAAAACTCGGTGAGATTGCGGGTCAGCGCGACGGCTACCAGCTCAGCTTCTTCCAGCTCGACGATCCCCTTCTGAGCCAGATCCGCGACCGCATCCTGACCCTCGACATCGACAACCTAACCCCCCTCCA
>CAZIAX010000309.1:0-2591 GCA_964537745.1 uncultured Sangeribacter sp.
CAGTCTCACAATTGAAACATAATGCAAAATAAGCAAAAATTTGGCTTATAGCCAAATTTTTGCTTATAATTTATGAAGCCCCGGCTCTGCATGGACCCCCGGCTTCCCAGCCGGCTACAAAACTCCCACTATTCCACTCACCAACTCCCCATACAATCCCTCCGGAAACTCAAACCCTCCCCCTTCATCAACTTCCGGCACCATCCACCCATTGACCCACTCAACCTGCCCCTCCTCACTCTCACACCCCACCAACCGCAGCAACACCCCGCTCTCATCCCTATCAAGATAAGCCCGAGGCCGCTCCGCACACCCCGCAATCCCGCCCTCCCCCGACCATTGTCGCCCCCATTCAGCCGACTCGGGCATCACAACTGCATGCACGCTTCTCACCCACCCCGACATCTTCGCTGACACCAAGCGCAAAAAACCTTCCGGCACATGAATCTCTGCTCCATACAACCCACAAGGCATCAGCTGAATAACTACATCACCGGCTCCGACCGCTATACCTCCACCCAACAATCCTGCCGGAGCCTCTCTTATCAGCTTCGCTCCAACTACTCCCAAAAGCGACGTAACCTTCATAGACACTACATCCTCCGGCCACGGCACATCGCTGGATACCGATTCGACAGGCAATGTAATTGGCGGCCGGGCGATTTCGCCCAGCCGCGCCATTACGTCGGTCTGAAATTTTTCTATCGTAAACCTCATGATATCACTCTCTTCTTTTTAAGTTTCACTCCAAGCCTGTCGGCTTCCGCAAAGCATGCACCTTCATTGCAGAGGCTTTCAAGAGGCACTCCTTTCATATAATGCAGGTGGTCGCGGATTTCCTCCTCGTTGCTGTATTCAAGCACACTAACGGACGATGTGGACTGCTCGGACTCCGCTGGTGCCTCTTCATCTTCATAAGTGGCGCCAACCACTATACGATTCTGCTGATACGCAGCAGACCTCTCGATTATCTTCTGCACTACGGGGTCCGCAGTCTCAAACGAGGCTGCCGTGACGGCACCGCCACAGAGATGCCCTCCTGTGAAGGCTACCTGCAGCCGCATACGCCCTACTCTAAACTCGGGATGCCATTCCATCATCCCCCTGACTTCATATCTCTTCCTCATAATAATTATAAATTAATATCCGCGGCATACTCCTTCCACACGCTACCATCATACGTCCAAGTCGTGCCCGACTTAGCATTTGTCGATATGCCAGGACAGTCATTCACAAGATAATACGCGATGCCTTCCTCTGCCTCGGGAGCCTCTTCCTTGTCCCACATGCTAAGGCATTCGCTTCCATCGCTTCCCGACTCTCCTTCTCCGTCGATCCAGATGTGGCAACTTCCCTTCAGCGCAAGGGCATCCCAGATAAGGATTCCACTGCGTGAGGCCTCATGACCCTCCATGCGGTCCTGGAAACTGTGCTCCGCACTGTAGACATAGTGCACCAGACGGTCTTCCCCTATCAGGGCACCGCTATGGCTCCAGCCAAGACGGTCGAGCGTAGGCTCGCGCTTTATCTCGATGTCGCCGAAGACGGTATGGAAATTAGTGACTGTCCAACCGATGGAATTGGTCTTGGTTGTTATCTGCAACTCCGGATGGCGGGAGAAATCCACACACTGGATCTGCTCAAGCAGATCTTTGCCGGCAAGAAGAAGTGCGGTCTTGGGCACATCCTCTCCTGTGAAGAACATCTTAGCGAGAGCGATTATCTTCTCTACAGTCCAGCGGCCGCTATGCTGTAGCTCGCGCTTGAACTGCCAGCGAAGCCCCTCGGTGCTATAGACCGTCTGCATCCCCAAGTTCGGGACATTGATCTGAAACTTTCCACCCCTTCCGGCCCAAAGTGTGCGGTTGCCTCGTACTTTGAAGTTGGCGATGGCCTGCTCTGCCACAATGGCCTTCGAGAAGGGAGTGCGCTTGCGCTGGCTCTCGAAGTAGTCGCTCACCACCTGGTTCATGCCTCGTTTCTGGAGATAGATACGTGTAGGCTGCGGCACGATTAGGTCGGGGTCTACCTCTTTCTGCGTTTCATAAAGGGAGTTGGCGAGAAGCACAAGCTTCGTGCCGGAAGGAATTTTCGGCATCATCGCTACTTCATCGTCGGCCGAAACCTTGCGCCCATTGACTGCGCGCACGATAGGATAACCGGTTGCCGCATCGTGACCCACTACGAAGACCATCAGGTGTTTGCCAGGAGTCGTGTTCTGTCCCGACGGGTCATAACCGTCCACACCCTTCACCAGAAGAGTCGTATATTGGCGGGGAAGGTTCTCTTCTCCTGGCTGCACCGGGATGATAGCCTGAGGCTGTCCCCCGCTGACAAGAGCCGACGTAGTGAGAGTCGACTTTGGCTCGTCGATCATGAAGTGGTCTACCTCCGGACTGCTGACCTTCACGCGCTTCGCGCGAAGCATGAGGTTCATCAGAGGGGTGTCATCGCTGTTGAAGCTGAAGAGCTGCTGATCTATATCAGGCTCCACGAAGTTGCCGGCATTCAGGCCGCCGGTAGCATTGGCAAGCGCGTTCACTGTAGCCGCCTGCCCAGCCAAAATACTCTTATTCATACTCTCAAAGTTT
>CAZIAX010000310.1:0-2557 GCA_964537745.1 uncultured Sangeribacter sp.
TTGGGTTGCACCGACCAATGAGCATCGTTGGTCAGCACTGGATTTTCCTCTGTAGCCGTGCCTGTAAGGATTCTGTCAGCCCCAGTCACGTCGGTCATACGCACCGGAATCACGTAGCACTGGCCGATAGCCTTTTTGTCGGCGAAAAACTTATCAGTGAGATGCACAGTAAGAGAGCCATTGATCTTTCCCGATGGGATATTGATTTGCTTCTCATCAATAGTGTAGTAGTCTTCGGGCATCACCTCTACAAGCTGGTCGGAATCTTTGAAATAGAAACCATCTACGAGTGAAGGATCCACTACATAGTCAATGAATACATTGCTTTTATTGGTGTAGCCACCACCCCAGGCAGCCTGGATGCCCACGGTGTGATTATTGTCGGCAGTAAGGTCGACATTGTCATCGACACCGAGTTCTACAGTACGCATGGCATACTGGTTGGCAAAATAGACAGTCTGGTAGTCGAAATCGGGAAATTCATTGTTGCCGTTTTCGCAAGAAGCAAGAAGTACCAGAGCAGCTACGGAAGAAGATATCAAAAAATAACGTTTCATAATATAGTTCCTGTATTAGTGCCAGCCATTGTTCTGCTGGAGATTGCTAAATTTGAGGATTTCCGACTGAGGGATGGGAGGATAAGCCATATAGTCTTCGAAGTCACGGGACTCGACATCGATGATATTATATGTACCGTCTGCCTGCCAATCGATACCTTTCACAGTCTCATTGAGATTGAGCTTCCAACGACGGAGGTCCCAGAAGCGTGAGTTCTCGAAGCAAAGCTCAAGGCGGCGCTCATTGCGGATAAGTTCTCTCATCTTCTCCTTAGAAACTGCACAATCCTCAAGATAAAGATCGCCATCAGCAGTGCCGAGGCCGGCACGCTGGCGGATAGCCTTTATCACGTCGTAGGCAGAGAAGCCATTGCCACCATCCACTTTCGGACCGTAGGCCTCATTAGCAGCCTCAGCATAGTTGAGATAAATCTCAGTGTAGCGCACACGGGGAATGTAGTGAGCCTTTGTGGTAGTTGAGCCTGCGGTGCAGTTGACGTCCATACGGAGACGTTTCTTCATATAGTAGCCTGTACGGGAGCTGCGCTGCTCTACGCCGGAGATGCCGTCGGTAGTACCGGAAACTGTAGATATAGTGGCATTGTCGACACCTACACCCCTGCTGCCATTATAGATGATATAAGCATTCAGACGAGGGTCACGGTTGGCGTAAGGATTCGCCGGGTCATAGTCAGCTGCTACGCTGATAGGATATCCACTCAGGGTCGGGAATGCATCCACCAGATTCTGTGAAGGATTCATGCGGCCATTTCCGTTAAGGCTCGGGGGAAGGTTGTCTGACTCAGTATTATTGCTGTCGCCTACATTCTCGCGCCAGATGATTTCATCGGGATTGACACCCTCTTTCAGAGCATCTGCAAATTTAGCAGCATAATACTCATACGAACCGGCACTTACGCCATTGACACCATTGTTTTCATTCAGGAGGTCGGCGGCAGCCTTAGCTGCATCTGACCAAGCGACTGTGTTGCCGAAGCCATCGCTTGCAGCGAGAAGTGTTAGGCGGGAAAGATAAGCCTGCGCGATGCGACCGCTTACGAGCTGACGGAAGTGAGCGCCCATAGTGCGATTGTAGACAGCTACGTCGGTAGTGTACTGAGTATACTTCTCTGGCACCACTGCTGCATCTTCATAGTCGAGAGGAAGAATCTCAATGGCCTTGTCAAGGTCACCTTTGATTTTATCCACACACTCTTTGAATGAGGGGCGGAGCATAGCTGCATTCATGTCGTCGTTGGCGCCGAGATAGCTTTCCAGATAAGGGACGCCGAGAAGCTCACCGGCAGCATTGTAGCCCGCATGGGCGCGGAGCAACTGATAGTGGAGGATAGCGCGAAGGCCATAAGCCTCACCGAGCATACGAACTGAGAGCATCTTGGAGCGTTCGGGGTCGGAGCTCCATTCCACATCGTCGATTTTGGAAAGGAACTGGTTGATATACTGGATTCCTGTATATGCCCTGTCCCATTCAGTTATTCCAGTCCAAGAGGAAGCTGTCCAACCACCGGTAGCCATCGTGCGGTAGCCATCGCTGTTCTGGTTGACGACCGCATTGTCGGTAGCATAATCAGAATTGTTATAGTAGCTTGAGAGAGAGCTGTAAGCCCTTGTCAGGAATCCCATAGCAAAGTCAGGCTCCGTCTCCATCTGGCTAAGATCCTTGAAATTCTGCTTGGCCGGCTCAAACATATCGTCGCAGCTTGTGAAGCCGAGAGAAGCAACCGCAAGGATAGTATATAATATCTTTTTCATACTGTACGAGAATTACATATTAAGTTTGCAACCTATGTAGATAGTGCGGAACTGAGGAGCGCCACCGATATTTCTTTCGAAATAAGCTCTTTCCTTGGAAATCATGAAGAGATTGTAGGCTCCTGCATAGACGCTGATACCGTTGATAAAACTGCTCTTAGGAGTGATATCGTAGGTGAGCTGGAGGTTGTCGAGGGTGAAGCGACTGCTGTTTGCAAGCCAGAAAG
>CAZIAX010000311.1:0-2546 GCA_964537745.1 uncultured Sangeribacter sp.
CATGCCTCGTTGTAGAGGTTCATGTAGGTTGCGGCATCGAGGTATTGGGGATAAGCCTTCGGAAGCTTAGCGCCAACATTGGCGCGGACATCGATATGCATCGGAGATTCCTGGCCTCTCTTGGTAGTGATAAGCACCACGCCCTTTGCGCCTTTGCTTCCATAGAGAGCCACTGCAGTGGCATCCTTAAGGATAGAGACACTCTCCACTTCTGAAGCCTTGACGAGAGATGCATCGCGTGGGACACCGTCGATAAGTACCAACGGACCTTGACCCCAGATATTACCGTTGTAGCCACCTACGTGAGTAGCGACATCGGAGAGGGCGCTGCCATTGGCATTCTTCTTGCTCAATTCGTTGATGTTGACAAATGAGGCGGCAGAAATTACGTCTCTCTTGTCGATCTTACCGAAAGCAATATTTACCAGGCTGTCTTGCGACTCTGACTGCGCCCATGCTGGAGCGATGCTGAGCGACAATGCGAGTGCTATAACGCCTATATGAAATTTAGTGTTCATTGATGATTCTTGTAAAAATGTAAGACGTAATTAATTACCAACCCGGGTTCTGCTCAAAGCCCTCATAGAGATAAGTGTCGTTCTTGTTGGGGAGCGGCAGCCAATAGTGGCGGCTTGTGAAGTTGCGTTCACGCAAGACTTCCTCGCGGAGGTTGAGCACCTTGTTTTCCATTGATCCCTGGGTGAAGCCAGGACCGCGGTCAAACTGGAAACCGGTCTTGAGAGTATATGGGCGCTGAGTGATGAGCATCCAGCGGCGAAGGTCGTGGAAACGCATGCCCTCGAAAGCAAGCTCAACGGCGCGTTCGCGACGGATTTCACTCAGGAAGTTGTCTTTGGTATCGGTAAACTTCGGAAGCACATGAGCCACACCAGCTCTGTCTCTTACCACGTTGATGGCATCCTCAGCAGTCTTGCTATAAGTGGGAGCAGACTGCTTGACGCCATAGCCAACTGCAGCAGCCTCTGAATAAAGGAGGTAGACGTCAGCGAGACGCATCATTGAGATGATGCAAGCCCACTGGTCGCGGACATTACTGTTGTTGCAATTCTTCAAGCAAAGCTTTGCATTGAAGAGTCCGGTGTAGCAACCCTTTTGAGGATTGGCAACCTCGCGGTCAGCTCCTCCAGTGTATAGAGTAGCCTCCACTCCCGAACCACTTTCGCCACAGAATTCACCATCGACAATGTAAGTCTTATAGAAACGTGGGTCACGGTCTTTCCAAGGATATTCCGGATCATAGCCAGACTCTTTGTCTTTGACTGCCGAGTCTTCGATAGGATAACCGTTGGCCATACCGAAATAGTTGGAGTAGTTGGCAGTAGGCCAGCATTTAATACCTGCGCTGATGTGTGTCTGAGGGCGGAAGTCGGTATTCATGTTCCATGACCAACGGCCACCATAGTCACGTATATTCTCCTGAAGGATAGTCTCGGTTCCACCGGGGAGAGCCTTTGAGTTGAATACGAGAGTAAGGTCGTTGAATTGATCAATCGGGAGGAGTGAGTATCTTCCAGTCTCCTCAGTAGTCTTCAGAGCCTCGCCAAGAGCGTCGGCAGCTTTCTTACAGTAAGCTTCATCATATACTGCGTAAGCATTGTTGCGCTCGTGGGAATCCCAGTTCATAAGCGGACTGCCAGCCCAAAGAAGCACCTTACCTTTGTATGCAAGCGCCATGATTTTGTTGGCACGCATATTGTTGTTGCCGAGAGTTGTCTTACCTGCGGTAGTGGTGTCCCAGTCTACCGGAAGCAACTCAGCAGCCCTCTGGAAGTCGGCGGCACACTTGTCGGCACAGGCCTGCCAAGTTTCTCTCGGGAGTTCGATTTTCTCATCCGGACCGATGACATAGTCGATGTAGGGAACACCTCCCCACCATTCCATCACCATATAATGGAAGAATGCACGGAAGAAATAGAGCTGACCCTCGATAAGATCACGTTCTTCCTTGGTAGCATCCACAAGACCGTCGAGCTTTGAGAGACCAATGTTAGCCTTTCTGATGGCATACCAGGAGTTTTCCCATACATTGGCCTTATAGCGGCGCTGATTGAAAGGGTCGTTCCAGTAAGTATTCGGGTAAGAATAGTAGCAAGTGGTGAAACCCCAGAAATCGCCGTAGTCAACACTGCGTGCGAAAAGACGGGTCTCCTGTGGCTCCCAGTAGTCTTCCTCACCATAATTGAATGTAGTATGATATTCATTGTTCGATATCACCGGCATACGACCATACAACTCCTCCACAA
Source organism: uncultured Sangeribacter sp. (assembly GCA_964537745.1). GTDB lineage: Bacteria > Bacteroidota > Bacteroidia > Bacteroidales > Muribaculaceae > Lepagella. Next base: position 2,265 of record CAZIAX010000311.1, read on the forward strand.
AGCCTTGGAAATTGCGGAAGTTCTGATAAGGTACCGACTCATCGATGTCGCTGTTTGGCGCCTTGTCGAGATAATCGGTGCAGGAAGTGATCCCCACAGCAGCGGCGCCTATAGCCAACATTAATATATATTTTGAAATTTTCATAATTTGAAGTTTCATGAATCGTTTGAAAATCATCGTATCTCACATCAGAAGCTCAGGTCGATACCGACGTTGAAACGTTTGAACGAAGGGTAAACACCGTCGCCGGAACTTCCTCGCTCGCAATCGTCAGGCATCTT
>CAZIAX010000312.1:0-2544 GCA_964537745.1 uncultured Sangeribacter sp.
GCCCACGTCGCGATGACGACCGTCCACGCAGAGACGGTGACCGCGGACCTCGCGGGCCACGCCGCGACGGCGGCAACGACCGCGGACCCCGCGGACCACGCCACGACTAAATAAAAAAACTCCCCGGCTTTTCCTGAGCCGGGGAGTTTTTTTATAAGGGTCAAGAACCAAGAGTCAAGAACCAAGGGTCAAGAACCAAGTGATTTCTTCATTCTCAATTCTAAATTCTAAATTCTCAATTCTCAAAAGCGGATACCGCCTGAGAGGGTGATGGTCTCGACGGCGTTGAAGAGGGAAATGCGTTTCGACTGATACCAGTGGCCGCGGACGCGGCCTTGAAGGCCCGCAAACCAGTTGCCGCTGTTGAAGGTGAATGAGGTCATGGCCCGCCCACTCAACGACAACAATTTGGCACTTCCAGCCTCGGAATCAGCATAGCAGTGGTTGAAACCCACGCCTGGTATGACTGTGATATTATAGAGCCAGTGCGGACTCAACACACAATTGTAGCCATAGCCTACGAGCACATTATAGTCATTATAATGAAACTTATAGTAAAGTTCCTGAAGCTTTAGATAAGGCTCAAGTTTGGCGGGCAGGTCTTTGAAATCGAAGGATATGTTCTGGTTGCAGTATGCTATACCAGCCATCCAACAACCTTGACTCTTTTTCTGGATTTTTGAAAAATTATAGGCAGCTCCTTGGGAATACTTATAACCGTTGAAAAAGTAATATGCGTCAATTCCAAAAGTAGTCATGTCTACCCCAGAGAAAGGTTCCCGGAGATGCCCCTTGTAGTCGCCAAATGTACGTATATTACATCCTTGGCTGGAGTAATAATAACCGTCGGCACTGAATCGAGCGCAGTTGAAACCGAACTCCTGCTTCTTATAGTTGATAGGGCTACCTGTCAGCATGTGGGTCATATCGAGAGAATACGTGTAGCTGACGGCCATATATTGCAGAGACACACCAAGCAGCACATGAAATGGAGTCGACATTATCGAATTAAACTGCGGATTTATCTTCATGTAGTAGGAGTTGGCCCAGTTGTCGTTGATAATTCTTGCACGCCATTTCTTTCCTGTGCCATCCACATAGTCATGGTCGGTAGAGCTGAATACCCGGTCTCCCCAGTTGTAGATTTTCACACAAAAACCGAGAAACTTCGGCCATTTGACATTGGGGTCATCCATCTTTAGTTTTCCTTTCTTGAAGAGATACCACCAATTCTGGTTTTCCTCCTCAGAGGGGCCTGGGATGACGTCAGCATGCACCAAAGGCTCCCCTGACAAGGAATCAAGCACCACTACCTCCGATGCCTCGACTATTTCAAGCGGTTGCCATCTCAGTTCATCGGGTATAGTATCAGTTGCTACGTTGGCAAAGAGCCCACGTGGCATCATCATCAATATAAAAAGCAGAATAAGATTAAGTCGTGCGCGATGCATGGCTTGGATTTTACATTTATAGGGTTATTCGTGATGAATAATAAAAAAATCATCAATAGATACCGCGGCGGTCAAGCTCGCGCTTATAGCGCCGGGCATTAGCCTGATGCTCGGCATATGTTGCTGCGAAATTGTGGTATCCCGAGAAATCCTCCTTAGCACACATGTAGATATAGTCGTGCGGTTTGCTGTCGAGTATGGCATCGATGGTCTCCACCGATGTGGTGCGTATAGGTCCCGGTGGAAGCCCGGCATGGATATATGTGTTGTAAGGACTATCAATGGCAGTAGGATTTTTCACTCTCTTCACAGTGAAATCACCTCCGGCAAATCTTACTGTCGGGTCAGCCTGCAATTTCATGCCGGTCTTCAGTCGGTTGATGTAGAGGCGTCCGATGGTGCCCTTCTCATCCAGCTTGTTTGACTCCTCATCTACAATTGAGGCCAGAACCATCACTTGGGCGGGAGTAAGACCAAGAGCCTCAGCTTTTGCGCGTCGCTGCTCGTTCCAGACATCGTTGTAATGATCACCGACTTTCTTCACCACTTCTTCCGGGGTAGCAGTCCAATAATATTCATATGAATCATTGAGGAAGAGAGCCAGAGACTGCTCCGGTGTGAGGCCATACTGCTTCATGACTTCGGGATTGCTGAGCACGCCAGCAAGGGCATCTTCGGAGAAATCAAAACGACCAGCCACCTTCTCCTCAAGCACTGGAAGAAGACGGAAACCGTTGATGGTGATGGTCAGAGGTTCCTGGGGACCACTGGTCAAGCGACGCATGGCAGTAAAGGGATTCATCCCGGCTTCTATAAGGTAAGCTCCATGACGATTGCTGAGATCCGTACCCCGAAGCCCAACAAGTCGGGTCACTTTCTTTGCGTATGGTTCGCCAAGATACTTTGAAATAGAATCGTGCAACTGCTCCTTGGATGCATTGGCTGGAATCCTCACCACGGCACTTGACGGAGCCATTCCTGAAAAAAGAATCACCCATACGATGACGCCTACTACGACGCCTAAGAAGAGCACAGCGGCTGCTATGCCCATTCTCTTCATTCGCTTTTTATGGTCCAAATCTGCGGATGATGT
>CAZIAX010000313.1:0-2496 GCA_964537745.1 uncultured Sangeribacter sp.
CGGTGATGTTGAAGGCAACGCAAGTCTCGGAGTTGATGCCGAGTTCCTTGTAGTTTTCAACTTTTGCCTTAGAAGCGTTGTAGACAACGAAGTCAGGCTCGAAGTCCTTGAGTTCCTCCTCAGTAGGACGGATAAACATATTGGTCACGAAGTGAGCCTGCCATGCCACCTCCACGATGAAGCGAACTTTCAGACGGGTAGCTGCGTTTGCGCCGCAGAAGAGGTCGACTACGTAAAGTTCCTTGTCAGAGAGCTCGTCGATAGCGATTTTCTTAAGCTGATTCCAAACGTCGGTAGAGATGGGCTTGTTGTCGTTAGTATACTCGGGAGTAGTCCACCATACAGTGTTTTCTGTAGTAGCGTCTTTCACGAGATATTTGTCTTTAGGGCTGCGGCCGGTGTAGACGCCAGTCATCACGTCGATAGCACCGAGGCTTGTTGGGATACCCTTTTCATAACCTTCGAGGCCTGGTTTGGTCTCTTCGATGAAAAGCTGATCATAGGATGGGTTGTGGATGATTTTCTTCACCCCTTTGATCCCATAGCGGGACAAATCTAACTCTGCCATATTGTCAAGTTGATATTTTTGGGTTTATTATTTCTTTTTTTCGACCATCATGACCTCGTGTGGTCATAATGATAACAATCTTCTCCTTAATTTTGCGACAAAATTAATGAAAAAATAGCACTTCTGCAAATAGTTTCTTATAAAAAGGTGGATTCTTAATTATTTTTAACCGAAATTAAAGTTAGGAGTTGGGAGTTGTAAGTTGTAAGTTGTAAGATTGGGGGATTTTGATTAATTTTGCGGTATGAAGCAGGAAAAGTTTTCTCTTAGGAAGAGGGTGCGGTCGTTTGGATATGCGTTCAGCGGCATACGGACGCTGGTTCGCGATGAGCATAATGCGCGGATTCACCTGTTTGCGATGGTTTGTGTCATCGTGGCAGGGTTCCTGCTGCATATTTCGCCTACTGAGTGGTGTCTGGTGGGGCTCTGTTTCGGCGGGGTGCTGATGGCTGAGGCCATGAACTCGGCTGTGGAGGCATTGGCTGATATGGTCAGTCCGGAATATCATCCACTCGTCAAGAAGGCCAAGGATGTTGCGGCAGCCGGGGTGCTGATGATGGCTGTGGCGGCGGCAGTTGTGGGGGTGATTGTTTTTTTGGGGAAGATTATTGCCATATGGGGCGCCCCATAGTTACTTTATGACGCGCGAAGGGGTGGATGGGGCTCAGAAAAGAGTCTTCGAAAAAGTTAGGGGCTGGTCGGACCCTCGACGCGCCCGGAGGTCGCTCACTACTCTGGCTACGCAGTAAAACTCCTTAAACTCCTTAAACCCCTTAAACCCCTTAAACCTTTAACACCCTTAACCCTTAACCCTTAACCCTTTAACCTTATAACCTTATAACCTTATAACCTTATAAATAAATATGATTGCGATTATTAATGGACCGAATTTGAATATGCTGGGGCGGCGGAACCCGGCAGTGTATGGGAGCCAGACGTTTGAGGATTTCCTTCCGGAGGCTGAGGACCTGGTGATGGAACTTACCGATGGTCAAGGTGCTCTCGAATATTTCCAATCCAACAGCGAGGGGGAGATTGTGAGCCGTATCCAGGAACTTGCTTTTGACCCCGTATGCCAGGGAATTGTAATCAATCCCGGAGCTTATGCACATTATTCTTATGCCATTCATGATGCCGTCGAGATGTCGCCAGTGCCGGTGATCGTGGTGCATATTTCAAATATACATGCGCGCGAGGAGTTCCGCCATAAGGATGTGGTGGTGGGAGCCGCCAAAGGCACTATCTGCGGACTCGGTCTCGACGGTTACCTTCTCGCCATACGCGCCATTCTGAGACAGTCATGAACTACGAGATAGAATCTTCGCTCGACGCGTATGTCGACAGGCATAGTTCGCCGGAACCGGCTCATCTGCAGCAACTCACACGCGAGTCGCATCTGCGGCTTATCAATGGCCGCATGGTGTCTGGGCACCTCCAGGGTCGCCTCCTGAAGATGCTCACACAACTCTGCGCACCGAAATTAGCCGTCGAGCTCGGCACATTCACAGGATACTCCGCACTCTGCATAGCTGAGGGTATGCCCGAAGATGGACGCCTCGTCACGATAGAGGTTGACGACGAACTGGAGGATTTCATCCGCCGGCAACTTGACAGCACGGAGCATGGACGGAAGGTGGAGCTCCGCATCGGGCCGGCGATTGAGGTATGCAGGGAATTTGCCGATGAATCGGTCGATATGATGTTTATCGACGCCGACAAGCGGCAATATCCTGAGTATCTGAAGGAAGCAGCCAGGATGCTTCGGCCGGGAGGGTTGATTGTTGCCGACAATACGCTCTGGTCGGGGCATGTGTGTGACCCTGCATATGAGAATGACCCGCAGACGCGTGGAGTTCGGGAATTCAATGAGATGGCGGTTTCGTTGGAAGGGTTTGAGACGGTGATATTACCTTTTAGGGATGGAATCA
>CAZIAX010000314.1:0-2486 GCA_964537745.1 uncultured Sangeribacter sp.
GCAGTTTTCAGAATAAAATTATTAAATTTGCGCAAGAAACGGCCTTAAAAACCATATATTATGGAAATATATATTAAGAATCAAGATAGATATGTCTCTGCTGAAGGAGGAGTATCACCACTCAGTCTTATCAATTCGGGGGAGGTCGCACTCCCTTTCCGGCCCATCTGCTGCCGCGTCAACAACAAGACGGAAGACCTGCGTTTTCCTATCTACGCTCCAAAGCAGGTGGAATATTTCTCCGACCTCTCGGAGTCTGGGCGCCGTGTCTATACCCGTGCCCTCTGCTTCATGCTATATAAAGCGGTCAGCGAGATGTTCCCCGGAATTCAGCTCCGTATAGAGCACAGTATCTTCCGCGGTTACTTCTGCCGCATTTTTGAGGTGGGGAGTTCTTCGCCATGTGTGCTTTCTCCGGAAAAGATCCTCGCATTAGAGGTGCGCATGAGGCAACTTGCTGAGGCCGACCTTCCTTTCGAGCGCCACGAACGTCTTACTTCCGACCTTCTTCCGAAGCTCCGCGAGCAGAATCTCTTCAGCAAGGTCCTGCTGTTTGAGACCACAGGCCAACTATATACTACCTATTATACTCTCGACGGGCTTGCCGACAGCTATTATGGGGCACTCCCCCCATCCACTGGATATGCACCGGTCTTCGCATTGCATCCATATGCCGATGGTTTCATCCTTATGGGTCGCAATCCGCAGCATCCTGAGCAGCCTCTTGAGCCGGAAAGGCAGACGAAGATGTTTAAGGCATTCACAGACTACATGCACTTCAATGAAGTGATAAAGGTGCGCAATGTGGGCGAGCTCAATATGTCGGTGCGCGAGCGTAAGGTGCGCGACCTGATTAATGTAGCTGAGGCTATGCATGAGCGCCAGATAGCACGCATAGCCGACCAGATTGTGGAGCGTGGAGCCAAGATAGTGCTTCTTGCCGGACCATCATCATCAGGAAAGACCACTACCTGCAAACGCTTGGCTGTGCAGTTGATGACGTCGCTCGTCACTCCTAAGATGATATCGCTCGATGATTATTTCGTCGACCGCGAACATACGCCGCTCGACGAGACAGGTGATTATGACTACGAGAGCCTCTATGCCCTCGACCTGGAGCGACTTAATTCCGATCTCTCGCGTCTGTTGGCTGGAGAGACTGTCAACCTGCCGACCTACAGTTTTGAGTTCGGTCGCCGGATAGAAAAGGAGAAACCTTTGAAGATGGAACCTACCGACGTGCTTATCATCGAAGGAATACATGGATTGAATCCGGAATTGATTTCATCAGTAGGAGCCTCTTCTATATATAAGGTATATGTATCTGCACTGACCACCTTAGCAATCGATGACCACAACTGGATATCTCCCAACGACAACCGTCTGCTGCGGCGCATCGTGCGCGACTACCGCTACCGCCATACCTCGGCACTCGACACTATCCGCCGATGGCCGTCGGTAAGGCGTGGAGAGGAGAAATGGATATTCCCCTTCCAGGAGAATGCCGACGCCACTTTCAATTCGTCGCTGCTCTTCGAGCTTGGCGTGATGAAAGAGTATGCGGAACCCATCCTTAGGCAAGTGCCTCACAATGTGGCCGAGTATGCCAATGCCTACCGGCTGCTGCGCTTCCTGGAATACTTCGACCCCATACCCGTCGACCAAATCCCCCCGACATCCCTGCTTCGCGAGTTCCTGGGCGGCTCCTCCTTCCATTATTAATAAGACAACAAGAAAAACAACTATGAGATATATCGCTTTGAGCCTATTGCTTTGCGCATTTGCAGTGTCGGCTAAGGATGTCAATGTACTGGAGTTTGGAGCCAAGGGCGACGGCATATCGGATGATGCCGTCGCTATCCAGAAGGCTATCGACGAGTGCTCCTCCACCGGTGGCGGACAGGTGCTCTTCCCCTCTGGCCATACCTACCTGGCCGGTCCGCTCCATCTGAAATCAAATATCGACCTTCACCTGCAGCCAAATGCAACCCTGCTTGCCAATCCGGATGAGTCTATTTATAAGGAATCTGCATTCCGCGCAAACGAGGGTGAAGGCATGATGTGGATTTCAGGTACCGACCTGAAGAACATATCCATTTCCGGCACCGGGCGCATCGACGGCAACGCGGTGGCTTTCATGGGAGCTGAGCTCGACGATTCATATGAGCTGAAACCCGTCACGACTTTCGACCCGCGACCACACGTGCTGACACTTTTCGGGTGCAACAATGTCAGAATCACAGATGTCACTATTGCCAACTCCGCTTATTGGACCGTGCATCTTGTAGGTTGCCACGACGTGACGATATCCGGAATATCGCTTCTCAACAATCTCAAGGTGCGCAACGGTGACGGTATTGATATCGACCATAGCCACAAGGTACGTATCTCCGACTGCTACATTGAGAGTGGCGACGATTGCATCTGCCTCAAAAACCGCAGGGAGTTTGAGGAATACGGTCCTTGCTATGACATCACGGTCAACA
>CAZIAX010000315.1:0-2481 GCA_964537745.1 uncultured Sangeribacter sp.
GAAGATGAAGATATTTGAAAGAGCAAGTATGCCAGTTATTATAATTGAACAAGTCGAAATCATGTTCACAATAATTGGCTATCTCCTCATTTTCATACCTTCTTTGCACGCCGTCTTTATATGTCGTTCCGAACACCGTTGGGAAACATCCCCAACCTTTGAAATCTACGATATAGCAATTAGCCGTAGATTTTATATCACCTGGGTATCTTGAGAAACTTTCCGAGGCAAGATTATAGGGCATAAATTGAGCACCTTTAGAAGGAGCGTTCATTTTGATATTCTCAAACTTATTTATATGAGACAACTCACCTATAGTCAAAGTACATTGGCTGTATCCTCTCTCTTCATCAGAAAGCGTGTTGGAAGGAATCTCGCTGTTGAGAGTTGTGTTTGTAGTGTAGGATCCTCCATTGTATGACTGATAAACGGAATTGGTCCATGGAACATTGACGTATTTAGTCTCATCACCTTCTCGGTAAATAGTTTTGTATGATTTGATTTTCAGATTTACTACTCCTCCTTGCACTGGAAGGATACGATTGTCTGATTCATCTATTTCAAATGTATAGTCGATCTTTATCGACGTGGTAGCAAGCTTATAAGTATAAGTCTTCCCTGGTTTCCAAACCATACCCTTGAGAGATGAGCGAAATGTTCGGTCTGTATTTGTCTCACTGTCTGTATATGTAAAAATGAGTTCAGCATCATCGGGAGCCGTTTGTGGCATTATGAAGAAGAACTGATCGGCGGGAGTGATATCTTGAGAGGTCGTTCCTGACACATCGCTCTTGTTGATCTGCATGGTGAATGAGGCTTTCTCACTTTGATTACACCACTCTCCAGTCTCGAGATCATAGATTCCTCTGCTATAGATGTTGCGGATTGTTAGTTCATGTACAGCCCCCTTATAAAAAGAGCCACAGGAACTACCCATACTTGAGAATTTCTGGGTATTATCCGTTTTGAAGTTAATCGTTGTAAGTGGATGAGTGACGTTAAGCTTTACTGCATCCTTACTGTTGCCTTTGATTTCTCCAGACTTTGCTACCTCGATATCCTGTTGCGCTGATACGTCGGTTGGTACTTGATATTCCAATGTTGGATTTCCCTTGTAGTCTTCTGCCGACAGTTTCCCGGTGCCGTAAGGGAATACACCAAAAAACTTTACGAAATAGCGGCCTCCGGGCCAAAAATATTCCTTCGGAGCAATCACTCCTGAAGATGATGATACTGTAAAGCGGTCGTTATAGATTAAATTAGGGGTCTGTTTCCCATCCCAACCATCCGCGGCCTTATATTTATATCCCAACATGCCGAAGGATTCCCAATAAGTGCTCATCTTTGTGCCTCTGGTCTTGGCTGCAGGCTCTTCCTTTGTCTCTAACGGAGCGTCTTGAGCGTAAATCTCAAGATACAAAGTGTCGGAAGTGGCGACATCCTGAATAGGAAGAACATCTACCAATTCACTGTGGTCTTTACTTCGCGTCTTGGCACTGTCTGTGTCTTGAAATGTCTGAAGGGAAAAAGTGATGGTCTCGGAAGTAGAGTCAAAGTCATTTCCGAAGTCGTCAGAGCATGAGGAGACCCCAACCATTGCGGGCAGGGCAATAAGGCAAATATGTAGCTTTTCAGAAAAAGTCATTTGTTGAGAATATATATGAAAATCAGCGTTGGGATTGGAAAGGACGGAAAAGATGATGGGTCTCCGGTGGCGCTGTAAGCATGCCTGCAGCGCTGCCGGAGTCCCATCTTCAGATGTTTAAGAATTTGGTTTTAACATTTCGGATTAGAGACCCATGTTAGGGTTCTGATTGTCAGTGGTCCAGTTTGTCACAGTTACTGAGAAGCGGATCGGAGTCTCGATTACAGAATCGCCCGGCACGGGAGCCTCTTCGCCTGTGCCGCCAGGATTCTTCTCATCCTCATCGCCGTCGTCATTGTTGGGGTCGTCATCGTTTTTCGGATGATCTTTGTCGTTCTCGTCGCCAGGAAGTCCCGGGTCAAACTTATTGTCGCCGCCAGTGGAAGGAGCAACTACACCGGCACCGGTAGAGAAGTCAAGAGTGTAGATATACTTCTTGCCTGCTTCCCATTTTGTGTCGATAGGCACAGCTACCCAACCATAGGCATCCTCGAAGTCATCTTTCGGGAAGAGGAGTTTGCCATCAGCGTCTTTGAGGTTGAGTTTGATGGCGAGGTAAGCGCCGCCTGCTGTGTTGTTCTCGTCTTTGGTGTCCCAAGCTGTGAGCTGCTGCGGAACGAGCATAGCAGTGCCTGCATCGCCCATGAGAGAAACCTCAGAAGAAGTGGCCTGGAGTACGATAGGGTTGGTGTCATAAGTGATCTTGTAGCTGCCCTTGTTCTTGCCAGTAGTTGCCCAACCCTTGGCCATGTCGTAGTCTGCACCATTGAACGCACCTACTATCTTCACGCCTGCGATGGTGTATTTGTTGAAACCACCATTCTTAGCCTTTATCT
>CAZIAX010000316.1:0-2473 GCA_964537745.1 uncultured Sangeribacter sp.
AAGAAGAGACTTGAGATATCGGCTGCCCATCGGCTTTGCCTTCCTTATGAGAGCAAATGCACTAATATTCATGGTCATAATTGGGTGATAACAGTTGAGTGCCGTGCTAAGGAACTGAATGAGTCCGGTATGGTGGTGGATTTCACAAAAATTAAAGAGCTCGTCGCTGGCAAGCTCGACCACGCCGTTCTGAATGATGTGTTGCCATTCAACCCGACTGCCGAGAACATTGCCCGCTGGATAGTGGATTCGATTCCCGAGTGCTACCGCTGTGAGGTGCAGGAATCGGAAGGAAACACAGCTGCTTACGAAGAAGATTGAGATGAGAAAGATAAACGAGATTTTTTACTCCCTTCAAGGAGAGGGACATCACACCGGTTACCCGTCGGTGTTCATACGTTTTTCAGGTTGCAACCTACAGTGTCCATTCTGCGACACGCGTCACAACGAGGGTGTTGCAATGACCGACACGGACATAGTGCATGCAGTCAACCTATACAAAGCCGACTGGGTGATACTTACCGGTGGAGAACCATCTCTTTGGATAGATGCTGACTTTATACGTCTTCTTCATCAGGCAACAGGAAAGAAAATAGCCATTGAAACCAATGGCACCCATCCTCTGCCTGATGGAATAGATTGGGTGACAGTATCCCCTAAGACTGGTATCGATGATATGATTGGCGACCCGACGGTCAACGTAGGGAGAGCTGACGAAATAAAAGTGGTGGATGTAGGACAAGATTTAGAAGGATATTTCGATCTTCCTTGCCGCTCTGAGAAAACACTAATGTATTTGCAGCCCTGCTACGTGTCAGATGCGAAAATTCGCGAATCAAACACACTCCGCACAGTCAGAAGAGTACTTCAGGATCCACGCTGGACACTCAGCTTGCAGATACACCGTTATTTAGGCATCCCTTGATGTATCATCAAAGGAAAGGGGTGCACCCTATGTGTTTGCCATCCAAGTCTTGAAGGGTGAAGGAAATCCTTCGCTGGATTGTCGCCTACATAGTGAAATTCATTTGCTCCGGCATATTTCCCCATCACAAGGAGAAATGTGTCGGGGCTTGTCTTATCATGTCCAGTCTCCTCCGAGATAAATATATCGTCGGAATCAAAGAACTTATCGAGTCCGGCAGCCGTGATTTTATTACGCTGAGTCACACTTCGTCCGTCAGTTATAAGCACTAACCTGACTTCAGGGTCGCTTTTCAATGCGCTCAATGTCTGGAGAAGAGAGGGGGCCAAATGATAGATGGCGGAATCTGGCTGATGGCGGCGGAACTCAGCGACAATCTCTTTCATGTCTGTCGCCTCCAATAGATTATATTCCTCCAGAATTGACTCGAGCGCTGAGTAATGATTTCTTCGGGTCGCAACAGCTGATTCCATAGCTGAGACGATACGATATTCCGGAATTGCGGGATATCGCTCATGGAGCCAGTGCGCAATGTGATAAATGCCGCTCCTGATGAAGAGAATCTCAGGCAGCAGTGTGTCGTCGAGGTCGAATCCGACTACCTTTGTCATTTGGCAATGCGGATGATGCGTGCCCCCTGTATGCGTTTCACATTGCGCTTCACATAGTTTTCAAATGGAAGTTCCTCAAGTGTGACAGCGTCTTTGGAGGGTGAGAGTTGAATGATAAGAAGTTTGTCTCCGTCAATGGTCAGAATGCCCATCTCCCTGCTGTCGAGGTTAAAGTCAGGAGTCAGGAGAAAGAATATGTCGCCATCCTTTGCCTGGGGCTTGAACCTGCTTGAATTTGTCAGGTCACCGTTGGAAATGTAGGGAATCTGATGGTTTCTGAAACCCATTTCAAGCATCTTCAGGCGCTCCAAATTATTTTCATTTGCTAAAGCCTTGAAGGAGTCTTTGTGATGGGATATGTAGTCGATAGATTTCTCCTTCTTGCGAGCTGCAAGCCCGTCGATATTGAAAGTCACATCCACTACATTTCCTCTGTAGATATTGTCGGCAATCCAGTCGGAAGGATAAAGGAAGCGTGAAACAAAGTCTGTTGCGGCTCCTTTCTTGAACATGACGTTTTCAAACTTCTCAGCAAAGTCGCGCCAGTTAGGAGCGGAAGACGTCTCATAAGCCTGCGCGAGAGCGACGCATGTGGATATCAGGCTGAGAGGCGTGAAGGAGTGAGCGTTGATAGTAAATACGAGAGTATCGGCCTCAAGGATTTCCTGACGGAGTGAGGATGGGGAGCCGACGAGTTTCTTTGCGAAGAATGCCACTCTGTTGTTGGGCGACATGTCTTTGAGCTCCGGACTTGAGAGGAGTGAGTTGATGAGTGTAGTGTCTTGATCGCAATGGAAAGACACCGAGTCGTAAGCCTTTGCGCTTAGAGCGAAAAGGGAAAGGATGAATATGGATAGGAAAACCTTGTAAAGTCTCATATTTGTCGATATTTAGAAAGTCAATACAAAGTTAGGAAAAAAAGTTGAAATAGGCAAAT
>CAZIAX010000317.1:0-2459 GCA_964537745.1 uncultured Sangeribacter sp.
TAGCCCGCATCCAAAAGAACACCCGCGTCTACGCCAAAAAGCAACTCACCTGGCTTAAAAAGTATGGAACGGCCGTTTCTCAACCTACTGATACCGATCAACCGAAATCAAAACCCAGCTCGGAGAGCTGTTATTGTGACGAAACCCCAGGCTTCAGCCTGGGGTCAAGCTAATGACTCTGTAGCCTCGGAGAGGCGATTTGTGATGCACTGAATAATTTTAAAATAATGGATAAAAATAAAATTCTAAGATACGCAGCCGTATTCCTCCTTATCATAGGAATAGCCTATTTCTGGAATAAACTGGCTCCCGGAGCAATTGATAAAGACTTCAAGGCCGACCCCAACAAGCCAGACAATTCCATAGAGCTCAGCAACCTGGATAAGGTGACCACACCCAAGAATCTTCCATCCGTAGAAAAAGACTACGAAGGGTTTACTGTAAACTTCAATCCTGAAAACAAAACTCCCAACTACGTAGCATGGATTCTTCAGGCCCACGAAACCGAAGGTGCCGTAGGACGTAGCAACAAATTCTGGACCGATACCGATCTCAAAGGATGCCCCGACACTCGCGACTACACACGCTCTGGCTACGACCGCGGCCATATGTGCCCTGCCGGTGAGCAGAAGTGGAGCGACGACGCCATGCACAATAGCTTTGTGATGGCCAACATTTGTCCACAGAAACATGAGCTCAACACTGGCGCTTGGAAGACGCTCGAAGACAAAGAGCGCAATTGGGCAAAGCGCGACTCAGCCATCGTCATCATTGCAGGTCCCATCTATGACTCATCTGATACCGAGACGATTGGTGACAACAAAGTGCGCGTGCCGTCGGCATTCTTCAAGGTGCTTCTGGCTCCTTATGCCACTCCCATGAGAGCCATCGGATTCGTATATCCCAACATGAAATGCGAAGGCAATATGCAAGCCTATGCAGCCAGCGTCGACGACGTAGAGAAAATGACCGGTTTCGATTTCTTCTCCGCCCTTCCCGACGACATCGAGAACGATATCGAATCCCAAGTCTCCTTCAAAGACTGGAACAAATAATCCCTTCTTATTCTTTTTTACTGGGTGTGGCTTTAGCCACACATCCCTATATTATGACTTCTACCATAACCGCCCCCGCCACTCCCACCGGCAAAGGAGCCTTAGCAATAATCCGCCTCTCCGGCCCTGACGCCATCCAGATAGCCGACGCTGTTTGGAAAGGCACTCCTCTCAAAGACGCAATCTCCCACACCGCCCATCTCGGCTACATCGTAGATGAGAAAGGAGAGATTCTCGACCAGGCAGTAGCCACCATCTTCCGCGCTCCCAAGTCCTTCACGGGTGAGGATGTTGTGGAGTTTACCCTCCATGGTTCCCCATGGATTATCCGCGAGGTCACCAACCTCCTCCTCCGTCGGGGAGCAAGTGCGGCAGAGCCAGGGGAATTCTCACGCCGTGCCTATCTGAATGGGCGCATGGACCTGGCATCAGCAGAGGGAGTTGCCGACCTTATCGCATCCTCCTCTCGTGCCGCCCATCGCCTTGCCATGCAGCAGACCCGCGGCTCATTCTCAAAGGAATTCAACGAACTTCGCGACAAACTCATAGAACTCGCATCCCTTCTCGAACTCGAGCTCGACTTCTCGGAGGAAGACGTAGAGTTTGCCGACCGCACACGTCTCATCGAAATCGCAACAATGTTGCTGCTGAAGATAGACAGATTGACAGACTCTTATGCCACTGGCCGAGCCATCAAAGAGGGAGTGCCGGTCGTGATAGCCGGAATGCCTAATGTTGGGAAATCCACACTGCTGAATGCCCTCCTTCAAGACGATAAGGCCATCGTCTCCGACATTCCTGGCACGACTCGCGACATCATAGAAGACACCTGCGAGATTGAAGGTGTACTTTTCCGTTTTATCGACACCGCCGGTCTGCGCGAATCATCCGACAAGATAGAGAGCATCGGTATTGAGAGAGCCCGCCAACGACTCAACCAAGCCTCGATTGTGCTTTGGCTCATCGACCCAGTCTCGCCGCTCAGCTCCCAAATCAATGAGATGAACGCCACGCTTCAGGACCTCAATCCCGGCCAGAAGATTATACCAGTCATCACAAAGACTTCTGCTCCCGGAATGTCAGCATCAGCCATTTCCGACGTCCAGAAATACCTCGACGCCGTATTCTCATCAGAAAAACTCGCCAACGACATCCTGCCGATTGTCAAGATATCGGCTGCAGAAGGACTCGGACTCGACGTCCTCAACGACGCCCTGAAGAGAGCCTCCACCAGCGACTTCGACCCCGAGAAAGAGCTGCTCCTGACCAACGCCCGCCATTACGGCGACCTCCTTCGCGCCAGCGAAGCCCTGCACCGCGCCCTCGACCAGATGCAACTCGGTGCCAGTGCCGACTTCATCGCCATGGACATCCGCGAAGCCACCGCCGCCCTCTCCTCCCTCA
>CAZIAX010000318.1:0-2430 GCA_964537745.1 uncultured Sangeribacter sp.
CAAGTTTGCTGCCTACCTTATGAAGATAGTCAAGGACATGAACGCCTGAAATATCGTTGAGGCTTATTTCTGGATTCCCTCTGTCGTCAAAAGGCACCCGGTTAGCCATCTCCCGCAGTTCGTCAAGCACATAACCTTTTGCTTCGATAGTGGATGAACCGGAGCGGATATAACATCTCCTCTGGGGATTATTCTTAGACGTAACATATTCCGGCACGTCATACGGACGGTTTATACCAGAAGGACACCATATAACAAGTATAGTTTTTCCATCCACCTCTATAGGTTCAGTGCGAGGAAGATAGTAGGGGTTTAACTTATTGTTATAATTAGTGATGTCCTTTTGAATATCGTCAATCTGCTCAATGAGGATTCCTTGAACCGGACGTTTTGCAACACCATTTTCTTCATCCACCCCGACAAGGATATATCCGCCACCGATATTGTCGAAATCGTTGGCGAATGCACAGATGGAGCGGTAGATCCTATCAGGATTCCACCCCTTCTTAAACTCAATCCGGTTGGATTCAACCTTCCTCTGCCTGAGCAGATCCTCAACATTTATCGGTAGTGCCATATTTAAATAGGGTAGCGATGAATTCTTAAAACAACTTACAAATATAATAAAAAATTTTGAATCAAGCAAATATATATGGCCTCAATCTTCACCTCAAATCTCACGCAAGAGGAGGGTAGAGCTAATCATTGCGTAGCCAGGGTAGTTAGCGACCTCCGGCGTCGTGCACACGACTAAAGGAACTTATAGAAGAACATAAACCTAAAATCTCGAACCTCAACTTTAGCTACGAAAGGTGAAAGAGTTATATTAAATGCAACATATTTTATAGTGTTGGATGTCTAAAATCATTAATTTTGCAAATGTTTTCAACGGGTTGGATCCAATGAACACAAGGGGAATCTTTCTCATGGATAGTAACTTTAAAATCATCAAAAAATGTATTTACCATTTTCTAAACTCAAGGTATCGTTATATGTAGCCATGGGCCTACTGAGCTGTCAAGGTCCATTCTCAGCGTACGCCTCGCAGAATGACACCATCCTCTACAACGAACCGTATCGTCCGCAATATCATTTCTCTTCCGCTGGTCGCCGTTGGATCGGAGATCCGAGTGGCTTGGTGAAAAAGGATGGAAAGTATCTGGCTTATAGTTGGGGTGGGGCCGAGACCGACGATCTTATACGCTGGAGGGAGAAGGAAGACCATGCAATAAAGGGGCTGCCTCCAAAAACTTCTGCTTTTACAGGAAGCGTGGTGTTGGATTCCATCAACTCCGCTGGCTACGGGAAAGATGCGCTGATAGCAATATTCACTCTCTATGATCAGGATTCAAAGAAACAGTCGCAAGGTATTGCTTTCAGCCTCGATGGCGGCGAGACTTATCAGTATTACGACCAAAATCCAGTCCTTGATATCTGGAGCACAGAGTTTCGAGATCCAACTGTCATACGTCATGAGCCTACTGGAAAGTGGGTGATGGCTGTGGCGAAAGCTTTGGAGAGAAAAGTGGCCTTCTATACGTCCGACGACCTTAAGCATTGGACCTGGAGCAGTGATTTCGGTCCGATGGGAGACAACAAGCGTTCATGGGAGTGTCCAGACCTTTTCCAAGTCACGGTAGAAGAAACAGGGGAAAAGAAATGGGTGCTTTTGGTTTCGGTAAATTGGGCCAGAGAACAATACTTTGTGGGTGACTTCGACGGCACACAATTCATCCCAGATCAGCCCGACTCCGAACCTCTTTATGTGGATGATGGGATGGATTATTATGCTTCCAGGGTGTTCCAAGATTTCGACTCTCCAAAAGATGATGAGGTGGTGACACTTGGATGGGTGAATTATTGGGATTACGCTCCCGCTGCCCCGACCACATGGGGAAAGGGCATCTGGTCAATTCCTCGCACTTATTCCCTCTATAACACTCCCGAGGGATTGAGACTTCGACAAACTCCTGTGAAAGCATTGGGTAACTTGCATGGTAAAGAATACAAGATAAAGAAAGTGTATTCTGCCGGCACATATTCACTTCCTCAGATTACTGCGATGGCCAACCAATATGAATTGGACGTCAAACTTTCTGCCTCTACTGACGATGTCGCCGGGTTCAATCTGTGCATGGGTGATGGAAGAAGAGTGACTTTGAGCTACGATGCCTCTTCTGGATATCTCACTCTGGACCGAACCAACTGTTCGGATGTGAAGATTAAGTATTTCGATAGAATATCAAATTCAAAGATAGCTTCTCCTGGAACCCGCAATATCTCTCTCCGTATATTTGTGGACAAGTCAACGGTTGAAATCTTTGCAGAAGGAGGAAAGAAGGTGATGACACTTCTGACGTATGCCTCACCATCCCAGACAGGAGTGGAATTCTTCACCCAAAGAGGCAAAACAGAGTTAGATCTCAAAGC
>CAZIAX010000319.1:0-2373 GCA_964537745.1 uncultured Sangeribacter sp.
GGCGTATACACGCTTTCCAGGCGTGCCTCTTCAGCCACTCGAGCATCACTCCAAAAAAGTTGCGGTCGCAACCTTTGCGTTTGCGACTGCAAAGTTAAGCATTATTTCCGAGACTACCAAATTTTTTTTGAAAAAACTTTAAGAAAAGCCTCGGAAAACATAAATCTCTTCTTTAATATGCAGGTTTGGGAACGCAGTTGCCTACGAAGGTCACAGATTTGCCTTGAAGCTTGTAGGAAATCTCTGCCTCTGTTAGGTCTTGGGAAATCAGGCGAAGAGAAAAGTTCTCTACCTGGAAGCCGACCGAGTCGACTAGGGCCGGGACATTGTTTCGCTTGCCCAATACGGTAGTCTTTGGAGCGTCGGCCTCAAGATAATATGAGTCATGATTGAAACGGACAGGCACATCGCCGATACGGATCACTTTCGGGAGATTATTGTCGGCAGAGCTGAGTTCTGGATTATAGATGAAAACGTTTGCTTTGTTTTGAGCGAAGTTTACATTGACCATATATCTGGTGTTGCGTGTGCTTAAAGACCCACCATCGGTTGAATAAGCGTAAGTCTGGCCGAGATAGAGTGATGAAGGCCAGAAAGTCTGAACCTCGTAGCGGTTGGCAAGAGTGTAGTTGAGGTCAAGACGCTCGACGAGACGGATGTTGAAAGAGCTACTGAGGGAGTCAGAAGTAGCTGGCGCGAACATACCGATCATGGCACCCTTCAGGTTGGTCACTTGCGCACCGGTGCCTACCAATCCTTTTTTTGAGAAAGTAGTTTGGCCGATAGAGGTCTCAACGCCATCGATCAATGCCTTGAAATAGTATGAGCCACAAGCCATGGTGTCTGTCTCGAAAGAATACTTCTGGTTGTTGACGATAAGGTCGTTGCCTTTGACTTCGACTGCTCCTGAGGTGTAGTAGAGAGTTACGTCATATCCGCTGTAGGATGCCTGAGCGGCAGCATCGGGATTGTCGTTGTCGATGATCAGGTTGTAGTCGAAATATGTGTTTGAGTAGCGCGAATCGTTGGTGTTCGTCGAGCAGGAAGCCGCCAAAAGGAGGCCAGCTGCAAGTGGTAGGAAAAGTCTTTTCATCTTCGTTTGTTTGTGAATTATGTGATGTCGTGTTATCAACTTGCAAAATTAATAAAAAATATTCTGGTGAGGTATCCTTTAATGAAAAATTATTGCCAAATAATCCTAAAAAATCAAAATAAAAGAATTAATTTTGTATTTGGATTGCATCTCTTGCCTTTTCTTGGGAAAACATACCGCTCCTTTCGCGCTGAGTTCGCAAGGAGGAGGTCGCAAGGAGCG
Source organism: uncultured Sangeribacter sp. (assembly GCA_964537745.1). Classification (GTDB taxonomy): domain Bacteria; phylum Bacteroidota; class Bacteroidia; order Bacteroidales; family Muribaculaceae; genus Lepagella. The sequence goes on from CAZIAX010000319.1 coordinate 1,316, forward strand.
AGAAGCGAAACAGTATATACAAATGCGCTAAATATAGATATGAAATCACTTAAGGAACTATTCAGAATCGGCACCGGGCCTTCCTCCTCCCATACGATGGGACCGCGCAAGGCCGCTGAGATATTCCGCGATCAACATCCTGAGGCTGAGAAATTTGAAGTCACACTCTATGGGTCACTTGCTGCTACAGGAAAAGGGCATATGACCGATGTGGCCATTCTTGACGAACTTTCTAAATCGGGCAAGGAAACTGAGATAATCTGGAAACCTGATGTCTTTCTTGATTTTCATCCAAATGGGATGATGTATCGGAGTCTCGACGCTGAAGGCAACCAGACAGGGGAATGGACCGTATTCAGTGTCGGAGGAGGCGCTCTCGATGAGCCGGGAAAACCTCGTGCCGAGTCTGGAGAGATATATCCCCTCAATACCATCGGCGACATCATGGCATATTGCGAGCGGACCGGACATACGTATTGGGAATACGTGGAGCAATGCGAGGGGCCTGAGATATGGGATTATCTTCTAGAGGTATGGAAAGTGATGAAAGATGCTGTAGAGCGGGGTCTCAACAAGGAGGGGCGTCTTCCTGGTCCGCTTAATCTTCAGCGTAAGGCCTGTGCCTACTACGTTAAGGCGGGAGGCTACAAAGACAATCTGAAGAGCCGTGGCCGAGTCTTTGCATATGCATTGGCTGTAAGTGAGGAAAATGCCTCCGGCGGAGAGATTGTGACAGCCCCAACCTGTGGGTCGAGTGGAGTCATTCCGGGAGTGCTTTATCATCTTTGGGAAAGCCGTCATTTTGCTGACGCGCAGATGGTGCATGCGTTGGCAACGGCCGGGCTTTTCGGCAACGTAGTGAAACATAACGCCTCCATTTCGGGTGCTGATGTAGGGTGCCAGGGAGAGGTCGGTGTGGCATGCGCGATGGCTGCGGCTGCAGCGACTCAGCTCTTCGGGGGCAGTCCGGCTCAGATAGAATATGCTGCGGAGATGGGGCTTGAGCATCACCTCGGCATGACTTGCGACCCTGTGTGCGGCCTTGTGCAGATACCTTG
>CAZIAX010000320.1:0-2364 GCA_964537745.1 uncultured Sangeribacter sp.
TCGATTCTGTAAACTGGTAGGCGCCGTTCATGTAGACGTCATACATGAGTATGTATTTGTCGGAGTCGATCATCTTGAAAGTGCCGGCTCCCTCCACAGCCTTGTCGGTCTGCTGCTTATAGTCGTCAGATTCTATCCATTTGCCAGATGTGAGCTTGTCGGTGACAGCTTTCTTTATTCCGTTGCCGTCTCCTTCGGTCTTATAGAAGAGATGATACTTTCCGTCTTTGTATACGATGTCGCCGTCGATGCAGCTTTTCTTGTTTTTCGGTATGAAGAGTGGTTTGGGTTTGCAGATGAAGTCGGTGAAGTCATCATTGGCATAGACATAATATATAATGTCGGGTCCGTTGTCGTGCTGCATAGAGAAGTAGACCATATATTTTCCGGCATCTTTGTCGTAGATGGTCTGGGGTGCCCATACGCGTTTGAGGTCGTCGTGGCCCTTATAGCGCTTCTGGATGTTGATGACGGATGGTGTCCAGTTTACGAGGTCGGTAGATTTCAGCAATGTGAGGCCTCGGTTTGAGTCCCATCCTTTGCAGGAGGTCATATCGGTCACCACCATATAGAATTCCTTCCCGTCTTCGCTGCGGAGGATATGGGGGTCGCGCACTCCTCCGGTCTCGCTGATTAGCTTGGAGTCGATTACAGGCGCGTTGTCGTTGAGGGCGCGGAAGTTCAGCCCGTCGCGGCTTATGGCGTAGTTGATCGACTCGTCGCGTGGGTCGTTGCCAGTGAAATACACAAAGAGGTAGCCTGCCATGTCGTCAGCAGCTATGCCGGGAGCGCATAGGGCGAGCGATGCAAGAAGGGTTGAGAAAAGTCTTTTTTTCATGATAGGTGTAGGTGGTTGGTTAGGGTTCGGGATGAAGGGAGAGTTTTCCGGATTCAAAATTACAATAATTTTTTGAAATAAGGGTGCTGCTTTGGCAAAAAACATTAACTTTGCAAAAAACTTCTGTTGACACTTAAACTACTTAATCAATCATGATGCGAAATAGATTGCTTATGACATTTGCGGCCGTGGCCGCTTGCTTAGCCGGATACGCCGCTTCCGATATAGAGGAGACGATAGTCGCCTGCCCTGAGAAGGCAGGGGGAATATATTACGCCTATGATGTGACAGCGGATTCCTTACCGCCTGCTCCGGCAGGATATGCTCCGGTCTACATCAGCCATTATGGGCGCCACGGGTCGCGCTGGCCGGTAAACCAGAAGATATATAAGATTGCGGGTGATTACTTCCAGGAGCAGCAGCTTGCCGAAAACCTTACTAAGGAGGGGAAGGGAGTGTGGAAGATGGTCACGCGTTGCGCCGGGAACTGCCAGGGGCATCTTGGAGAACTAACAGAAATGGGAAAACGTCAGCATCGTGCCATAGCTGAGAGGATGCAGGCAAGATGGCCGGAGCTTGTGGGGGAAGGCAATGTCGTGGCCCGAAGTTCTGTTGAGCCCAGGTGCATAATGAGCATGATGGCTTTCTGCGACCAGCTGGAGGAAAAGAGTCCGGGTTTGAGCATTTCCAAGCATGCCACTCCAGGCGACATGGATTTCATACATCATAATACTGCCGAGGCAAAACTTAATACGGGTGAGGACGCGCCATGGATGTGGGAGTTCCATCATTACCGCGATTCTGTGTCGTGTGCCCCAAAAACTGCGGCCAAGCTTTTCAAGAATGTGCCGGAGGGTGATTCGCTTGCAATCTTCATGCGCAGCCTTTATGATGTGGCTATCTCGGTGCAAGATATAGACAGCCTCGAGGCTGACATTATAAGCGTATTCGATACCGAAGAACTTGCCGCACTCTGGAAGGCTTCCAATTTCATGCAGTATATGGCCAACGGTCGCTCGCCGGAAACTGGGGCCTCCGGCCCGGAAAGTGTGAAACCTCTCCTTCGGGAGATAACTGAAAGAGCAGATGAGATGCTTGCTTCGGGAGAAGTGACAGCTGATTTGCGTTTCGGACATGACACGGATCTTCTCCGTCTGGTATCGCTTCTTGATGGAAATGGATCTGCAGTGGAGCTTAATGACGCTGATGTGGCCTCGGAAAAGTGGCGGAATTTTGAGATTTCTCCCATGGGAGCCAACCTGCAGTTGGTTTTTTACAAGAATAAAGAGGGAAAAATTCTGGTCATGCCGAGGCTTAATGAGTCTCCGATGAGGATAAGCGACGTCCCGGAAGTGGCTCCAGGGTACTATGATTGGGAAATTTTGAAGATTTTTTTCGAGTCTTTGTGAGATTTTTTGCGGTCTCCGAAAGATTTTTTGCAGGCATCGGCGAAATAATCGCTGGTGCTTGATTTTTTTATTCACAAATCGAAAGATATTTTAACATTTGTTGATTATGCTGATTAC
>CAZIAX010000321.1:0-2350 GCA_964537745.1 uncultured Sangeribacter sp.
CTGGCTTGCATTGTTATGAGTATCGACCCTGACGGCCGCGACATGATCTACACTTCCGAACACAGTATTCGCCGCCCTATACTCTCATCGGCAAAGGTGCCGATGACAATAACTTTTGTCCATGACCCGAGCTTCAGCGAGGGTAATTCCCCCAATATACTCCCAAGTGCGCAGACCCGAGACCCTCAGTCTCCCTCTGCGCGCTTTTTTTATTTCCACTCCACCAAAGCCTCCTTTGAATTCCTTACATTAACATTTCTTACACCAATCACAAAAACAATGATGCGAAAATTTCTGTTATTATTATTGAATTTGGCACGGTATTTGATACTACTTATTCCGGACGGTTTTGACAAAACCTGACCAAATTATTAATATAAAAGTATAACCCTATAAATCGAATAACAGAAATGAACATCAAACCACTTGGCGACCGCGTGCTCGTGCAGCCGACTGCCGCAGAAGAAGTGACAATGTCAGGCATCATCATCCCTGACTCTGCTAAAGAAAAACCCCTCCGTGGCAAAGTACTCGCTGCAGGCAACGGAACCAAAGATGAGGATATGATCCTCAAGGCTGGCGATGAAGTCCTTTATGGCAAATATGCCGGCACAGAAATCGAATTCGAAGGCGAAAAATACCTTATTATGCGTCAAAGCGACGTTCTCGCTGTAATCGCTTAATATTCTCTATACTTCTAAAAAAACACATAGACAAAAATGGCAAAAATAATTAAATTCAACATACAGGCTCGCGAAGAGCTTAAAAAAGGTGTCGACGCTCTTGCCGATGCCGTTAAAGTCACACTCGGTCCTAAAGGCCGCAACGTAATTATCGAAAAGAAATTCGGTGCTCCTCACATCACAAAGGATGGCGTGACAGTAGCGAAGGAAATAGAACTCGAAAACGCTTTCGAAAACATGGGCGCTCAACTCGTGAAGGAAGTGGCTTCAAAGACTGGCGATCAGGCTGGTGATGGTACTACTACTGCAACTGTCCTCGCACAGGCTATTGTGACTGAAGGCCTCAAGAACGTCGCAGCAGGTGCCAATCCTATGGATCTTAAGCGTGGTATCGACAAGGCTGTCTCCAAAGTTGTGGAAGGCATCAAAGGCATGAGCCAGGAAGTTGACGACGATATGGCTAAGATTGAGAATGTCGCTCGTATCTCTGCCAACAATGACGAAGAAATCGGTCGTCTCATTGCAGAGGCTATGAAGACTGTTAAGAAAGAAGGTGTAATCACTGTCGAAGAAGCTAAGGGTACTGAAACTACAGTAGAAGTAGTAGAAGGTATGCAGTTCGACCGTGGCTATATCAGCCCTTATTTCGTCACAAATTCTGAGAAGATGGAATGCGAGATGGACTCCCCATTCATCCTTCTCTACGACAAGAAAATTTCTAACCTTCAGGAAATGCTCCCAATCCTCGAAGCCGTTGCTCAGACAGGTCGTCCTCTCCTCATCATTGCAGAGGATGTAGACAATGAGGCACTTGCTACCCTCGTCGTAAACCGTCTCCGTGGCTCTCTTAAGATATGTGCTGTTAAGGCTCCTGGCTTTGGCGACCGCCGCAAGGAAATGCTTGAAGATATCGCTATCCTTACTGGTGGAAACGTGATCAGCGAAGTGAAGGGAATGCAGCTCAAACAGGCTACTGTGAATGACCTCGGCACTGCAGAGAAGGTAACTGTCAACAAGGACAACACTACCATCGTAAATGGTGCTGGTTCTAAGGAGGCAATTGATGCTCGCGTTGCTCAGATTAAGGCTCAGATTGAGACCACTACTTCTGATTATGACAAGGAAAAACTCCACGAGCGTCTCGCCAAACTCGCCGGAGGCGTTGCAGTCCTCTATATTGGTGCTCCTTCAGAAGTGGAAATGAAGGAAAAGAAAGACCGTGTTGACGATGCTCTGAGTGCTACTCGCGCAGCTATCGCTGAAGGTATCGTTCCTGGTGGTGGCGTGGCTTACATCCGTTGTCTCTCTACCCTCGACGAACTGAAGGGTGAAAATAATGACGAGACTACTGGTATCGCTATCATACGCCGTGCAATTGAGGAACCTCTCCGTCAAATCGTGGCTAATGCCGGACTTGAAGGTGCGGTGATTGTTCAGAAAGTGAAAGAAGGCTCAGGCGATTTCGGCTATAATGCACGCACTGACAGCTATGAGAATTTCTTCGCTACTGGCGTAATCGACCCTGCAAAAGTGACCCGTGTGGCTCTTGAGAATGCTGCAAGCATCGCTGGTATGTTCCTGACCACTGAGTGTGTCATCGCTGACAAGAAGGAAGACAACCCCGTGCCTCCTATGCCGGCAGGCGGCATGCCAGGCATGATGTAATC
>CAZIAX010000322.1:0-2344 GCA_964537745.1 uncultured Sangeribacter sp.
CTCACCACCAACACTGCGTAGCCCCCCCCTTGGTTCTTGACCCTTCACTTAGTGATTGCATCAATCAAATCCTGATAACATGTCACCTTATGATACCTAACATTCTCCGTTGAAATCTCCTTAAATAACTGTGTGCAGCAGTCTATCTTGGCATTCTCAATGGCATTCAACTGCATGGACTGTAACGACCCCTTAGTCTCGGCAATGAAAAAAATATGCTTAACTCCACCTTTCTCCATAGCTATCGCCCAGTCGGGCGCATAGTTCCCAACAGGTGTGGGGATCTGGAATGACCGTGGCAACTTGGCATACACCACCACCTCACTCGCCTCGTCAAGGTCTTGGGCAAACGCCCGTTCCCCCTTGCTGTCGGATACCACATAATCTGTGATGTGCTTGCTGCTCTGTATCGCCTTGTCAAACTCCGCACGGCTCGAGGCGGTGAAAATGTCGGAGTCATATTTGCCGTCGGTCTTATGGTAGTGAATATGGTCAACTATCATCGTGGCTTTTTGCTCTCGTATTATCTGCACTACCTTCCGTATAAACTCCTCGGGATTGTTGCGGAACATTGCCATTTTCCCTGGACGCAGTCCCTGCAATATCTTGGCGGCCGTGCGCCGCGTGATGTTGGCTCCTTTTGCCACCTGCCCTATAAGGTCATACTTTACCGTGGATGTAGAGACGTCGGTAAGTTCTTCTGATGTTGACTTGGTGTCTCCATATTCCGCAACTTCTTCACAAGCCTGCAGTCCTTCCACCTTTACATAACGAAGTGTCCTGACCTGAAGCTCATCTGAATTCAAATGTAGCACCGCTTTCTCGATAAGCTCGGCCGTGTCATAACTTACGGTGTAGACATACTGATGATTGATTGCCCTCCAAAGTTCCTGGAACTCCGGTTTTGCGAAATTGGCGTTGAGTCTTGGCTCGGGCAATTTCGTCTTGCTGCCGTCGCTGGCAATCTCCTTCAGCAAATTAGGATCAAAAATCGAGTTTATCAGCATGGTTATTCCCTCTGCCATCGGCTCCAGCTGCTTGCCATATGGGGCGACAGACTCTGCGGCGATATCTTCTTGATACTTAGGAGTGAGATTTCCTTCTTCGTCTATATATTCGTTGTCCTCGAGCCATACCATGATACGGCTTGCCTCTCGGTTGGTAACTACGTGCGGTTGACCATCCACAGTTATTGTCTTCCCCTCGAAATAACCGGTAGTTGCCTTGACAGCCCTCTCTCGCAATGCCTCGCGCGTCTCTTTTTGGAGTTGCGATGTGAAGTTGTTGTAACTTTCGTTGGCGATGACTGTGAGCACGTTGATGTTGTGGACGTCTTCACCAAGCAATTCTTTGTCTTGGCGTATACCGTTCTTGTCAACTGCTATTCGTAGACCTCGTCCCACTTCCTGCCGTTTGGCTGTAGTGGAGCCGCTGTGCCGTAGTGTGCATATCTGGAACACGTTGGGATTGTCCCATCCCTCGCGCAGTGCGGAGTGTGAGAAAATAAAACGAGTGGGCTCATCAAAACTGAGCAAGCGTTCTTTGTCGCGCAGTATGAGATCATAGTCTGATGCTTCCTCGCTGACGTCGCTACCACGCTTGGTCTTAGTGTCCATCATCCGTCCTTTCTTGTCGATTGAGAAGTAACCGCGGTGTGTCTGATAGGGTGCGAAGCGACGCAGGTATTCGTTGTAGTCCTCATCCCATATATGAAATTCTTCATTGACAAGGCGTGCATATTCTTCTTCGAATATCTCCTGGAATATACCCTTGACGGGTTGACCATCCTCATCATATTGGCGGTATTTGGCTACCTCGTCGATGAAGAAAAGTGAGAGGCATTTTATACCGCGTTTGAACAACTGGCGCTCTTTTTCGAAATGTGCCTTAATAGTCTCACGTATCTGGACACGCTGGAGATGCAGCAAGTTCTGATCGCCGACTACTTCTCCCTTGCGGAGTGTGACTCCATTGGTGAAGGTGACGTAGGCCGTCGGTTGTATGGCTGAGCCGGGGAATATCTCTGCGATGTCAAAACCTCGGTATTGCTCGAGTTCCTTTGACTCGATAAAAAGTGAGTCGCCGACCCCGAGCGTCTTGAAAATTCGACGTGGCTCACCCGATGCACTCTTGACTTCGATGGAGATTCGCGCCATGGGTGGTTTGCTCGGAGAGAGAATTATGTTGTCAAGATACATGTAGCCGTTTGTGCCACGCAGGTTTTTCATCTCAAAACCAATCACCTTGATGCGCTTTACCAACCGCTCTCGGTAGGCGTCAAGCGCGTCAAGTGCATAGACGGTGTCGTGCTTGGTGCGGTGGGTCGCGGAGTAGTTCAAGACGA
>CAZIAX010000323.1:0-2337 GCA_964537745.1 uncultured Sangeribacter sp.
CGGCCTGGATAAGGCACCTCGAGGATCATCGGCTGTCCATCCTCTCCGAGTACAGCCTCGATAGGAAGCTGGTCGAAGTTCTGGGGCTCGTAGTTGGCTATCTGCTGGCCGTCGATGCTGAGGCTCTGCTGGAAGTAGCCGTAGCGATATAGGAAACCTACGGCTGTCATGTTGATGCGTGAGTCGGAAGCCTGTTTGATGTAGTCGCCGGCGAGTACGCCGAGACCGCCGCTGTAGATCTTGAGGCAAGAGCAAAGACCATATTCCATGGAGAAATAAGCCACTGAAGGAAGGTCGTTGCGCATTGGCTGCTTCATGTAGTCCTGAAACATCTTGTAGACCTTGTCGATGCGGTCCATCCAGACTTTGTCGTTCTGTATTTCCTGAAATCTTTCGTAGCTGAGCTGCTGAAGGAGCATCACAGGGTTTTCGCCTGTAGCGCGCCAGAGGTCGTGGTCGAGGTCGCGGAAGAGGTTTTTAGCCTCACTATTCCAGACCCACCAGAGGTTTTTTGAGATCTCCTCAAGTGGACGAAGCTTCTTGGGGAGAGAATTAGATACCACCATGTTGTGCCATACAGGCTGGTTGGTGTTGCTTACTTGAAGTTTCATAAAATTATTATTATAGTTTTTTCTTAGTTATCAGTTATTTATTTCATTCTTGCGTCTCGGTTCTTTTCGGCAATTTGGAATGCCTCGTCATATTTTGAGATGAAGAGTTTCCAGTCGGCGAGGGCGGCAGTGGCGGAAGCGGCTTTGGAGCAAGCCTCCACTGTCTTCTTGTCGGCCCCGGAGAAAGCCTCGAGAGTATGGGCGATGGTCTTGACGGTGTCCCAATAGCTGTTGTCGTTGCGGGGAGCGACTACGGTGCCGCTCTTCATCAGCGATTCGATGGGCGACTCGATGCGGGCGCCGGCCACGTCTGACTCCACCCACTGTCCGAAGCCCGACTTGTCGGTCGTGACGGTCGGCACTCCGAAGGCGATGCTCTCAAGCGGAGTGTAGCCCCATGGCTCGTAGTAGGAGGCGAAGACTGTGATGTCGAGAGCCGGGAGAATGTCGTAGTAGGAAATGTTGACGATGCCGTCGGCGCCATCGAGATAGCAAGGTATGAAGATGGTCTTCACCTGTCCGTTGCCTGCTAATTGGCCTTCAGCCTCGAGCTGACCGATTCTGCAGCAAGCCGGGTCAGAGTCCTCGTTGTTCAGTCGGTGGGTAAGATAGTCGGGAGTGACTGCCATCTGTCCATTCTGGTTGATGTCGATGAGCAGTTCGCCGTTAGGCTCGCGTACCCAAGCCGGCACAAGTACGAGGGCGAGGATATCGCGGCGGGCGGCTGCTCCGGTGCGTGAGAGTTCCGCCATGCTGTCGAGATAAACGTCGAGACCCTTGTTGCGGTATTCGTTTCGTCCTGAAGTGGCAATTATGAGAGTCTCGTCGCTCCATTTCTTGCCGGTCATCTTCTCTGCGATTTCGAGCAGGCGTTTTCTGCCTGCGTTGCGGAGAGCTGTGTATGTGCGTTTGGAGGGGACGAAATCAGGCTCGAAACCGTTTGGAGTCACTACTTCCGGACGCTTGTCGAGAAGCTGTGCGCACTCGTCGGCAGTCAGCGAGCTGACAGCTGTGAAGCAATCGGCATTGATGGCGGCAGCCTTCTCCACGGAGTGCTTGGCCTCCATGTTGAGTTCGCGGGCCATCTGGTCGCCGTTGTATCCGGTGAAGTACTCATAAAGGTTCTTGCCGTTTCCGCATATGGAGCGGCCGATTGATGTGGCGTGGGTAGTGAAGAGGCTTGCGGCCTCGGGCATGATTTTGCGGAGCCAAAGCAGACCCATGCCGGTGGTCCATTCGTTGAAGTGGGCCAGCACGTTGGAGTCTTTTGCGCCGAGGTGGTTGGCTAGAGCCTGCATTGTCACGGCGGCTGCAACGCCGAAGGCGCAACCTTCGGGATAGTCGCCGTAGCAGTGGAGGGAATCGACGCCAAACATGCGCCACATTTCGCCATAAATATCGTTGAGAGCCGGATATACGCCCTCAAACTTAATGAGGACCACTACAGGACTTCCGGGAATATCCCAGCGGCCTGTGCGGAGTGTGATGCCATAAGGGAGCTCAAGTTTCGATGCGCCCTTCAGCAGAGTCTTGACTTCTTTAAAATAAGGAGAGGGAGTGTCATCAGTCCAAACATCGGGACCGATGAATATAAGGTTATCGCCAAACTGCTCTTTGAGCACACGTGCTTTAGTGGAAAGGACGGTGTATATACCGCCGATTTTGTTGCAGACTTCCCAACTTGTCTCGAAAAGCAGATTTGTGGGGAAGCCAGAAGGCTCATTCA
>CAZIAX010000324.1:0-2320 GCA_964537745.1 uncultured Sangeribacter sp.
TACGACAAGAACTACAAGGGATATTCTCCAGAGTGGATACAGTATATCAAGCGCTCCATCGGCAACATCGCTCCTCACTTCACAATGAAGCGCCAGCTCGACGACTACATCTCCCGCTTCTACGAGCCAGAGGCCAAGCGTTCTGCTGAACTCAAAGCCCATGACTTCGCAAAGGCCCGCGAGATCGTAGCATGGAAAGAGACTGTAGCCTCCAAGTGGGACCAGATCGAGGTGCTCGCAGTAGACTACAACGAAAGCGTCACCAACACCTACCACACAGGCGGCGACTTCTGCGTAAAGTGCACCCTCGACACCAAGGGTCTAGGCGACTCCATCGGCGTAGAGCTCGTCACTTACAAAGAGCACGACGGAGTATCTGACTTCGCTGGAACAAAGGAACTCAAGGTAGTGGCAAAGAACGGCTCAATCTACTCTTATGAGCTCGATGAGAAGCTTACAGACGCAGCCACCTACCGCTACGCACTCCGTATGTATCCTAAGAACCCGATGCTGCCCCACCGCATGGACTTCGCATACGTACGCTGGCTCTAATTGCCACAGCACTCATATAAGAGTATAATCAATATAAGCATCCTGTCCCATTTTAGGGAGAGGATGCTTTTTTATTCTCAATTCTCAATTCTCAATTAAAATTAGAAATATGCTTTATAACATATCAAAAAATTGCTGATTTCTTAAAATTTTTAACTAAATTGCGACCGCAAACGCGAAAGAGTCGTGTTTGTGACCTCCTCTCCACACAGAAACCTATAAAATTACATATCCATGAAGGTCTACAAAACTAATGAAATCAAAAACATAGCACTCCTTGGCTCCAAGGGGTCGGGCAAGACCACCCTTGCCGAGTCTATGCTTTTCGAGTGTGGTGTGATCAAGCGTCGCGGCACTGTCGCCGGCGGCAACACTGTCTCCGACTACTTCCCAGTAGAGAAAGAATATGGCTACTCAGTGTTCTCGACCGTGTTTGCCGCAGAATTCAACAATAAGAAACTCAACATCATCGACTGCCCGGGAGCCGACGACTTCGTAGGAAACGCCTACACCGCTCTCGGCGTCACCGACATAGGTGTAGTCACAGTCGATGCTGAATACGGAGTGGAAGTGGGCACAGAGAATATAGTGCGCACCACTGCGAAACTTCATAAGCCCGTAATCTTCGCCCTTAACAAGATGGACGGCGAGAAAGTGGACTACGACAACGTAATGGAGCAGCTCCGCGAGCACTTCGGCAACAACGTGGTGGCTATCCAATATCCGATTAATGCAGGACCTGGCTTCAACGCCATCATCGACGTTCTGCTTATGAAGAAATATGAATGGGGACCCGATGGGGGAGTTCCTACTATTTCTGAAATACCTGCCGACCAGATGGAGAAGGCAAAGGAACTCAACGGCATCCTCGTGGAAGCTGCAGCTGCCAACGATGAAGGCCTCATGGATAAATTTTTCGGCGACGAACCCCTCACCGAGGATGACCTCCGTATGGGTATCCGCAAGGGCCTTATCGAACGCTCTATCTTCCCCGTCATCTGCGTCAGCGCAGGCAAGGACATGGGCGTACGCCGCATGATGGAATTCCTCGGCAACGTCTGCCCGTTCGTAGACGATATGCCCGCTCCCGAGACAGTAGAAGGGGAACCAGTAAAGCCGGATGCCAACGGTCCGCTAAGCGTATTCTTCTTCAAGACTTCCGTAGAACCGCACATTGGCGAAGTATCCTATTTCAAGGTGATGAGCGGCACACTCAAAGCTGGCGCCGACCTCGAGAATGTAGACCGCGGCGGCAAGGAACGTCTCGCTCAGATTTTCACCGTCTGCGGACAAATCCGCACCCCGATAGATGCTCTTGAGGCTGGCGATATAGGCGCAGCAGTGAAGCTCAAGGACGTGCGCACAGGCAATACTCTCGATGAGAAAGGCTGCGATTATAAGTTTGACTTCATCAAGTATCCAGCTCCCAAATATACACGCGCCATCAAGCCCGTCACAGAAAGCGACGCCGAGAAACTCGCTGGTATTCTCACTCGCATGCACGAGGAAGATCCCACATGGATCATCGAGCAGAGCAAGGAGCTCAAGCAGACTCTCGTCAAGGGTCAGGGTGAATTCCACCTCCGCACTCTCAAGTGGAGAATCGAGAACAACGACAAACTACCTATCACATTTGAGGAGCAGAAGATACCTTATCGCGAGACCATCACAAAGGCTGCCCGTGCCGACTATCGCCACAAGAAGCAGTCGGGCGGTAGCGGTCAGTTCGGCGAAGTTCACTTGATCATCGAGCCTTACACAGAGGGTA
>CAZIAX010000325.1:0-2310 GCA_964537745.1 uncultured Sangeribacter sp.
AACAACTAATACTGCGTAGCCGTGGAACGGAGGCGTCCTCGCCTCCGACAAGCCGACAAAAGTAACTAAAAAAGAGAAACAAAAAAGCTGGAATCTTGGGGATTCCAGCTTTTTTATACTCCATACTTAATACTCCATACTTAATACTCCCTCCCTATCTCGCAAAAGCTGCTCTTTAAGCTCCTCTACCGACCCAAACTTCTTCTCATCCCGCAATCTCTCCCCGAACTCAAGCCTTACATTCTTTCCATAAAGCTCATCATCCATCCCAATGATATGAGCTTCTACGGTCTGATGCTTAGACTCTTTCGCAGTCCCCTCGAAAGTTGGCCTGAAGCCGATATTGACCATTGCAGGATATCCTGCGTTGTATCCTTCAATGAAGGCTTTGGCGGCGTATACGCCTGGGGCTGGCACCACGGCCCGTGAAGATACTTGAAGATTGGCGGTGGGAAAACCTATGTCATGCCCTACGTGAAAACCCGGAGCGACACGTCCCTCAAGCTCCGGACGATGGCCCAAAAGAGATATGGCCTTTGCGATGTCGCCGGCTTTGACAGCCTTTCGCACCGCGCTGCTGCTAACTCCTTCCACCTCCGGTGCCGCTATCACCTCGATGCCAATCGCATCCCCCATTGCCTTATAGTCGGCGATGCTCATGTCTATACCATCGCTCCCGAAAGTATTGTCATATCCAGCTACGAGAAGTCGTACGCCATATTTCCGGTGTATATGGTCGAGCCAATCATAGGCGCGCATATTGCGGAGTTGCTCCGTGAATGGGAGTATCAGCGGTTCCACGCCTTCCTCGCGTATCAGCTCCGCCTTGCGTGATGTGCTCATAAGGTTGCCCGGGGCTCGTTCGGGTGCCACCAGTTCCAACGGATGCCGGTCAAAACTTATCGCCACCGGTTGCAATCCTCTTCGGGCTGCCTCCTCCTTAAGTGTATCCAACACCAACCGATGTCCCCGATGCACCCCATCAAACGTCCCAATTGTTACCGCCTTCTCCATATTCGCAATACTTGGTTCTTGACTCTTGGTTCTTGACTCTTAACTTCTTGCCTCCAGAAGAGCCTCGCAAATAGCCATCATATCATCATTCTCGCTCTTCCCGATTTTGAAGGCATGAGCGCCAGCCTCGGCCGCCGCGCGGCAATTCTTCTCAGAGTCGTCCAGCATAAGGGTCTCCGAAGGATTCAGCCCATAGCGGCGCATAAGGTTCTTGAAGATATTGATATCGGGTTTGCAGGTCAATTCTTGATATGACACCACGATGCCATCGAAATAATCGTTTACCGATCCGCCTTCCTGACGGAATGCGCGGTCTATCCAGCTGTTAAACATTACTGGGTTGGTATTGCTGAGCATAAAGATGCGATATCCAGCCATTCTCATGCGGCGCAGCATCTCAAGACGTTTTGCGGGGAGGTCTACCAAAAACTGATTGAAAGCTGCCGTGATTTCCATATCGGTCACTCCCGGCTTCATACGGGAGCGCATGATGTCGAAAAACTCTCCAGCCGGTGTCTCGCCGGTCTCAAGACCAAGGAAGGGTTCTTTCTGGCCGTAGAGACCGAGCATCTCGTCGGCTCCTTCAAGTCCTAACTCCTCAAGAGCCTTGACAGCCCGGTCGCGATCAAGGTCTATCACAACGCCCCCAAGGTCGAATATCACATTCTGTATCTTATATATCCAATCAATCATAATCCACTCACTCTATTAACCTTATAACCTACAACTTTCGCCCCAAAGGCGAAAGTTGAGTGACATAATAAAAGGAAATCGGTGCAGACCCCCCATTGGGAATGCACCGATTGTCTTTTCAAGACGTGTCTCATTTATTGTGAGATACGTACTCTGCTTCGTTGTTGATTACTTATTCTCAGCAGCGGGAGCTTCAGCAGCAGGAGCTTCTTCTACAACAGCACCTTCAGCTACCTCAGTTACTTCAACTTTGTTAGAGTCGCTGTCATTAGCAACGCCTTCAACAACTTCAACAGCACCTGCCTCTACGTTAGGAGTGTCATTTTCAGCAGCGGCCTGCTTGTTGCCGCAAGATACGAGTGCTACGCTGAATACAACAGCGAGAGCGAGAACGATTTTCTTCATTTCCTTTTAAATTTAAAATAATAAAACATGTTTTGCTTTCAAAAACGGTGCAAAGTTAATACTTATTTTTGATTCCACAAAATATTTTTCAAAAAAATTAATCCAAACGCCCCAAAAATCACCCTTTTTAACACTTTGTGCCCTCCTAACTACTGCGTAGCCGTGGAATGGAGGCGCCCTCGCCTCCGCCCGCAGTCT
>CAZIAX010000326.1:0-2280 GCA_964537745.1 uncultured Sangeribacter sp.
GAGTGTCGAAATAAAGTTCAAGGGCAGCGTGATATGCAGATCCAGCTACAGAAGTGGCAGACTTGCGCGATGGCTCGCGGTAGATGTAGCTGCGCTCGAAGTCTTTCTCGTTGCGGGCGAAAGTGGCAACTCCGGAATAGCTCCAGCAGTCGATGAGGAACTGCGAGAGGTGATTTTCGAGGGCATCCCCTATAAGGAGGGAATATTCGTTGATTCGTGTTTCCATCATGGCATATCGGTTTTAGGTTGCTGATCGTTTTTCTGGGCGCGCTGGCGGAGCTTCTCCTTGGCTTCGTCGATGTTGGAGGGGCGGATGCTGCGCGGGCGTTGGTTTGAGGTCTCAGTCACGTCTTCGTATTCTACGTCTACGATATCCCTTGCCTCTTCAGCTGTGCCGAATCCCATACCGATCTCCGGGGCATAGGTCGAAACCCAGAAAGCAGCTGCGCGGTAGCGGAGCATAAGCTCAGGCATTGAGGGCCATTTGGACCCGCTTTTAGTGTACCATCCCTCCTGAACTGCCATGCGGATTGAGACCGGAGGAGATTCCAGAAGAGTCCCGGTTGCTTTTTCAGTGGCGAAGGCTACGCATGTGAGGTTGTCGAGCATAGGATACTCAAAAGGTTTCATCGCTTCATGGCCTTTACCTTTCTCATCCTTTACCCATGTTTTAGCCATCACCTCGCCCACATTTCCGTCAATGCCGAAATGATAGTTGAGGGTAGTGTAACGTCCAGTCTGGTTTACGCAGGCGATGAGGAATTTTGAAAACCACTTAGGGTTTCCATTGACAATGCAAAGATTCTGCATAACGGTCAAGGGAAAAACTCCAATGCGAGCGGCAATCTCCACTGCTATCATACAGTTGGCAAGATTGTTCTTATAAGCTTGCGGCACAAAATCTGCCTGAGATAGGGGCTGTGCAATCCTTTGATAGGTTTCGAACTGCCGCATCATCTGCCCGGCAGGGCTTGAATTAAAAGCGATGTTGGCGCGTATTTCCGCTTCTCGCAATGCGATGTTGGCAAGCTTTACCTCATCGGACTGATCAATCTGTGGATCAGGCTGGGGCTTCTGTACTTGCGCGGTGTTGTTTTGATCTGTCTTACACATAATAAATCTGATGTTAATTGATGTTTTTATTAGCCTTGTAGTGGACGGTGCCGGAATCGAACTGGCCTCTCTGCTTCGGTGCACCTCCGCAGTGTTTCAGCCCTTAGCACTTACCGCCCTGTGGTGAGAGTGTCAGAAATAATCTTGTTGTTGCCGCTGGCAATAGCGGAGCTCGGCTGTGATGTATTCCACTTTCCGGGGCGTTTTGCGACCGTCAGGCGGCCATCCTTGCGCCATCGCTCCACGTTGGCGCGCCCGAACAATCGGTAGGCGGCATTCTGGCTCATCCGCTCCGGGTCGTTGTTGTCAGATTTCAAGAGGAGTGCCACTTGGGAGGCGAGATCCTTGATGAAAGTCTGGTAGGATACACAGCGGTCGGGGAATTGTATGAGTTGCATTTAGAGTTCAGTTTGTTCAGCTTCCTTTATCCATTCTTCATATTTCTTCAACCAAGGGTCGGTCTTGCACCATCGGTTGTAGAGAAATCCTGTTGCGATGATGCATGCGACGCCAAGAGCCTTGTCGAGGAATACACGGATGCAAAAAGCAGTGAGTGAGTTGTGCATTACTTCTGGATCGAAGATGAGGAAGAGTCCGAGGGCGCAAAGGGCGATGAGGACTACGAGGCGTATGATTAATTTTGATGTGTTCATGGGGTTTGTTTATTTGGTCTTTATTTGGTTTGCTTATTTGGTCTTTATTTGGAATATTGGCTCTTCGCATGGAGGGGTTGGCTTGTACTGCACAAGGATGCCGAGCTTGTTGCACCAGCGTCCGCAGAAGCGGTTCATGCCATCAGCGCACGACAGGCATTTGGGATTGCTGTTGTTGGTTCTCATACTTCTGCTAAGGCTGGAAGATTATTGAATGCCCTCTCCTCCTCCACTGATCCGCGCCAAGTGTCGAGAAATTCATTTACGATCTCTTCGTTTTGATCGTGGACATCGTATCCGGGTGCCTTGCAGAATTCTATCCATGATATTTCCTCCGATGTCATCTGAACTGGGGTTTCGTCGCTGCGGTCGGTCCAAAGACAGGCTGCGCTGAATAGGGCAACTGTCGCTATGCCCATTACTGATAGTCTTACTAATTCTTTCATAATTGAGATGGCGTTTGATGGTTATTGATTGTTCCCCGTGGCGATGTCACTCGCCGGTTTTGCACTTT
>CAZIAX010000327.1:0-2256 GCA_964537745.1 uncultured Sangeribacter sp.
CACGCTACCCTCGACGTGACTAAAGACTACTACGACAAGAGCATCAAATATATGGTGGCTGGCAACGTGCTCCGCAATGGCACCTACCCCATCTCTGTAAGTTCCGAAAGAATTTTCCAGGCTATCGCCACTATCGAATATGCCAAGAAACTTGGCGTGGATGCAATCGCCCACGGTTCGACAGGAGCAGGCAACGACCAGGTGCGCTTTGACCTGACTTTCCAGATACTTGCACCCGAAATCGAAATCATTACCCCGACCCGCGACCTCACCCTTACCCGCGAATATGAGATAGACTATCTGAAAAAGCACGGTTATGAGGCCGACTTCAAGAAGATGGAGTATTCAATCAACAAGGGCCTTTGGGGCACTTCAATCGGCGGAAAGGAAACGCTACACTCCGACCAGACTCTCCCTGAAGAGGCTTACCCTTCACAGGTGACAGCCACTGAACCCGAAAAACTTACCATCTCTTTCAAAGAAGGCGAAATTTCAGCTGTCAACGGCAAGGAGTATGACGATAAGATTGAGGCAATCCGCGAAGTAGAACGAATCGGTTCACGCTTCGGCATCGGCCGCGATATGCACATCGGTGACACTATCATCGGCATCAAAGGTCGAGTAGGTTTCGAAGCCGCAGGACCTATCCTTATTATCGCTGCCCACAAGATGCTTGAAAAGCATACTCTCACCAAGTGGCAGCAATACTGGAAAGACCAGGTCGGCACATGGTATGGAATGTTCCTCCACGAGGCCCAGTATCTTGAGCCTGTGATGCGCGACATCGAGAAGATGCTCGAAAGCTCACAGCGTAATGTCACCGGTACTGTGGAACTCATCCTCCGCCCCTACTCCTATACGCTCGTAGGTGTAGACTCCCCATTTGACCTGATGAAGACCGACTTCGGCGAATATGGCGAAGTCAACAAGGCTTGGACCGCCGACGACGTGAAGGGATTCACCAAGATTCTCGGCAACCAGATGAAGATTTACCACAACAATCAGGTTAAAAACGGCAAATCAGAGTGAAAAAAATAGGAATAATCGGAGGCGCCGGCTACACTGCCGGCGAACTCCTCCGCCTGCTCATCAACCATCCGGAGGTGAGCATTGCGTTCGTGCACTCTTCCAGCAATGCAGGAAAACCCATCACTGACGTGCATGGCGGTCTCTTAGGAGAAACTGATCTCGTCTTTTCAGACTCCCACAATCTTGAAGATATCGACATCCTCTTCCTATGCTCAGCTCACGGCCAGAGCAAAAAATTCTGGGAGGAAAACGTTCGACCAGAAGGTCTAAAGGTGATTGATCTCGCTCAGGATTTCAGAGACGAATCGGAAGATTATGTCTATGGATTGCCGGAACTGCAGATCGAGAAAATCTCAGAAGCTGACTCAGTTGCAAATCCAGGGTGCTTCGCTACAGCACTTCAGCTATCGCTGCTTCCCATCGCGAAAGCTCATCTTCTGCCCAAAGACGGTGATATCAACATTACGGCTCTCACAGGGTCAACAGGCGCCGGCGTAAAACCCGGAGCCACTACCCACTTCAGTTGGAGAAACGACAACATATCCGTCTACAAACCCTTTACCCACCAGCACCTAATCGAGATTGGAGCAACTCTTAAGAAACTCCAGCCCGATAACAGCGCGACTATCAATTTCGTGCCGATGAGAGGTGATTTCCCTCGTGGCATCTTTGCCGTGACCACTCTCGACTGTCCCTTGACTGAAGAGGAGGCAACCAACCTATATAAGGAGTTCTATAAAATTGCTCCTTTCTCGGTGGTAAGCGACAAACCAATTGACCTGAAGCAGGCGGTCAACACCAACAAGGCTATTCTTCATGTAGAAAAACATGGAAAGAAACTGCTCATCACATGTGCTATTGACAATCTACTGAAAGGTGCTTCCGGACAAGCGGTCCAGAATATGAATATCATGCTCGGAATTGACCAGTCCACCGGGCTTCGTCTCAAACCCTCAGCTTTCTAAGAGTATGAAACTATTTGATGTATATTCTCTCTATGACATCGAACCCGTAAAGGGTTCGGGCAATCACGTCTACACTGCCGATGGCACTGAATATCTCGACCTCTACGGCGGACACGCAGTTATATCGGTAGGTCATGCACATCCTAAATATGTGGATGCCATTGCAAGTCAGGTGGCTAAACTTGGTTTCTACTCTAATTCTGTTCTCAATTCCCTTCAGGAACGACTGGCAGAAAAACTTGGGAAAGCATCCGGATATGAC
>CAZIAX010000328.1:0-2250 GCA_964537745.1 uncultured Sangeribacter sp.
ATGTCGATGACCTTGACCTCTATGCGCTGTCCGAGTTTCAGGACTTCCCCTACGGATGAGATGCGCTTTTTCGATATGCGTGAGATGTGGAGGAGACCGTTTTCCTTGATGCCGAGATTCACGAAGGCTCCGAAGGCGGTGATGTTGTTGACGATGCCCGGAAGCACCATCCCTTCCTCCAAATGGTCGAAGTCTTCCACCCCTGGGGTGAACGCCTCGTTGTCATCATCGGTGCGTGGGTCGCGACCTGGCTTCTTAAGCTCAGCGATGATATCGGTCATAGTCTCGATGCCTCCGACTCCCTTCTCAGCAAGAGCCTTTATGTCGATGCTGTCGAGGAGGTCAGCTTTTGCTGGAAGCTCCGACACGTCGCGTCGGATACTTTTTGCCATTTCCTTTACGAGACCGTAGCTCTCAGGATGGATACCGGTGTTGTCAAGAGGTTCGTCGCCTCCCGGAATACGAAGGAACCCGGCACTCAGCTCAAACGCCTTGTCGCCAAGACGAGGCACTTTCTTCAGCTCCTTGCGGGTGCGGAAATCACCATTTGCAGCACGATATGCCACGATATTTTTGGCAAGAGCAGGACCGATGCCTGAGACATATGAGAGGAGTTGCTCGCTGGCAGTGTTGACATCCACTCCTACGGCATTCACGCAGCTCATCACAGTGTAGTCAAGCATGTCCTTCAGCTTAGATTGGTCTACATCATGCTGATACTGACCTACGCCTATTGCCTTGGGATCAATCTTGACGAGTTCTGCGAGGGGGTCAATGAGGCGGCGCCCTATCGAGACGGCTCCTCGCACCGTAACATCTTTATCCGGAAACTCCTTGCGTGCAACCTCCGATGCTGAATAGACCGACGCTCCATTTTCACTAACGACATAAACTGCCTTCTCCGGCAGAAGTCCGCTCCCTTTGACGAATCGCTCAGTCTCACGCGAAGCTGTGCCGTTGCCTATCGCCACGGTGTCGAGATGGTGCTTGTTGATAAGCCTTTCGATAGTCTTATGCGCTCCATCGAAGTCATTGCGCGGTGGCACCGGATATATCACCGAGTCATCCAGAAGATTTCCCTGCTGGTCGAGAGCTACCACCTTGCAGCCGGTGCGATAGCCGGGGTCGATGGCAAGAATGCGATGTCCCTTCAGTGGGGCTCCAAGAAGAAGCTGGCGCAGATTTCCTGCAAATATGTCGATTGCCACCTTATCTGCATCCTCTTTCAGAGAGGATGAGACCTCAGTCTCCACCGACGGGCATAGCAGACGCTTTGCCGCGTCTTCCACTGCGGCATCGATGAGGTCGGAACATTCCCGTGATGCGTAACGTGGACCAAAGTTGTCCATAAGTTTTTCCCGCAATTCCGCTCCCTTCTCAGGCAACTCATATTTCACTTTGATGAGCCCCTCTGTCTCAGCCCGGCGGAGTGCCAGGTATTGATGGGAAGGCATACGACGTACGCTCTGGGAGAAATCGGCATATTGGGCGAAGGGTGATGCTTTAAGTTCGTCATCTTTGCCCTTGGCTACCGTGCAAGCTAACGATGCAACTCGCTGATAATGATTGCGTGTGATATTCCGGAGCCGGGGAGATTCGGAAGCCCATTCGGCAATAATGTCGGAAGCGCCGGCAAGAGCCTCGTCCACATCTTTGACGTCATGCTTGCCTACGAATCTTCGGGCAGCTTCAGTGCAGTCTTTTGTTTGCCCCGACATCAGCATCTTTGCGAGTGGCTCGAGCCCTTTCTCGCGTGCGATTGTGGCGCGTGTGCGTTTTTTAGGTTTGTATGGAGCGTAGATATCTTCCAATTCGGTCATAGAAGAAGCCTTGTCGAGAGCATCCTTCATTTTTGCATCGAGAGCTCCGGCATTCTCAATCGCTTCGCGGATGAAATCTCGTCGGGCTTCAAGTTCGCGTTGCGCCTTGAGGGCCGCTTCCACAGCACGCACGGCCACTTCGTCCATGCTTCCCGTGAGTTCCTTGCGATAGCGGCTTATGAATGGGACGGTGGCCCCTTCATCAAGCAACTTAACGACGGCTGCCACCCCTTTCAGTGGCAATCCGGTCTTGGCAGCGACGCCCTTTAATATTATATCTTCTTTCTCCATAGTCGATTGCTTATTGGATGACATAATATGAGCCCACCTCAAACGCTATGAGAAGGGCTCACATATATTATTATTTATGGTTTTCGCAGTGATTCTTACACTTGTGTTCGTTGGCGTTTTCGCAACTGTTCTTACACTT
>CAZIAX010000329.1:0-2235 GCA_964537745.1 uncultured Sangeribacter sp.
GGTCTTCGTGCATCATGGAGCATGAAGCCGAAGTCATCGTAAATAGGCCCAACAGAGAGCATGATATGATATTTGAAAGTGAACGTTTCATTTTTATCTTTTTAAATAAAAGAGAAGAGAGGGAAAAATAAAAAGAGGAAATCGGAGAGGAGCTATCTTTTGAGGGATTTCCCCTCTCCGATTTTACGAGGTTAGTTATATCGTGAGTGATATAATGTTAGAATTCGACTTCTTGGCTTCTCTTGGCCCAAGAGAGCACGCGGAGCTCAACAGCAATGTATTGCTCCTTGTTATCATCAGGATTATCATCCCATTTGTCATTCCATTTTGCAGGATCCTGAGGATCTCCAAGACGCGCAATCTTCTTTACATTAAGATCATACCAGTTGTTGCGGACAATACCATAGCGGCCAAGGAAATTATTATTTCTTGTCTCAACGTCACTGTTTTTACCATACGATTCCTCAATACTTGTTGCAAAGGTAAGCTTATCACCGTTCCAAGGGGTCAAATCGTCTCCAAAGTGCTTGATGCGAACCTCATAGAATACCTTGCCTCCCGTATACTGATAGTACACGCCCAGATTGTTAAGGGTCGCCATATGAGGAGCAAATGAGTATGAAGGAGCTTTCTCGAATTGAGGATAAGTCTTTTCAATATCCTCATAGCTTCTAAACTTAATCTCTTTAATAGAGATGCCACCATCATCGCCAATTTCTGATGTTATGGTAACCAACTTACTCAATTCAACGCCTGTAATGCTACCCGTTCCAGTTCTATCAAGAGCATCCTTGATATTCTTCCACAAATCGGAGTATTTGTCCGTATTCGAAAGTTCAACCATCGCAAGATTCTCAAGGGGATTGAGATAAGTTTTATCATCTACTTTTACATCCATGTACAGATGAGTTTTATCCATACCATTAATATAGAAATTCTTATCTGTCATAGAAAGATATGTGTCACCATTCTTAAACTTGAATGATACCCAGAATCCAATACGCGTAGTGTTGGCAAATTTCATATACTCAACAGGGAAAGTATTCTCCCGCGGATAGAATGCACCAGGACTTACGAAATTTTTATCCTCATCATCAGTAGTTTCCCAAACAATTGCATCCTTAAACTCCATTGTTTCTTTAGTGAAATTCTTCTTCTCATAAGTTTTATCACCCGCTGTTTTAGGTACATTATATCCAGGGACCTGACAGAAGTAAGGACGATAATACTTAATGTTTTCCTTCACCGTTATCGGTGATTCGCCGATCATACGATAATTGATATCTTCCCCCAGCAGAGAAGGCATCAAAGTTGATCCATAGCTCCATGCCCACATATTGGCAGTTGAAGTAGTACCAGCTTGACGACGGTTCGTATTGCGCACAACATATGTCTCAGCAAGATCCTGCGCCATATCCCACCAAACCTTGTCAACTTCAAGAGTATATTCCTTTTCATCTATGGAGACTGTCATCCCCGTTGTCTTTTCAAAGTTCGAGACAGTGACCTTTCCTACTGCACGCTCCACATGGATCGTACCAGCGGGGTTTGCAATAGCCAGACTTGTCGTCGGATAAGTAGTCTTGTCAAGCTGTACAAGAACTGGGAGAGCATTACCGATAACACCAGGAGAAGTCAGACCTCCAGCCACCGTGCTCAGAGGGGAATTGGTCATGAAGATTTGAGAGGCATACCCACTACCTTTAGTCGTTTGGTAAAAGAGAGGAGCATTTAGAACATACTCCTGAAACTCTTTGATAGTTTTGCCTGTACGGTTGCCTTCCTCATCCTTATTGTACATCCACTCTGCTACAGGATTATTCTGATTATAAAGCCCATTGGCAATACCATTGACCATGACAAGAGCATATAGATTATTCTCTGGATTTAATCCCTTTACATTAGCCACTCGGATAGAGTGACGTGTTATCTGATCAGTACCTTCGTCATAAGCCGGGTCAGCTTGCTGAAGGTTAAAGCCTCCAGTAAATTGCGCAGTAGCTTCAGTAGCACCTTGGAAAAGAAGTAGAACCGCATCCTTGACGATATATTCGTCTTCAACGCCATCATCGAAGTCATCGTTGGCACGAGTACCATTAACTGTCGGCAGCTTGATGTTGATGCTGATGTAGCCATCACCATCCTCCGGGGTTCCTCCGCCCATGGCGGGACCGTCCTTGAGGTCGTCGGAGCAGGAGGCCATTAGGGCAAGAGCCATGGCTCCGAACATCCATT
>CAZIAX010000330.1:0-2223 GCA_964537745.1 uncultured Sangeribacter sp.
TTTTTTTCATCAACCGATGCGGCCTTCGTCGGCGTAGGAGTAGTAGCCGTTGACGGTGATGATGACGTGGTCGATCAAGCGGAGGTCCATCGTGGAGCAGGCGCTGAAGAGCTTGCGGGTGATGTTGTCGTCCTGAGGGGAGGGGCGGAGATTGCCGGATGGATGATTGTGGCACATCGCTATGCCTTCGGCATTCTCGAGCAGGGCTCGCTTGAGTATCATCTTAGTGTCGAAGACGGATGCCACGGAGCTGCCGGAGGTAAGCCGGAATTCCTTTATCACCACGTTGCGGCGATTGAGCAGCAGTATCCATACCTCCTCATGGTCGAGATTGGCGATGCGATAGCGCATGCGCTGGAATATGGAATCGGAAGTCTTGATGGGGTCGAGCATGCGGGTGGTGCTGTCGAGCAACTCAAGATGATAGCGACGGGTGATCTCCATCATGGCTTCCACCTGAAGGGCCTTGGCATTGCCTATGCCTTTTGTGAGGGTGAGTTCACTGCGAGAGCGACGAGCGAGTTGGAGAAGGGAATTGTTGTTGTCGCTCATGAGTTGGCGGCAAAGGTCGGTGATGGGGAATCCCTGCTGGCCCGTGCGGAGGATTATGGCGAGAAGTTCGGCAGTAGTGAGCGAGCCGATGCCATGGGCGATGGCGCGTTCACGAGGACGCTCCTCCTCACACATTTCCTTGACCGTCAGCACAGGGGCACCCTGCGGGTCTGGTTCGCGAGCCTCAAGGCCAAAATCTTCACGTGTCATTTTCCTTTTCTCATCTTTATTTCCTGCTCTTCGTCGCGACCGTTACGAAGCAGGATTTTCCATACGTATGCCCTGATAAATCCTGTCCCATAACCCCAAAGCTGCACCATAGATGCGGCCACCGCCATGGTGCCGACCTTCAGACTCTTCGTAGAGACAATGGCCGAAATCCAGAGAGCGAGGATATAGACGGCAAGGGGGATAAGCCAGAGAGGATTGAAGAAAGCTCCAATAATCATCGCGACAGCTCCAAGCACGAAAATGGCAGGAGCCCAATGCACGGCCTTCATGCTGCCGGGATAAAGAAGCTGGAGAGTGATGCGCGACATACCGAAGACGTGGACCTGACGCCAGAATTTGGCGAGTGAGCCACGGCGTTTGTGATAGACCTTCACGTCGCGAATGAGTTCGGGCGCATAGCCGGCAAGTCGGATGCGGGTAGACATATCAATGTCTTCGCTGAACATCTCACGGAAACCACCGACCTTCTCATAGACATCGCGCGAGAAGCCCATATTGAAGGTGCGGGGCACAAACTTCTCCATCTGGACCTTTCCTCCACGGATTCCGCCGGTGGTGAGAAACGAGGTCATCGCGAAATTAATCGCTTTCTGGGTGTCGGTAAAAGACTCGTGGGCGTCATCGGGACCACCGAAGCAGTCGCGCCATTTTTCATCGAGCGCCTTGCGAAGCTGCTCTATATAGTCTGGAGGGAGGATGCAGTCGGAATCGACAAAAATGAAATAGTCGCCCTTGGCATGGTCCATACCATAATTGCGGGCAGGGGAGCGACCTTCATTATCTTTATAAAAATACTGCAAGGCGACCGCCGGGGCATAAGCCTCGGCTTCCGCCTTGCAGGGTATCGTGCTTCCATCCTCCACAATCACGACCTCGAAACCGCGGTCGGACTGGCAAGCAAGGCTTGCCATGAGTTCCTTGACTTCATCCGGGCGGTTGTAGACCGGAACGATTATGGAGAAGAAGGGGTTCATAGTCTTCAGTCTTCAGATCTTCAGTCTTCAGATTAGGCTTTAACGCGG
This sequence comes from uncultured Sangeribacter sp., assembly GCA_964537745.1. GTDB lineage: Bacteria > Bacteroidota > Bacteroidia > Bacteroidales > Muribaculaceae > Lepagella. Next base: position 1,806 of record CAZIAX010000330.1, read on the forward strand.
CCTACGTAGGAACCGTCACGGGTGTCGACTTCGATGATCTCACCAGTGTTGATGAAGAGGGGCACGCGCACCTCAGCACCAGTCTCTACAGTAGCAGGCTTGAGAGTGTTGGTAGCAGTGTCGCCCTTGAGGCCCGGCTCAGTGTAAGTGATGGCGAGCTTGGTCTTGATGGGCATTTCAGCGAAGAGGACAGTATCGGTAGAAGCGTCGCGAACAACTTCCACGATGTCGCCTTCCTTCATGAAGGGAGCGCCAGTCACGAGGTCGCGCTTGATAGGAATCTGGTCGTAGGTCTCCTGGTCCATGAAGATATCGTCGTCGCCGTCCTGATAGAGGTAGGAGTAGGGGCGGCGCTCCACGCGAACGTCTTCGAGCTTTTCGCCGATGTTGAAGCGGCGTTCGAGTACGCGGCCGTCAA
>CAZIAX010000331.1:0-2216 GCA_964537745.1 uncultured Sangeribacter sp.
TGCAGCCAGGACGACTGGCGCATGAAGATGAACGACGAGATAAATCGCGAGATAATGTATCATGAGGATGCCATAGTCGAAATCCGGTCCGCAGACGACAATAGCCAGAAGCAGATTGAAGACATTAATTATTTTGCCGCCAACGGATTCGATATCATCATTGTATCCCCAAACGAGGCGGAGACCCTCACTCCTGTCATTAAAAGAATCTATGACTCCGGTATTCCTGTTATAATTTTCGACCGCAACATTAATGGCAATAGCTATACCGCACGCATCGGTGCAGATGACGAAGGTCTCGGCAAAGCCGCAGCCCATTATGCATTGAGCATCACCGGTAAGAATCCGACTGCTATTGAAATCAAAGGACTCCCGGGAGCTTCCCCTGCAAAAGGAAGGCACAAAGGGTTCTCTTCCGAATTTTCATCTGCAGGGGGAAATATTGTCGCAGGAGTTCCAGCAAACTGGAAAGAAGAAGACGCTATGCCGGCTACTGACTCCCTTCTGCGCATATACCCTGACATCGACGTGATATTCGCCCACAACGACCGTATGGCTATCGGAGCATCAAAAGCTGCACGCGCGCTTGGATATGACAATATCCGGATTATTGGTATCGATGCCGCTCCCGAAATTGGTATCCAGGCTGTGGCAGACAGCATAATCGACGCCACATTCCTTTATCCTACCGAGGGCCATCGCGTGATCAGAACCGCCCTTGCAATCCTTAAGGGTGAGCCATATGACCGTGAAACCATTATGCCAGCCTCATCTGCTGTCGACATCAGCAATGCCGACATACTGTTGCGTCAGAATACAACTATGGAAGATGAGACCGACAAGATTGTAATCCTCAAAAACCAACTCGACGACTATTGGGCCCAATATGCTACCCAAAAGTCACTTTTCTATGCATGCATCGCCATAATACTGCTCCTCTTCGGAGTGGTATTCCTCGTGCTCCGCGTCTATTGGCAGCACAAACGCCACCGTGAGGTGCTCATGAAGCAGAACCGTGAGCTGGAATCTCAACGTGACCAGCTGCAGGAACTCAACCAGAAACTTGAAGACGCTACCCAATCTAAACTTATGTTCTTCACAAATGTCTCCCACGACCTCCGCACTCCCCTAACGCTCATCGCCGAACCCGTCGCCCAGCTCGTCGGAGCTTCCAACTTAACTCCTTCACAGCATACATTGATGAAGATTGCCGACAAAAACGTCAGAATCCTGCAGCGCCTTATCAACCAGATTCTTGACTTCCGCAAGTACGAAAACGGCAAGCTTAATATGCACCTGACTGAAATAGATTTCCGACAGACCGTCAAAGACTGGACCGACTCCTTCGTACAGCTTGCACGCAAACGTGATCTTAAGTTGTGCCTGGAGGCTCCAGAAGGAGATGCTCCCATCAATCTCGCCATCGACGTTGAGAAAATGGAGCGCGTATTTTTTAATCTCGTCTCAAACGCTTTCAAATACACACGCGACAATGGCTCAATTACCATCTCATATGGTATCAATGATGGGAAACTCTCCCTCAAAGTGGCCGACACTGGAGAAGGGATTAGCGAACGAGACCTGGGAAACATATTCGACCGCTTCTATCAGGTAGACCGCATACACCCCAAAGGCTCTGGCATCGGACTCTCTCTTGCAAAAGCGTTCGTAGAGCTTCATGAAGGCTCTATCGACGTGGAAAGCGAGCTCAACAAAGGCACGGTCTTCATCGTCACTCTCCCCATCGTGCATGTGGCCGAGACATCCCAATCTGTCGACAAGCAGATTGAGGCCTCAGCCGTGGAAGCAGAGCTCGAGAATATCGACAGCACTTCCGACTTTGAGTCCGACAAACCACTGGTGTTGGTCATCGACGACAACCGCGATATTCGTGAGATGGTAACCGAGCTTCTACGGGCCGACTACAATATCATAACCGCAGTCAATGGCAGCGACGGCGTCAAGAAAGCCGCCAAATATGTCCCCGACCTCGTCATCAGCGACGTCATGATGCCCGTCATGGATGGTCTCGAATGCTGCAAGCGCCTCAAGGAGGAACCCGTCACCTCCCACATTCCCGTGCTTATGCTGACAGCATGCTCCATGGACGAGCAGCGCGTTCAAGGCTATGACAATGGCGCCGACGGATACATCTCCAAACCTTTCTCCGCATCTGTACTGAAGGCCCGCATCGCAAGCCTCATCAAAAACCGCCA
>CAZIAX010000332.1:0-2204 GCA_964537745.1 uncultured Sangeribacter sp.
CACTCCCAGGAGGATGGGACTTGGAACGGAGGCTCGAATTTCTGATAATGGGACTTATGAACAGAAGACAAGTCGGGTCAAGAACCTGCTTGCTGCATTAAGAAGAGTGGGCAAGGTGAAATCAGCAAAAGGTAAACTTTGGACTTTATCGGATGAGTTCGGATAAATCAACTGTTAAAGAAATGTTAAAAAATAGTATTTATCCAAACTTATCCAAACAAATCTTGATAAAGTATTATATTTTAATACATTAATGTAGATATGGGTGTGTAGACTTATCCGAAATTTATCCGAACATATCCAATCAGATATCCCATTTTATCCAACATAAAAAAGCAAAGAACGGCAACGACCATTCCCATTTCTCCCTCTCCTCATCCCCCAGTCTTCATCTTGTTTACAGCTATGAGGCGGAAGCCGAACTCCCCATAGTGCCGAGGCGGAAGCCGTAGGGATACCTGTAGCCTCCACACTGCCCCGAGCGCGTAAGCCCGAAGCCCTCGTCCATCCTCTCTTTCTTACTGGGAGCGGCTTTAGCCACCTTTTTTGATAGATAAGGCTTATCCACTCCCATCCTCAACTATCTTTGCAAACGATTGGCCCACTCGCACCTCTCCGTGACTGTCTACACCCAGCAGTGTTTTCGGTAGAGTGGCGAGACCAAGGGTCTCGCAAATTCAATTAATCGTTAATCGCAATGCATAATCCTCGTTCCGGCCACAAAGCCCCCGGCTTCCGTTTCCGCTTCCATGTCCGCTCCATCTCCCACCGCGCCATCTTCCTCCCCCTCGAAATGAAATCTATCCCTCAGATCCAAAGTCTACTTAAAGGAGTATCCCCCCTCTCCGTTTTCAACGTCCACACCATCCAAGAGGCACGTGAAGCATTCCATCAGCTACGCAACAATTTCGATTTCGCTTTCTGGGCGGCCCGAGAATACTACATCCGAGATATAACAAATAAGGGAAATGATACCCCCCTTATCCTGAATGAATACCAATTCCACATCATCGACACCTTCCAAAAAAGATACCATAACCGTGAATTAGGACGATATATCATAACAAAATCCTTCGGTAAAGTAGGCGTCACAACCTGCGTCCAAGCCTACATTCTCTGGCTCCAGATTTATAAATATATGAGAAATTCCTGTATGTCCGCTTTCGTAGATGGCGACATGTATTCTTTCCAAAAGAATCTTTGCCGCTACCTCAAGCGAGAAGCTGTCTACTCAGAAAGAGATATCTACATCCCGCAAGCTGACCGTCACGCTTATTTCCACTCTTCCAGTTATCACAGAAGATTCAAAGATAAAGACATCGGATATGTTCATCTTGCTGACATGTCAAAATGGTACGACCGTAATGACGAATATACGGAAGCTGCAATCGCCCAAATCATACCCAACGTCAGCAAAAGTTTCGACACCCTCGTAGTCCAAGAAGGCAATATTCCCAAAGAAGACCAGATCGACATGCAAAAAGTCCAAAACCCATATATCGACCGCTTATATCGCCTCTGCTATATTGAGCTTCTGACCAATAACCCTCCATTCCTCTACAACGTAATCATGAACAACGCACCAGGCTACTCAAGCCCCTACCTCCACATAAACCTCGACCACCTCCTTGAGTAGTCTCGGTTTGTTTTGGTGGAGGAGCCTAAGGCTCCGCATCCTCTATCTCTCTTACTGGCAGCGGCTTTAGCCACTGAAAAAAATAAAAAAAGTTTTTTGACGGATAAGGCTCACCACCCCATTTCTAGTATTAACTTTGCACTCAGAAAACCAAATCAGAGGATTAAGTTTTCTTCACGAAGGCCAGTGTCCTGACGGATCACTTCGTGCCAGACCCAGTATGGCATCTTTTTGTCCAGGCCTGAGCTTCAGCGAAGGCTCAACAAGAAGCCCCCATCCGAGATCCGGAAAGAGCACAATGACTTCCTGCCACAAAACGTCAGCCTTGCGCACTCACCACCCCAGCGGTCTCTGCGTGATGCCAAGCTGACCAAGATCCCTGCATCAACCAATGCAGCCTACATGTTTCCGTGTGATATTGAGGCTCACACAGGCCCTTCACACCCAAACCTGCATCCCGCATTGCTAACATGATCGTTAATCGTTCATCATTAATCGTTGGTACATGGATATAGAGTATCGACCCTGACAGCCGCGACATGACCGAATTCGCTGCTCTATACTCTCC
>CAZIAX010000333.1:0-2183 GCA_964537745.1 uncultured Sangeribacter sp.
AGGTTTCAGGCTTCAGAGGCTACGCGGTTTTGGGACGCGCGCGGACGCACGAACCGTGCGTCCCTACCTCTGGAGCTTTAGAGGACTATGTTGACGATGCGGCCGGGGACGACGATGACCTTTTTCGGGGTCTTTCCCTCGAGCCACTTTGCGGCTGCGGGGTCGGCGAGGGCGGCTGCCTCAACGGCTGCCTTGTCGCTTCCTGCGGGCACCTCGATATTGAAGCGCATCTTGCCATTGAACTGGACGGGATACTTCACGGTGTCTTCCTTAAGGGCCTCTTCATCCCATGCGGGCCACTCGCTGTCGGCCACGCTGCCCTCATGCCCGAGCTGATGCCAGAATTCTTCGGCAATGTGGGGAGCGAAGGGGGCGAGGAGGCGAGCGAACTCATCCATCGACTCGATGCTCACTGTCGGGAGTTTGCCGAGCTCGTTGACCGCAATCATGAATGCTGCCACAGATGTGTTGAAGGAGAAGTTCTCAATGTCCTGGCTCACTTTCTTGATGAGGGTGTGCATGATTTTCTTTTCCTTTGCGGAACGCTCTGCGTCGGAGCGGCGCTCGAAGATAGTCCAGAGCTTGCGGAGGAAACGGTTGACGCCGTCGATGCCGTTTGTGTCCCAAGGCTTTGACTGCTCCACCGGACCGAGGAACATCTCATAGAGACGGAGTGTGTCGGCTCCGTATTTCTCGACGATATCGTCGGGATTAACGACGTTGAACATCGACTTAGACATCTTCTCCACGGCATATCCGCAGACATACTTGCCGTCTTCGAGGATGAACTCAGCGTCGGCGAAGTCTGGACGCCAAGCGCGGAATGCGTCCTGGTCGAGGATGTCGTTGCTGACGATGTTGACGTCGACGCGGATGGGCATAGTATCATATTGGTCGATGAGACCCTTGCTTACGAATGTGTTGGTGCCCTTGATGCGGTAGACGAAGTTGGTGCGACCCTGAATCATACCCTGGTTGACGAGCTTCTTGAATGGCTCCGGGCTTACTACGAGACCAAGGTCGTAGAGGAATTTATTCCAGAAGCGGCTGTAGATGAGGTGGCCGGTAGCGTGTTCGGCTCCACCTACATAGAGGTCGACGTCTCGCCAATATTCATCTGCCTCACGGCTTACGAGTGCCTCGTCGTTGTGCGGGTCCATATAGCGCAGATAATATGCGGAGCTTCCTGCGAAACCTGGCATAGTGCAGAGCTCGATTGGGTATCCTTCCGGAGTCTTCCAGTTTTCAGCACGGCCCAGCGGGGGCTCGCCGTCGGCTGTAGGGAGATAGCTGCTTACTTCGGGGAGGAGGAGCGGGAGGGCTGATTCATCCATGAGGTAGGCGATGCCGTCTTTGTAGTAGACTGGGAACGGCTCGCCCCAGTAGCGCTGGCGGGAGAAGATGGCGTCGCGCAGGCGATAGTTGACCTTCACACGTCCGATGCCTTTCTCAGCGATGTGCTCCTTGGTCTTGGCGATGGCCTCCTTCACTGTCAGACCGTTGAGGTCGAGGTCCGGGCCGCAGGAGTTGCATACGATGCCTTCCTTGGCGTCGAAGCTCTCTTCCGACACGTCGGCGCCCTCGATGAGAGGGATGATGGGGAGATTGAACTTCTTTGCAAATGCATAGTCGCGCGAGTCATGCGCCGGCACGGCCATGATAGCACCAGTACCATAGCCTGCAAGCACATAGTCGCTCACCCAGATAGGAATTTCCTTTCCGCTGAGCGGATTGATTGCATATGAGCCAGTGAAGACACCGGAGACTTTCTTATCAATCTGGCGCTCGCGCTCGGTCTTGTGCTTCACTTCGTTGAGATATTTCTCTACGGCTTCCTTTTGCTCGGGAGTAGTCAGCAACTTGACGTATTCAGACTCGGGTGCGAGGACCATGAATGTCACGCCGAAGACGGTGTCGGCGCGAGTGGTGAAGATTTCGAGCTCGATGTCAGAGTCTTTTACCGGGAATCTCATCTCGGCACCCTCGCTGCGTCCAATCCAGTTGCGCTGGGTCTCCTTGAGGGAGTCGCTCCATGCGAGGTCGTTGAGGTCGTCGAGGAGGCGGGGCGCGTAGGCAGATACGCGGAGACACCATTGGCGCATGAGTTTCTGCTCCACGGGGAAACCACCGCGTACGCTGAGACCTTCGGATACCTCATCGTTGGCGAGTACAGTACCGAGTTC
>CAZIAX010000334.1:0-2140 GCA_964537745.1 uncultured Sangeribacter sp.
GGCAATCACTTCTTCTGAAGACCTTCCCCACTGATATCGTAGCTGAGGATTGGGCATACTATGAGAAGGGAGAGCCGGTCAACATCGACAAGGGGTGGAGCATAACTTTCCTTGAAAGCCAACCGTCAATTGAGGGAACGTTTGAGACGGATACAGTGACAGCTTGGACCAATCTTCCAGTGGATGAGGCAAAGGTCAACACTGCTACTGGCCGCTACACTGTTTCGTTTGAGTTGCCGAAAGATGTGAAGGCCGATGAATGGCTTCTTGACCTTGGCGACCTACGCGAGAGCGCCTCGGTAAAAGTCAATGGCAAAGATGCAGGTAAAGTCTGGAGTGTGCCCTTTACTATCAAAATCGGAGAGCTGCTCCAACCGGGAACGAACACCCTCGAAATAGACGTCACCAACCTTCCGGCAAACCGAATCGCTGACTATGACCGCAAGGGAAAGAAATGGAAGATCTTCAAGGATGCCAACATCGCAAGCGTCATCGGCAAGAAGGTAGTGGACTATTCGGACTGGGAGACAGTGCCGGCTGGACTCAACTCGGAAGTTAGGATAATTCCTTTAGTTCGAATTGAGAATTGAGAATTGAGAATTGGGAATTTGTCAATTTGACAAAATGACAAATTGACAAATTGATTAAAAAAAACATAATAAGCAAAATACTTAAAAAAATTAACCTATGAAGAAAGTAATTCTTAGCATCCTTGCTGTGCTGATGGCCGTGCCGGCCATTATGGCAAAGGAAGAGCTGCCTCCTCGCCAGGAGACACTGAAGACCCTCATCAAGGTCAACGACCTCTACATGCGCAAGCATCCTGACCCTCTCTTGGGAATCCCCTACTACAGTCGCAAGAAAGTATATGAGGCCAACATCTGGACGCGGTCCATATATTTCGAAGGACTGATGGCGCTTCACTCAATCTACCCTGATAAGAAATACTGGCAGTATGCCACTGACTGGGCTGAGGGTTTCAAGTGGGGCATGCGTCGCGATGACACTACTACACGCAACGCCGACAACTACGCTTGCGGCCAGACTTACATCGACCTCTACAAACTGACTCCCAACCCAGAGATGCTGACTCAAACCATCGCTCTCTGCAACATGCTGGTGAATACACCGCAGGTCGACGACTGGACTTGGATTGATGCTATCCAGATGGGTATGCCGGTGCTCACAAAACTTAGCGCTGTGACTGGTGACAAGAAATATTCAGAGAAGGCATGGGATATGTATGAATGGAGCCGCAACACTCTTGCAGGTGGCCTGTACAACCAGAAGGAAGGTCTCTGGTGGAGAGATGCAGACTTCGTGCCTCCTTATAAGGAACCCAACGGAAAGAACTGCTATTGGAGCCGTGGCAACGGTTGGGTGGTCGCAGCTCTAGTTCGTGTTCTTGAAGACACTCCGGCTGATGATCCGCACCGCGCTACATACGTGAAAGACCTTCAGGATATGTGTGCTGCACTCGTGAAGTGTCAGCGTCCTGATGGATTCTGGAATGTTTCGCTCCATGACCCAGACAACTTCGGAGGCAAGGAACTCACCGGAACTGCCCTCTTCGTCTATGGCATGGCTTGGGGAGTTCGCAACGGTATCCTCGACAAGGCAAAGTATATGCCGGTCATCACCAAGGCTTGGAATGCTATGGTGAATGAGGCAGTACATGAGAATGGATATCTCGGATATGTACAAGGTACTGGCAAGGAGCCTAAAGATGGTCAGCCGGTAGCCTACGACTCAGTGCCAGACTTCGACGACTACGGCACCGGCTGCTTCCTCCTCGCCGGAGTGGAAGTTTACAAGCTATAAATTGTGAAACAATGCAATTGGTAAAGGGGCACTCGGTTTGAGTGTCCCTTTTACTATAGTTTGGAGAGGTGGGAGGCGGGAAGGCTTACGTCCTGGAATTTTATGTAGGCGGTGTCAGAGAGGCGGAGGGTATAGGTGACGGTGCCATCTACGTTACGGACTTTGCGGATGATGGCTTTCTGACCATCGAGATGAGAGCCATTCTCAATCATCACCTCGTCTCCAACATTCAATGGAGGCAATGCGGAGACGATATCCATCTCCACATCTTCAGTGAAGGAACCGACACACCGCTGAAACACCTTCATCTCAGCCTGAG
>CAZIAX010000335.1:0-2101 GCA_964537745.1 uncultured Sangeribacter sp.
GTTTAATTGGTTTAATTGGTTTAAATGGTTTAATACTGCGTAGCCGTGGAACGGAGGCGTCTCGCCTCCGCCGTGCCGACTCCCCCTAACCATGGCCATGCCCCCTCCCCATAAACCCCCTAAACTTCCTAAACCCCCTAAACCTTATAACAATATTCCCCATGCAATCATCCACCACCCCCGACGAAATTCTAATCTCCCAAGTCCTCAAAGAGGACACCCGACGCATGAAAACCCTAAAAGCCCACTACGACCCCGTCCAAGGCGCCCTGAGCCCCGGCACCCGATTTCCCATCACCATCCCAGAACTCGAACCATCCACTCTCTACATCCCAATAGCCATGCAAGAGACCTCGGAGGTAAAAGGCCTGATGGCAGGCAGAGCTCTGACCGAGGTATTTCCTGGGTCGATTGAAAATGCGAGGCAGCGGTGGTTTGAACTCCGCTGCCGCTTCGATTTTCCATTCTGGGCTTACAAATGCATCAAAATAAAAAGCAAGGAGGGCGGGCCCGACCTCCCATTCCTACTGAACCCGCCCCAACGTAAACTTATCGGTGAATTCGAAAAGATGCGCGAGGAAGGATTGCCTATCCGCATCATACTCGTGAAGGCTCGTCAATGGGGTGGAAGCACCGCCACCCAGATTTATATGCTCTGGATTCAGCTCATGCGCCAGACGAGTTTCAACTCCTTGATTATCGCCCAACAGAACTCCGGCACAGATGAAGTGATCGCTATGGCAAAGCGTGCTCTCGACCAGTATCCGCGTAGTCTCTTGACCGCTGACGGCGAGCCGATGCCGGAGAAGGAGAAGGTATATGTCAACTCAGGACTTTCTCGCACTACAATCACGATTCCTCGCCGAAATTTCCGCATCAAGGCAGGAAGCGCCGAGCGTCCGGACGCATGCCGTGGCGGCGACTACGCGTTGGTACACCTGACGGAGGTGGGACTATGGAAGAAGACGGACGGAAAACGTCCCGAAGACATCATGAGGGCGGCTACGTCGGGCGTTCTGCTCTATCCCGAGACTATGATAGTAATGGAGTCTACGGCCAATGGCGTCGGCACCTTTTTTCATAAGGAATACCTGGCCGCAAAGAGCGGCACCTCGCTCTATCGCCCATTATTCGTGGCCTGGTTCGAGATTGAGAAATATTCCAAGCCAGTTGCCGATCGAAGGGCGTTGGCGGAGCAAATTGTGAAAGAACGCAACTCGAATTTCTCTGATTGTCTGCGCAAAGCGACTGGTCAATACATATGGAGTCTTTGGGAGGCGGGAGCCACTCTCGAGGCCATCAACTGGTATATCTCCAGCCGCGCCGGCTGTGAGAACAACGATCAATTGGCTTCTGAATTTCCGAGCAATGACCTGGAGGCTTTCGTCAACAGTGGTGCCAACGTCTTCAACCGTGCCAAGACATTGGCTCTTAAGTCATCGTGCATGCCGCCCCGCTTCAGCGGCGAACTGGAGGCTCTCGCCGACTATGGGGAGCGTGCATTGGAGGGTATCACTTTTGAGCCAGACCCCAACGGTCGACTGAAGGTGTGGGATATGCCATCTCTGGAAAATGGACGCCCCAAGGCGATGCACGACCGATATCTGACGGTGGTAGACGTCGGAGGACGCAGCATGAAGGCCGACTGGAGTGTGATAGCGGTCTTCGACCGTATACGCATGTTGTGCGGTGGCGGTCCGGCGATAGCTGCGCAATGGCGCGGCCATTGCGACATGGACCTCCTGGCATGGTTGGCCGCAAGGATTGCCAAATGGTATGGAGACTCATTACTCGTCATCGAATCTAACACGCTGGAGACGCGAGACCCGGACCGTTATGTCGACGGTGACCAGTCGGCGTTCATCCTCAACCAGCTTCGCGACTGCTATCCCAACCTTTATGCCCGGCGCCAAAGTCCGGAAGACATCATGGAAGGAAGACCACGAAAATATGGCTTTCACACTAACGTGAGCACAAAACCGATGGTGATATCCAATCTGGTGCGTGTGGTGCGTGAAGGACTATATATAGAGCGCGACGAGAGGTGTCTCGACGAGTATCTGACCTATCAGCGGCGTCCCAACGGCAGCTACGGTGCACT
>CAZIAX010000336.1:0-2092 GCA_964537745.1 uncultured Sangeribacter sp.
ACAATAAATTCCTTGGTCGTTTCACATTTTTTTTTCAACTTTGCACTATGATAAGTGAAAAAGAGGGCGAAAAAGTGTCACTTGACCGCAAAATAGTCCGGATGACGGTGCCGACGGTGCTGAGTAATATCTCGGTTCCGCTGCTTGGTCTGTGCGACACGGCTGTGGCCGGACATATGGACGGCGAGCAGTATCTTGCCGGAATTGCCATCGGCTCGGTGATGATCACCACCATGTATTGGCTTTTCAATTTTCTTAGGGCTGGCACGTCAGGAATCACAGCCACTTACTTTGGTGCCAAAGATAAGGCTGGGATAGCATCAAGCCTTAGCAATTCCGTAGGTCTGGCGATTGTCATAGGTCTTTTCATACTTGCCATACACTCTCCAATGCTCGGAGTGCTTCAGAGGGTCATGGGTGCTTCCGTTGAGGTCACTGAGCTATCAGGTGTCTATTTCTCCATATGCATCTTAGGGTGCATACCGATGATGGTGCTTACGGCCTTGACCGGTTGGATGATAGGCATGCAGTCTACTACCTCCGCCATGGCTGTCAATATCGGCATGAGTGTCTTGAATGTCATAGCAACTCTGACACTTGTATATGGCTTTGGTATGGGATTTGAAGGAATAGCCTACGGCACTTTGGCAGCACAGTGGCTGATACTTCTTCCCGCCGTGTGGATTGTAGTGCGACTATGCCGTAAGCATGGTGTAAGACTTAAGAAAAGGAAGTCCGCTTCTCGTTCAGTGAAAGGAGATTGGAAAAAGATGTTTAATGTCAACTCCAATCTTTTCTTTCGTTCGGCATGTCTTATAGCCTTGACTATGATGCTCTATTCCTACAGCGCCCGATTGGGTGATGTGGAGGTAAGTTCGAATGCAGTCATCAATCAGCTCTTCCTGTTTTTCTCATATTTTATGGATGGATTTGCCTTTACTGGGGAGGCTTTGATAGGAAGATATGCAGGAGCTCACGATGGCTATATGCTTAGGGCATCCATCAGAGGATTGCTTAAATGGACTGCCTTTGTCACCGTTGCCTTCGTGATGGTCTACACTGTGGCTCTACCATATGTAGTAAGACTGTTGAGCGATTCTGCGGCGGTAGCCTCAAGCGTAGAGGATTGTAGGCTCTGGGTCTCGCTCTTGCCAGTGGCTGGAGCCTGCGCCTTCATCTATGACGGCTTTTACATCGGACTCACCCACACGCGTCCGATGCTGATATCCACTCTCTGTGGAGTCTCCCTCTTCGCCATCCTCATCTACACCCTAAGCCACACCCAATGGCTGCTGTGGATGTCCTTCACCAGCTATCTCGCCCTCCGCTCTTGTATTCTGATTTTATTATTCCCAAGACAATGATAACCTTCATAAATGCCAAACTGAATCTTGGCCTAAACATAGTAAGAAGACGTCCCAACGGCTATCACGACCTCGAGACTCTGTTTTATCCTGTAGGCAAATACAATGGCACTCCGGAAAATCCGGAGCCCTTCTGCGACATACTCGAGATAACCCCTGCCGAAAAGACCGAGTTCCGCTTCACTGGCCGACAAGTCGACTGTCCTCTCGAGAAGAATCTCGTGTATAAGGCATGGAAACAATTTAAAGAGGAATACCCGACTCTTAGGGAGTATCAAGTCACCCTCGAAAAGCACCTTCCTGATGGAGCAGGACTCGGAGGTGGAAGTGCCGATGCCTCTTTCGTATTGCGTATGCTAAATGAGTTGGAAGGGTTCCCCTTCAGCGATGAGCAACTGGCTGCCATGGCGTTGCGTTTAGGCGCAGACTGCCCCTTCTTCATCTACAATCGCCCCTGCTATGCCGAAGGAGTAGGGGAGAGGATAGAGCCAGTAGATCTGGATCTTTCCGGTTGGTGGTGCTTACTTGTCAAGCCAGAAGTGTCAATTTCCACAAAAGAAGCCTTTGCGGGCGTGAAGCCCAAGGTCTCCGAGCGCTCACTTCGGGAAATAGCTAAGTTGCCTGTAGAAGAATGGCAAAGGATAATGGTCAATGATTTTGAAGCATCCTTGTTCCCCAATCATAAGATTCTTGAAGATATCAAGTCAGAGTTGCTTAGACGAGGCGCC
>CAZIAX010000337.1:0-2075 GCA_964537745.1 uncultured Sangeribacter sp.
ATTTGTTCCGGATCGCTAATGTGGTAGCGAATAAGTCCATTGTGGACAGAGCCGAAATAGAATATCTCGGGATTATCAGGGTCTTGGGCCATTCCGCAAGGATTGATAAGGCGGAGTGAGTTGGCTTTATCGAGATAGGGATATCCATAGGGAATCCATTCCTGGTCTCTCAATGCAGAGAGAAGGATTGGGTTCTGTGCCATTCGGGATTCGAAGTTCTGATTGATGCCGTGAGTGTTGGCCAACATGCCGAGGGATGGGGAATACATCAGGTTGTTGCTACGGAATACGGCAGGAGCAATTGGTCGGGCAATCTGGCTTGTGACCACCCATGAGCCATCCTTCTCGCATCTGACAGAGTAGAAACCTTCTCTCGATCGTGCGAAATGGAACTCCTTGTAGTCCCAGCTTCCGCAAGGAATGTTTGAGTCCTCCTCACGACGAGGGAGATATTCGTAGTTATTGTTGTCGCGAGGGATCTGGTAGACATACCCATATCGGGCTATCAAGAGACCATCCTTGTTTTCGGAGATAGTGGAGTTGTCGAGATTGAAAAGGGAGTAAACAGAAGGATTCTGTGAGTCTTCTTCAAAGCTAAGTATGTGGTAGGTGGTGGTGCCATTGGCTTTTCTGGCAATTAGGCATCTTTGAGCAGTCAGTGGGAGCAATTCGGTGGCATCACCGTCTCCAGCCCAGTCGACTTCCTTGAAATCGGAGAGGGAGAGATGGGGATTGTTGATGTAATCCTTATAAAGGCGATTGCCACGAAGAATCACAAGATAGTCTGCAACGCGCAGCATCTTGTCGATAGGTTGACCATAAATGCCACTGGATACTACTTCATACTTCTTATCGTCGAAGATTATGAATCCAAAGTCGGTAGCGATGTATGCGCGGTCATGGTCCGGATCAAAAGAAATGGAGCGAACGTCTTTCGAAAGAGTTGTGTCGAAACTGCTTAGTGCCTTTAAGTTGACTACAGTGCCGTCATCGTAAAGGAGGTCGATGGAATAGTCGTCGTAGACGAGGAAGAGATAATTCTTACGCGCGTTGTAGTTTGCCTGACGGATGAGCGAGCGATTGAGGTAGTTTTGGATATTGTATGGACGCACCTCGCCGGTCTCCTTGTCTTTTGCAAACAGGAAAAATAGCTTTTCTGCGTTGTCTGAGTTATACCTATCGTAGATCTGGGCCTGGGCGAGGAAATAAGTCTTGTCAGGGGTGTCGAAGATGTTTTCCACCTGGTCGTCGTAGGTGTTGTAGAGACGCCAGTCGGCGGAGGTGTTGGCAGATGCCGCGTGGCTGCTGAGTGCGCAGAATATGCAGATGCAGAGGGCTGAGAGCCACTTCATCATGGCTGAGATGGCGCGGCCGCGGTGCGAGATGGCATTCTTGGCCTCGTCGGTCATCTCGGCGAAGCATACTCCGGTCTCGTTGGGAACGAAGACGGGGTCGTAGCCGAAGCCGTGGGAGCCGCTGCGCTTGGTGGCGATGGTGCCTTCTACCGAGCCTTCGAAAGTGTGCTCTTCTCCGTCGAGAGAGAGGGCGACGCAAGTGGCGAAACGTGCGCTGCGGTCGGCCACACCCTCGAGGTTGTGGAGGAGGAGGTCGATGTTGCGGTCGGGATTACAGTCTTCTCCGGCATAGCGGGCTGTGTGCACGCCGGGAGCGCCGTCAAGGGCATCGACCAGAAGGCCGGTGTCGTCGGCGAAGCAATCAAAGCCTGTGGCCTCCTTTATGGCGCGCACTTTTATAAGTGCGTTGCCTTCGAGAGAGTCGGCAGTCTCTTCTATATCATGATGATAACCGATATCCCCGAGACTCAGGATCTCGAGGCGGTCGCCCGCGATGGCCCTGGCCTCGCGCAGTTTGGCGGCGTTGTTGGTGGCCATCACAAGTTTTCGTCTGTTTGTCATAACTGTCTATAAAGCGTGTGTTGTTTATTGAATTAACGAGAATCTGGTCGCTTTATTACCTCATATGATGCTAAAGGGGCGCTGCCGGATAAGACAGCGCCCCATTTTAAGGATTTTTAGGTTTCAGGTTTCAGGTTTCAGGTTTCAGGTTTCAGGTTT
>CAZIAX010000338.1:0-2064 GCA_964537745.1 uncultured Sangeribacter sp.
AGACTCATTTCGCCCTCGAGCAATATGCGACTTACCGTAAAATGGTCGCATTTGGCAATTACCGCTTCCTTCTCATCATCATCTGGCGAAGGGCTTTTGTAGCTCTCATAGTGGGTGAAGTCAATTGCGTCTTTGGCAAGGTCGACATGAAGCGGCCTGGTGTTTCCATGTGCGTCACGACGTCCGTAATCATAGATTCGGTAGGTGATGTCGCTCGACTCCTGGATTTCGGCAAGCAGATTGCCTGCCCCAATGGCGTGCACACGACCGGCTGGAAGGAAGAAGATGTCTCCAGCATGCGATTCATGCACAGCGAGAGCTTCCTCTATGGTGTTGTCTTCCACCATTTTTACGTAATCCTCCGGGGTCATCCTGCGGTTTAGACCGGAATAAATCTTCGCCCCCTCTTCAGTATGGATGATATACCACATCTCTGACTTCCCAAGGCTACCATGGCGTTGCTTGGCAAGGAAATCGTTGGGATGCACCTGCACCGATAGATTGTCGTTGGCATCGATGAGTTTGATAAGCAACGGGAATTTACCCTCATAACGCTCGTAGACATCGCTGCCCAACAACTCAGGCCCAAATCGCTCAATAAGCTCAGTGATGCTGAGACCCTTGTAGCGACCGTCGGCCACGACAGATTCATGTCCTGCCACGGCTGATATGTCCCAGCTTTCGCCTATATTCTCTTCCGTCTGCTCAATGCCCTTATAGCGGCATATCCTCTCGCCTCCCCATATCACGCTTTTCAGATAGGGAACGAATCTAATTGGAGCTTTCTCAATCTTCATCTTCTTCTTTGTCTATTTGAGAAAGTGCGAATGAATAGGCTCCTACAGAGATGGCTTTGCTCGCACCGAGTTTGGAAAGCGTAACACCAATACGCTTCATATCATCGTATTCCACTGTCAGATTAGTGCCTCTGACTGCAATTTTCTTTGGGTTTCCTTTGGCAAACTTCTCAAAGTCGGCTGGGTCATCAAGGTCAAAGACCTCCATCTGTACCCTTCGCACCTTGTCGCCACCCAACGTGGAGAGTTCCGATCTCAGCTCTGTCAAGAGGGAAGGCATTATCCAGTGGCTGGCGGCTGTGATGCCTCCACCTATCACTATAATGCCGTCGATGAGCTGCGCAGCAATTGCCATTGCATCGCCGGCTGTCTCGCCAAACTCGGCAAAAGCCTTGCGGGCTGCCTCCTGATTGCCCTCACGCTTGCCGTCGGCTATCTCACATATCTCCTTGGGCTCGAAATTGTGGCCATAGTCGCCAGATGCTTCTGCATAGACACGCTTGATGGCACGGACTGCCACACCATCCTCCACGATGATTCCTTCTTTGGTCTTGTGGGGAAGGCAGAATGTCTCCACACAGGAGTTGTCACCACGGTTGAGCTCGCCGTTGACAACCATACCGACTCCAAAACCGGTGCCAAAGGTGTAGCCAAGAAGATTCTTGTAATGTTTCTGGCTTCCTGTATCCTTCAGTCTTCGGTTGAGTTCCGGCACTGCTCCGCAAAGGGCCTCGCCATATGCGAAAAGGTCGCCATCGTTGTTGATGAAGACGGGAATGCCGAACTCATTCTGAAGCATAGGGCCCAATGCCACTCCCTCTCTGAAAGAGGGGAAGTTGGGAAGATATCCTCCTATGATTCCGTTGGGATAGTCTGCCGGACCGGGGAAGGCAAAACTGATAGCCACAGGTTTCTCCTCCAGCTGGTCGATTACCTCATGAAATCCCTTTACCATGGTGTCAAGGCAAAGGTCAAGGTCATGTGCATTGGATGGATATGTGATTGGAGCAACAATATACTCGCATCCGCGCATGGCGCCGAATACGAAATTGGTGCCTCCCGCATCAAGCGTTATGACTGTCCTATCATCGTGTCTGTACATATTTTTCGAGCTTTAATCTTGGTCATTTACCCATATATTCCGCTATCCTTGCAAATTTACTCAATTTTTCTGAGGTAGGCAAGTGTTTTTTGTCTATTTGGTAGAGTGTTCAGTTTGCTGTCAAGTATATTGGATAAAAACTCTATCACAAATCGCCTCTCCGAG
>CAZIAX010000339.1:0-2061 GCA_964537745.1 uncultured Sangeribacter sp.
AGGTGTAAAGTCAGCCGACATAGCCAGAACAGACCTTCAAAAGACCTCCACTCTCAACATTGTCGTCCAGGACTCCATAACTCAAGACTCCACCACTTATTCAATGACAGAAGTCTCGGCTATATCAAAACCCATGATGGCTCCAGCCTCCCACTTAAATCCCTGGCTAATTCTAATCCTAGCACTTCTCGCAATCATCATCCTCTTCCTGATAAAACGGTTTCTTCTCAAATCTAATTGAAAAATCCAGAGCCAACCCCTCAATGCGGAGCCATTTCTCAATTCATAACTCTCAATCTAAATTCTCACAAAAAAATTTGGGGGTCGGTGAGGGATTTTTTCCAACTTTTTATTAATTTTGCAGTGTGAATCTGGGGAATGGTCCGACTCGGGGCCGCCAGAGACATTATTAAATACAGGTAACAAGCTAAACTTGACAATCTTATGGGAGGTTTTTTTGGCGCAGCCTTAAAACGCAAGTGTGTTAACGACATCTTCTACGGTGTCGATTATAACTCACATCTCGGCACACGCCGCGGCGGTATGGTGACCTATGATCCTGAAGAGAAACGATTCTGCAGATCGATCCACTCTCTCGAAAGTTCCTATTTCCGCACTAAGTTTGAATCTGAGTTGCACAAGTACAAGGGCAACATGGGCATCGGAGTCATCAGCGACACGGACCCTCAACCAATCACCATCAATTCTCATCTCGGGCGCTACGCTATCGTGACCGTAGCGAAAATCGACAACATGGACGAGCTCGAGAAAGAACTCCTCGACAGCGGCGCTCATTTCGCCGAACTTAGCTCGGGAGTAACCAACCCTACCGAACTTATAGCCCTACTCATCAACCAAGGTAAGACTTTCGTTGAAGGTATAGAAAATGTCTATAATAAGGTGAAAGGGTCATGCTCGATGCTGATTCTGACAGAGGATTCTGTCATCGTAGGTCGCGACAAACTCGGACGCACTTCAATCGTGATTGGAGAAAAGGAAGACGGCTTTGCTGTCAGCAGCGAGTCAACATCTTTCCCCAACCTTGACTATAAACTTCTCCGCGATGTCGGTCCCGGCGAGATTGTTGAACTGAAACCCGACGGTATCCGTCAGCTCCGCGAGCCCAACAAGGAGATACAAATTTGCTCCTTCATGTGGGTCTACTATGGATTCCCCACCTCTACCTACGAGGGGCGCAACGTGGAGGAAGTTCGTTTCAAGTCGGGCTATACTTTCGGCCAGCAAGACACTGAAACCGAAATCGACTGTGTAGCCGGCATTCCGGATTCAGGCGTAGGCATGGCTCTCGGATATGCAGCCGGACACGGCACTCCCTACCAGCGCTGCATCTCCAAGTACACTCCTACATGGCCACGCAGCTTCACTCCTTCCGACCAGTCGATGCGCAGTTTCATCGCCAAGATGAAGCTCGTGCCAAATGAGGCAATGCTCAAAGGAAAACGCGCTCTCTTCTGCGACGACTCAATAGTACGCGGGACTCAGCTCAACGACAATGTGAAGGTGCTCTTCGATTGCGGAGCTAAGGAAGTGCATATGCGCATAGCTTGTCCGCCGCTCATCTACGGCTGCCGCTATCTCAACTTCACCTCTTCTAAATCAGAGATGGAATTGCTGACCCGCCGCATCATCGAGGAGCTCGAGGGGGATCCCAATGCACACCTTGAAGAATATGCCAAGACGGGAAGCTGCCGCTACTGCAAGATGGTAGAGAAAATGCGCGAGCGCTATGGTCTGACATCGCTCAAGTTTAACACTCTCGAAAATCTCATTGAGGCTATCGGACTTCCTAAAGAGCAGGTGTGCACACACTGCTTTGATGGAACTTCGCATTTCTAACCATAGTAAGCATTTGCCTGCACGAGGCGGTTGCAATTGGCTACGCCCAAGCTAAAGCAAGTCGCCTTCCCATTCACTATGCATCTTTAAAATAACGGGTCTGATTCTGGAGAATCAGACCTGTTTTGTGTTGGAAAGTGAAAACTTGTATAAAATTCGCTAAAAATTGTCTAAAAGTTTGGTGATTCGGTAAAAAAGAACTAA
>CAZIAX010000340.1:0-2059 GCA_964537745.1 uncultured Sangeribacter sp.
GCTACTGTCACCCCCGAAATGAGCGACATTCGTCGCACCACTGTACTCAACGGCAAGATTGAGCCTCGCGATGAGATTCAGATCAAACCTCAGATATCGGGTATCATCACCCAGATAGATGTGGAAGCCGGCGACTTCGTGCATGAAGGAGACGTGATAGCCCGTATCAAGGTAATCCCCGAAGCTTCGCAGCTCTCAAACGCGCAGTCGCGTATTGATGCCGCGCAGGTGGAGGCCGACGATGCTCTCGTGAAGTTTAACCGCTCGAAAGACCTTTACGACAAGAAGGTAATCTCCCGGGAGGAATATGAGAATGCCGAGAAAACTCTCGTCAAAGCCCGTCAGGACCTTAACTACGCAAAGGATTCATATCGGATTGTAAAGGAGGGTGTCTCACAGTTCAATGCCCAGGAAAGCAACACGCTCGTACGCGCTACTATCACCGGATTGGTACTCGATGTGCCGGTAAAGGTAGGTTCCTCTGTAATCCAGGCAAATACGATGAACGACGGTACTACAGTCGCTACCATAGCCGACATGACCAATCTTATCTTCCGAGGCAACGTCGACGAGACGGAGGTGGGGCTTTTGAAACCTGGCATGCCGATGGACATCACCATCGGTGCAGTTCCTGACGTGCATCCATCTGCAGTGCTCGAGTATATCTCTCCAAAGGGAACGGAAAACAATGGGGCCAATACATTCGAGATAAAGGCTGCCCTTACGGTCGACGATGTCTCCTCGCTTCGCTCCGGATATAGCGCGAATGCGTCGATACTTCTTTCTGAGGTGAAAAACGTGTTGAGTCTCCCCGAAAGTGTAGTGGTCTTTGAGCGCGACAGCACCTTTGTCTTTGTCCGCACTGATACTGTGCCTCAGCCTAAGTTTGAGCGCCGTGCTGTTGAGACCGGTCTCTCCGACGGAATCAATGTCGAGATCAAGAAGGGCCTGAAGAAGTCCGACGTAATCCGCGCCGAAAAGTTATAAGTTGTAAGTTGTTAGCGTCAATTTGTCAAATTGACAAGATGACAAATTGAAATGATGTGAAAGTTATCATGAAAAGAAATATTATCCTTATTGTCTTGCTCCTTGCCTCTTCACCCTTGCTCCTTGCCGAGCAGGCATGGAGTCTTGACTCCTGCATCAGCTATGCGCTCACCCACAATGTGGAGGTGCGTCAGCGACTCAATGCTGCCCGTCAGGGTGAGCTTGCTGTGCGTGAGGCGAAAGACCGTGTGCTCCCCAACGTCAGTGGCTATGGCTCGGAAAACTTCAGTTTTGGCCGTGGTCTGACCGCCGACAATACCTATGCCAACCGCAATACTAACTCATTCTCTTTAGGAGCGCAACTCTCCGTGCCTCTTTTTCAGGGGCTGCGCGTGGTGCGCTCGATAAAATATTCCGAAACAAACCTCCAGGCTCTCGTGGAGCAGTCGGAAGCTACGAAAGATGACGTCACCATCAACGTGATGGCGGCGTATCTGCAGGCTCTATATTCGCGCGAGGCACTCGGAGTGGCGCGTATGAGTCTTGGCGTGTCAAAAGATGAGTTGCTGCGGCGTGAGATCCTTTTGGAGGCTGGCAAGATACCGGAACTTGACCTTTTCGAGGCCCGTGCGCAGGTGAGCCGCGACGAACTCACGGTGGTCAATGCTCAGAACGACAGCATTATGGCTCTCCTTGATCTTGCCAATCTGCTCAATATCGAAAACAACGGCACTTTCGACATCCTTCCTCTTCCGAAGGAGAATCTTCATATGCCGTCGCTGGAGGAGGTGTGGACCAATATGCAGATGGCCAACCATACCCTCCGCGCTGCTGCAATACGCCGTCAGGCTGCCGGAGAGAATGTGGAAGTGGCCAAATCAGGATATCTTCCTACCCTCTCTTTCAATGCCGGACTGGGAACCAACTACTATAAGACATCAGGCTTCAACAATGAGGGTTTTGCCGCGCAGATGCGCCATAACTTCTCAAAGTCTTTAGGGTTTTCCCTAAATATTCCCATCTTTGATGGTTTTTCAACCCGCAATTCCATCTCCAGGGCCAAATTGGAGCA
>CAZIAX010000341.1:0-2054 GCA_964537745.1 uncultured Sangeribacter sp.
ACCGCGCTGAGCAGGCCAAGAAGTTGGCAATGGGTGGCTACGTAATCTATGACGCCCCTGATACCAAGGTGACACTCGTAGCCAATGGATCTGAAGTTTCACTTGCACTTCACGTAGCACAGAAGCTTGGCGAAGAAGGCATCGGGGCCCGCGTGGTATCTGTTCCTTCAGTAGGCCTCTTCTGCCGTCAGCCCAAGGCATACCGTGATGAGGTGATACCTGCAGGCGTGAAGGTATTCGGCATCACAGCTGGTCTTCCGGCATCACTCTATCCAGTAATGAAGGGAGACTGGGAGATCTTCGGCATGGAGCGTTTCGGCGCATCTGCACCGCTGAAGGTGCTTGACGAGAAGTTTGGCTACACAGTAGACAATGTGCTTGGCAAGGTGAAGGCTTTTTTGGCTGAGTAAATGGTTTATTGGTTTATAGGTTTATGGGTTTATCTGGTTTAAACTTGCTAAACTTTTTAAACTTCGTAAATTTCCTAAAAATTTAAATTAAATAAAAAAGGCGTGAATTTCACGCCTTTTTTTGTTGGAATTTTAGAGATTTTTTATTAATTTTGCAAATTGTAACAGGAATGTTGCAATTTGAAATAGCGTAATACTATTCAACTACCTAAGGATAATCGAACAATCTATAATAATTTTATCAAAACGATCAGATTATGAGCAATGAAAAGCAGTTTCTGACGTGCGATGGTAACCAGGCAGCAGCACATGTGAGCTACATGTTCACAGAGGTAGCAGCAATCTACCCGATTACCCCATCATCTACAATGGCAGAATATGTAGACGACTGGAGCGCGGCAGGAAGAAAGAACATCTTCGGAGAGACAGTTCACGTACAGGAAATGCAGTCAGAGGCCGGCGCAGCGGGTGCTGTACACGGATCTCTTCAGGCAGGAGCGTTGACCTCCACCTACACTGCATCACAGGGACTTCTCCTGATGATCCCCAACATGTATAAGATAGCCGGTGAGCTTCTTCCCTGCGTCTTCAACGTGTCAGCCCGTACGATTGCCAGCCACGCGCTTTCAATCTTCGGCGACCACCAGGACGTAATGGCAGTGCGCCAGACCGGTTTCGCAATGCTGGCAGAAGGCAGCGTACAGGAAGTGATGGACCTCTCCGGCGTAGCACACCTTGCTACACTCAAGAGCCGCGTACCATTCGTAAACTTCTTCGACGGCTTCCGCACATCACACGAGATTCAGAAGATCGAGGTCATCGACCAGGATGCACTTGCAGCCCTCATCGATCAGGAAGCACTTGCAGACTTCCGCAAGCGTGGTCTTACACCTGAGGCTCCAGTAGCACGTGGTATGGCTGAGAACCCCGACGTATTCTTCCAGCACCGTGAGAGCTGCAACAAGTATTATGACGCAGTTCCTGAGATCGTAGAGGAATACATGAAGGAAGTCAGCAAGATCACAGGGCGCAACTACTCACTCTTCGACTACTATGGCGACCCAGAGGCAGAGAACGTAGTTGTAGCTATGGGTTCTGTAACTGACACAGCTAAGGAAGTGATCGACTATCTCCGCGCACAGGGCAAGAAGGTAGGTCTCGTATCCGTTCACCTGTATCGTCCCTTCAGCGTCAAGCATCTCCGTGCAGCAGTTCCTGCTACTTGCAAGCGTCTCTGCGTGCTCGACCGCACAAAAGAGCCCGGAGCGAACGGCGAACCTCTCGCACTCGACGTCAAGGATGCATACTATGGCGTAGAAGGCGCTCCTGTCATCATCAGCGGCCGCTACGGTCTTTCTTCAAAAGACACCACTCCTGCCCAGATTCTCGCAGTATATGAGAACCTCGAGGCAGCCGAGCCAAAGGATCGCTTCACAGTAGGTATCGAAGACGACGTGACATTCCTTTCACTTCCCCAGCTTCCTGAAATCAATGTAGGGGGCAAGGGAATGTTCCAGGCTAAGTTCTACGGTCTTGGTGCAGACGGCACAGTAGGCGCCAACAAGAACTCAGTTAAGATCATCGGTGAGAACACCAACAAATATTGCCAGGCATACTTCAGCTATGACTCCAAGAAGTCTGGTG
>CAZIAX010000342.1:0-2053 GCA_964537745.1 uncultured Sangeribacter sp.
ATTCCCGGCTAGGAAGCCGGGGTTCCATGCCGGGGCTCCATGGTTAGGATTTGAGGTGGCGGCGGGAGTATTCCCAGTGGAGGTAGCCGCCTAAGCCTCCGAGGGCTATCCAGGTGATGGGGTTGGAGATGAGTCCCATATCCAAAGATATGACGAGGGCTGCCAAGGCTGGAATCCAGATGGTGGTCAGCTTCAGTTTGGCTGCTTTGGCAGTAGTAATGACCGGAGCGATGATCAGAGCCACTACGGCCGGGCGTATGCCCATGAATATGCTCGATAGTGTCCGATTGTTTTTGATAGTCTCCGGAGTCAGGAAGATAGCAATCGCAAGGATGATAAGGAAAGAGGGGAGGATTGTGCCGAGAGCCGCCACGATACCCCCCTTGAGTCCCTTTAGGCGGTCGCCGATGGAAGTGGCGATATTGACGGCAAGAATACCCGGCAGAGACTGGGCAATGGCAAGGAGGTCGAGAAACTCATCACGTTCTATCCAGTGATGCTTGTCGACAATCTCCTTCTCGATGATAGATATCATGGCCCATCCACCTCCGAAGGTGAAGGCGCCAATCTTCAAGAAAGTGACGAAAAGTTGTCCGTAGATACCCATAAAAGATGAATTAAGGAGTCTTAATAAAATTTTAAAGTACAAAATTAACTCTTCCTACATAATTTGCCAAGAAAAAGCGAGGATTTCTCAAAATTTATTGCTAACTTTGCAGTTGCCCACGATATGTGGAAGAAACGTAATCTAAAAACTTAAAGAAATGGCACTCTGGTTTGAAACCAAAATTAGATATGACCGCATGCAGGAAAACGGCATGGTAAAGAAAGTCAACGAACCCTATCTTGTAGATGCATTGACATTTACCGACGCAGAAGCCCGCATCATAGAAAAGATCACACCGTTTATCTCAGGCGAGTTTACCGTGTCGGCAGTAAAGAAGACCAAGATATCCGAGATATTCTTTGACGAATCGGACTACGCTGACAAGTATTATATGGTGAAGGTCAACTTCATCACGCTCGATGAAAAAAGCGGCAAGGAAAAGAAATCAGCAAGTTTCATCCTCGTGCAGGCAGGAGACTTCGAGAATGCTCTTGGACGCTTCCAGGACGGAATGAAAGGCACGATGGCCGACTACCAGATAGCCTCCATCACAGAGACCCCGCTTATGGACGTCTATCCCTACGAATACGACACTCCTACGAATGGTTAAGGTTTATGGGTTTATAGGTTTATAGGTTTATATGGTGATAGGATTATTTAAGAAATATAACTTATAGAGAGATGAACCCATAACATCAAGACAGGATAATTAAGATGATAGCGGAAGAGATAAAGAAGATACACAGTGAACTGCCTGAAGGGGTGAAACTATGTGCCGTAAGCAAATTTCATCCGGCAGAAGCAGTCAAGGAAGCATATGATGCCGGACAAAGGATATTCGGAGAAAGCAGGGTGCAAGAACTGCTCACGAAAGTAGACGTGCTCCCCGCTGACATCCAATGGCATTTCATAGGTCATCTGCAGACCAACAAGGTGCGCCAGCTGATAGGGAAGACCTCGCTCATCGAAAGCGTAGACAGCGAGAGACTTCTCGACCTCATCGACAAAGAATCGGAAAAAGCCGGCGTCGTCACACGCGTACTGATGCAGCTTCATGTAGCCAAAGAAGAGACAAAGTTCGGTTTCTCGCCTGAAGAACTCCTTGAGTATTTCTCAGAAAGGAAGTTTGAGCAACTTAAGGCCACTCATATATGCGGAGTCATGGGTATGGCATCAAACACCGACGACATGGACCGAGTAAGGGACGACTTCCGACAGATAGCAGACACGAGGAAACGCATCCTCGAAATCGCTCCGGATCTTCGTGGCTTCGACATTGTCTCAATGGGAATGTCGGGGGACTGGCACATAGCAGTGAAGGAAGGCTCCACTCTCGTCAGGATAGGCACTGCCATCTTCGGAGAAAGGCAATACTGAAGAAGCTTAAAAAGATACCTAAAAATCAAACCATAATACAACTTAATAACTTAAAGACAAAGTAACCAT
>CAZIAX010000343.1:0-2044 GCA_964537745.1 uncultured Sangeribacter sp.
GGCGGCTACGGTGAGCAGCCCCGACGGTCGCGTCGTGCTGACTACTTCGCTTTCCGAGGATGGGCAGCCGCAGTATTCTGTCACTTACGATGGGCTCCCCATTCTTCTTGATTCCCCACTCGGTTTTGTATCCAATATCGGAGACTTCTCAAAAGGCCTTACCATCATAGGAGAAAAGACCGGGAAGGTGGAGAAATCTTTTGATCAGGCCAAGATAAAGAAGAGCCATATCGACTGGACCGCCAACACTCTGACCGAGGAGTATTCGGCAGGTAAGAAACTGAAGATGTCGATTGAGTGGCAGGTGGGCGACAATGACATCGCTTTCCGCTATATCATCCCGGTCGAGGGAGAGACCCGCAGCATGATTATAGAGAAGGAGGCTTCGGGCTTCCGTTTCCCAGACTTCACCACTACCTTCCTGACCCCACAGAGCGACGCCATGATTGGGTGGAAACGCACCAAGCCCTCATATGAGGAGAATTACAAGGCCGACGCTCCCCTCAGTGAGCCCTCACAATACGGCCACGGATTCACCTTCCCTGCTCTCTTCCGCGTAGGCGACAACGGTTGGGCTCTCCTTACAGAGACTGGAGTTGACGGCTATTTCTGCGGAAGCCGCCTCGGTGACTTTAAGGACGGCGTCTTTGCCATCGAATATCCGATGCCGGAGGAAAACAACGGCAACGGAAGTGCAAATCCTGCCATCAGCCTACCGGGAAAGACCCCTTGGCGAACCATAACCGTAGGGAAAACCCTAAAACCTATCGTCGAGACCACTATTCCTTGGAACCTTGTGGAGCCTCTATACCAGTCGGACTTCGAGGTAAAACCAGGTAAAGGCACATGGAGCTGGATACTCTGGCAAGACAACTCCATCAATTATGACGACCAGGTGAAATTTATCGATTTTGCAGCAGATATGGGCTATCAGAATGTGTTGGTCGACAACTGGTGGGACAACAATATCGGTAAGGAAGGAATAGCAAAGCTTGCAAAGTATGCCCAGTCGAAAGGTGTCAACCTGCTGATATGGTATTCATCATCAGGCTGGTGGAACGACATCGAGCAGGGTCCGATCAACAAGATGTCGCGTCCCATCCCGCGCAAGGAGGAGATGAAATGGCTCGAGAGCCTTGGCATAAAGGGAATCAAAGTGGATTTCTTCGGTGGCGACAAGCAGGAGACGATGCGCCTCTATGAGGACATACTCAGCGATGCCAACGACCATGGGATAAGCGTCATATTCCACGGCTGCACGATGCCCCGCGGCTGGGAGCGTATGTATCCCAACTATGTCGGCAGCGAGGCTGTATTGGCATCGGAAAATCTTGTCTTCAGTCAGGATTTCTGCGATATGGAGGATTTCAACGCCACGCTGCATCCTTTCATCCGCAATGCCGCTGGAGTGATGGAGTATGGCGGCACAGTGCTCAACAAGCGCCTCAACCGTAAGAATGACGGTGGCACTACACGACGCACCACCGATGCTTTCCAGCTGGCTACATCCGTTCTCTTTCAGAACCCCGTGCAGAATTTCGCACTTGCCCCCAACAACCTGACCGATGCTCCGGCAGACGCGATAGAATTCATGAAGAATGTGCCCACTACGTGGGACGACACCATGTTTATCGACGGCTATCCTGGCAAATACGTGGTGCTTGCGCGCAAGAGCACGGAAGGAAAATGGTATATCGCAGGCGTGTCGGCGGAAGAAAAACCATTGAAGCTGACGCTCAACTTGCCGATGCTTCAGAAAGGCCAGGAAGTGAAGATATACTCTGAAGATGGCAAGGCTCCCCTCACTGCGAAGACCCTCAAGATCAAGAATCCAGAGAAAGTACAAGTGACTCTTTCTAAAAGAGATGGCTTTGTATTGGTAGCGCAATAAGCCAAGCGCAAGAGAAAAAAATCTGAAAGTCCTTAAGGTCTTTATCGACTTTAAGGACTTTTATCATTTATAATTCATCATTCATCATTTATCATTAGAAAAAAGTTGAGACCCGCGCCTCGGGGGAGGCAACGGGTCTCGGGGGATAGGATG
>CAZIAX010000344.1:0-2035 GCA_964537745.1 uncultured Sangeribacter sp.
GCCGTGCTTCTTCACCCTGTTTTGAGTGGATTGTATCTGACCTACCCATGAGAACGTCACAGGAGGGGAGTAGATCATCTTCCAATCGGTATTGTAGGTCCATTCGCCATCATATTGCTTCAGTAGCGAATACGCATAACCGTCGCATTTCCCCTGCGGTATCTTGGCATTCTTGATGAATGTGGAGATATTCCTTACTCCAGGTATGAGCAGATGGCGATAGAAGGAATTGAAGTTCCAAGCTAAGAAAGGGGAGTCGGTAACAATCCTCTGCACCGGCACATCCTTACCCTTGTCGACACCATATGCGATGACCGTCAGTCCTCCGGTGGAGTGACCTCCAAGCGTGATGTCCTCGATGCCATCCCGACGCATCTGAACTACCGCCGAGTCGATGTCGTCGTAATACTTGCGCATGTCACGTATATTATAAGGATACTGCCACGGCTCCTTGCTACGGCCATAGCGACGGAGGTCTACGGCATAGAAGTGATAACCGGAATCGACGAAACGTTCTCCCATCTCAGACTGGAAGAAGTAGTCGTTGAAACCATGGATGTAGAGGAATCCTTTTTTGGAGGGTTTCTTGCATTTCAGGCGTACGATTGTAGATCGGCACGGTCCGTCAAACTGCTCGCCTTGATTGACATAGCGGGCCTCATATCCCGGCAGGATGTCGGGATGCCAGGAGATATCTGTAGTGACCGTCTTCGGTCCGGTGTATTTAGCGTCTATGTCCCAGGCCTTGGCCTCGGGACGCACGAATGCCATCGCCAACAGCAAAGGCATCGCAAGGGTAAGAATCTTTTTCATACCCTTATAACAAAGTTATGGTTTATGGGTTTAGGTTCTTCTCCAGGTATTTATTGACGAGGTTGAGGAGGGAGTCGCGTCCCTGGGGCATTATCCAGAGCTGAAACTGTGTGAAACTAACCGGGGTGGAGTAGTCAAGGTCTGGGTATTGCTCTTTCATCTGCTCGGCTATCTTCTCATTTACTACTGTGTATTTCCACACTCCATTAGCCACTTTCATGGCAAGATACTCCTCGCTGAGTTCCGGTTCTTCTACTATGGTGATTTTTCCTCCTATCTCTTTCTCAAGGTTTTCAAGACGCCTTTTGGCGGCGCTCCCTTTTTCAACATGAATAGTGTCCCCGTCGAGGTCGAGGGAACTCTTAGCTGATAGAATGCCGTTTTTGCCTCTTTTTTGGAGAAGTACCATCCTGTCGAGATAAATATCATTGGTGGTGAGATAATTATCTTTGAGATATAGGTCAGCTGGCAGCGACGCGAGAATGTCGTATGCTCCTGTCTTCACTTTCTCCATAGCCTCATCCCGGTCAATGACCGGATACAGCATGACCTTGACCCCAAGCTCTTTCTCAAGCCCTTTGAGAAGATTATAGTTGATGCCAATAATGGAATCATTACCATCATCCGATGTCAGCACTCGGTAACTATTGGGCCCATAAACAATGGCCGCCTTGATTGTGTCTTCCTTCACTGTATTCTGGACAGGTACATGTCCTTTCGACACGTGGCGCAGACCGAACATCGCGAATATGACAATGACGAGCAGAACCCCATAGACTATGATCTGCTTGGTTTTGGGCTTATTTTCTATTCTATCGTTTTTCATGGTGTGTATTTAAGTTTCGCAAGCTCAACTTAAGGTTTATGGGTTGATAGGTTTATAGGTTTATGATGAAATTGTATTCAAGAATTGAACAACAAATTAGTTGGCGAAATCCACTGCTATACCTATCTGGAAGCGTCGCGGATTGATGGGGTAGTGAGGAAGGGAAAATTCATTATAGGCACTGCCGAAGAGTCCTTGGTTGACGTGGCTCATCATCACGTAGAATCGGCAACGGTAGAGTCGCAGATTTACATAGGCATTGCAAAATGGATATCCTCCGAGCGAGGTCTCCTGCTGATTGCAGAATGTCATTGTAGCAGGTTGATATGTCAGACCCTTGTATTTCGTATAGAAGTCACAGTCAACACCAGCTTGCACATGGAGCACCTTGAAGAG
>CAZIAX010000345.1:0-2033 GCA_964537745.1 uncultured Sangeribacter sp.
TCCCCGCATGATGCTGAGGCCATCATGAGCACATGGGTGGGAGTGGCATTCGGGTCGTCCCAACCCACTTCATGCACCGGCACGATTTTCCCCTTGGAGTTGCGGGCATAATATGCCTTGTCGCCATCAAGAAGTCCCATCCAAGGCTTGTAGAAAGCCTCTTTGGTGATGTCTCCGTAGTGGATTAGAAGTTGGTGTTGCTTCGTCCAAGGGATCGACTTGTTATAGCGCTCCCTGCCTGTGCCGACTCGTTTGGCATAAATATTGCCGTCTTTGTCTTCCCAACGCCGCTGTAGAAGCACGTATACCTCAGCATTGTCGCGCCCCTGCAGGGTCTTCTGCTTGCTGAATCCTGTCGATTTTGTGCGGGTATTCTCTTTGGGCATCACTATTTCATAATCATAGACGAGAGCTTTGGGGCGTTTTGTGTATGGTATCCCCATCTCCATCTTGGAGAAGGCTCCCTTGGTGGAGGTGACTGGCTCAAACAGTTGGCCGAGGAAAATGGAGCCTGCCACCATTACGTCCATATTCACGATGCCGAGAGCCTTGACCTCTTCCATCTTGGCCTCGCATTTGGCCACCGTGCTCCCACCTCGTTTTGCGGGGGAGACTGTGGTCGAGCCTTTGACGACACCGCATACTTTAGCATAAGCATTTGAGTTTGCCCAAGGGGAGCCTCCTTGGTTGCTGTAGGCTTTGTTGCCATTGATGGTGGCGGTCGGGGCTATTTCGTAGAGAGTCTTTCCGTTGCCTCCGATTATTTTTGACTCAGTGATGTTGCGTGTCACCCATTTTTCCATATCTCCATATTTGATGGGCTCGAGGCGCAGCGCCTGTGTCGTAAAGCTAATGGCTGAGAAAATGAGTATTGCAAAGATAGATTTCTTCATTTTTTATACGGTCTATAAAGAGTCTGACAGTTAGATTTATTAGTGGTTGGTGAATATTTTTCCGTTTGCGATGATTGTGTCGCGCAGGGGTTTCTGGGCCGACTCCTCAAGTCGCATGATTATTTGCTCGATCGGCATCGTCGATTCGTCGCTCTCGGCCAGGATTCTGTCTTCAGGAGTGATATCGAGAGATTCAGGACTGAATTTCTCTCCAAAACTTAGCCAGCATCCCGCCTTGAGATAGATTTCTGCTATTGTTGGCTTGTTTCTGAATCCGTGGATGATCCAAGGTTGCTCCGGCGCGAGGTCTTTCTTCATCCCGGTAATGATGTCGTGCGCTTTGACGGCGTGGATGATCAGTGGCTTTTTGAGCCTCTCCGCCAGCAGTGCAAGCTTGCGGAATGCAAGCATCTGCGTGGCGAGTAGCCCTCCTTGCGAGAGGTCGATGCCGCATTCCCCTATGGCGGCTACGTATGGCGACGCGGCTGCCGCCACCATCTCCACCCATATCTCATCTTTTATGCGGAGGTTGTCGGCGCAGTATAATCCGAGGTCCCAGGGGTGTAGCCCTACCGACCATAGTTGCTCACCCTGCGCGACGAATCCTATCGGCGATGTCGATATGATGGCCTCAGGCGCAGGGGCCTGCTTATGTGTATGACAATCAAGAATCATACTCTTATAACAAATTAATGGGGTATTCAGTTAAATATGCCATTCTTTTGGTGGAAATACTCAGCTCGGAGAGCTGTTATTGTGACGAAACCCCAGGCTTCAGCCTGGGGCAAAATCAAGAGTTCAGTAGCCTCGGAGAGGCGATTTGTGATATCATCTTTACCTTAGATTTGGATCATCTAACTGAATACCCTGACTAATAAAGAAGATTTTTTTCCCTACATATTGCAGAATGGAAAGTTTTTATTAATTTTGCAGTGGAATATCCAACGACACATAAATTATACATTAGAACCTTACTTTAGAGTTTAACCTTAATATTTTTTCAATGAAAAAAGCTTTACTTCTTGGTGCCGCGATTGCAGTTGCATCTGGCGCAATGGCGCAGCTCGCTCCGGGTGAGTACTACATCAAAAACGTCAACACCGGTATGTTCCTTAACGAAGGCTTCTCTTGGGGCACTCT
>CAZIAX010000346.1:0-2028 GCA_964537745.1 uncultured Sangeribacter sp.
ATTCATCATTTATAATTCATCATTGATTACACTGCAAAGTTAGCGCAATAATTCTGCCTCTCCAAAATTAAACTCTTAATAAATCTTAACAAAAATGGTATGACTGCACACTTTGTGCAGTCATACCATCGCATATATTAGTGAAGTATTTACTGGATAGTATTTTACAACTATATAAAATTTTTATCCCACAGATGCCCCGGGCACAACTTCCGCCGACGGAGAAATGACCACCAGCTTACCATCCGGATTGACAGCCGACATGATCATACCCTGGCTTTCGATACCCATCATCTTGCGAGGCTCAAAGTTAGCCACAAAGCATATCTCCTTGCCAACAAGCACGCTCGGATCCGGATAACTCTCGGCTATGCCGCTCAGGATGGTGCGCTTCTCCATACCATCTTCGATGAGGAACTGAAGAAGTTTCTTAGATTTCTTCACCTTTGAGCATTCAAGCACCTTGCCTACGCGTATGTCAATCTTCTCAAATGTCTCGAAGTCTACGTTAGGTTTCACTTCAGCTGGTTTCCATGCTGCGAGCTTGTTCTTCTCCTTGGCATCTTTGAGCTTCTGCACCTGCGCCTCCACCACTGAGTCCTCAATCTTCTCAAAGAGAAGCTCAGGCTTTCCGATAGTAGAGCCTGCCGGAACGAGGTCAAAACATCCGAGCATATCCCATGAGATTTTGTCGCCATTGAGCATCTTGAGCAGTTTCTCCGCCATGAAGGGAAGGAAGGGCTCGAAAGCGATGGCGAGGTTGGCGCATGTTTGGATGGCAAGGTTGAGGATTGTGCCTGTACGCTCCATATCGGTCTTGGCAACCTTCCAAGGTTCTGTCTCCTGCAGGTATTTGTTGCCGGCGCGGGCCATGTCCATAGCCAAGCGAAGGGCCTCGCGGAAATGGAAGGTGTCGAGTGCTTCTGTCATCTCGCCTTTCAGTTTCTGGATTTCCTCTATAAGCTGTGTGTCTACAGTCTCAAGGGTCTTCACAGGGGGCACTATCCCATCGAAATATTTATGGGTGAGCACCACGGCGCGGTTGATGAAATTGCCAAGAATTGCCACAAGCTCATTGTTGTTGCGGGCCTGGAAATCTTTCCAGGTGAAGTTGTTGTCCTTCGTCTCCGGAGCGTTAGCTGTGAGCACATAGCGCAGTGTATCCTGCTTGCCTGGAAGTTCCTCAAGATATTCATGCAGCCATACTGCCCAGTTCTGCGAAGTTGAAATCTTGTCGTCCTCAAGGTTGAGAAATTCATTGGCTGGCACGTTGTCAGGCAGGTTGTAGCTGCCGTCGGCCATCAGCATCGAAGGGAAGACTATGCAGTGGAATACTATATTGTCTTTGCCTATGAAATGCAGCATGCGCGTCTCCGGGTCTTTCCACCAGCGTTCCCAATCATCGCCAAGAGCCTCGATGGTGTTGGAGATATATCCGATAGGAGCATCAAACCATACATAGAGCACTTTTCCCTCAGCCCCTTCTACGGGCACGGGAATACCCCAGTCGAGGTCGCGGCTCACGGCACGTGGCTGAAGACCGAGATCAAGCCATGACTTGCACTGGCCATATACGTTGGGTTTCCACTCCTTGTGCTGCTCCAGTATCCATTCGCGGAGCTTAGGCTCCCACTTGTCGAGCGGCAGAAACCAGTGAAAAGTCTCCTTCAATACTGGAGTATTCCCTGTGATGGCTGATTTGGGATTGATGAGATCAGTGGCGTTGAGCGATGTGCCGCATTTCTCACATTGGTCGCCATAAGCCTTCTCATTGCCACAATGAGGACATGTGCCCGTCACATAGCGGTCGGCAAGGAACTGTCCGGCCTCCTCGTCGTAGAGCTGCATGGAACTTTTCTCCACAAACTCGCCCTTGTCGTAGAGGCGGCGGAAGAAGTCAGACGCAGTCTTGCGATGGGTCTCGGAAGTGGTGCGTCCGTATACGTCGAAGGAAATGCCAAGTCCTTCAAAGGAATTCTTGATGATGTTGTGGTAGCGGTCTACAATGTCCTGGGGCGTCACGCCCTC
>CAZIAX010000347.1:0-2021 GCA_964537745.1 uncultured Sangeribacter sp.
CCGCGGCTACTGAATATTATGCTTCGGCCATCAAGCTCGACAATGGCGGCAACACCGCCTTCACCGGGGGTGTAAACCTCACCGACTTCACTCTCCAGCTGAAAGGCTCATTCGTGGCGGAGAAAGATGAGACACTCGATCTCGTCTTCCACAACGACGATGGTCTGCGTATAATCATCAATGGCGACACTGTCCACAACCGCTGGAAGACAGACCCTCTCGGGTTCCGCTCTCACGCTATGAAGGTGCAAGCTGGAAAGAATTATGATGTCCAGATCGACTATATGCAGCTTGCGGACGATGCCACTCTCAACATCGACCTTCTACGTTCAAAACCGACTGACATGCAGTCGCTTCTCGCCGAGGCTAAGGATGCTGATGCAGTCCTCTTCGTAGGAGGCATCTCCCCTGCTCTTGAAAGAGAACAGGCGTCGGTCAACGAACCCGGATTCAAGGGTGGCGACCGCACAAGCATCGAGCTTCCCGAATGCCAGCGCAAGATTATCGCTGCGCTCCACGATGCCGGAGTGAAGGTAGTGCTCGTCAACTGCAGCGGAAGCGCTGTGGCTCTCACTCCTGAGAATGAAATCTGCAATGCAATCCTTCAGGCTTGGTATCCTGGCGAGCAGGGTGGCACAGCAGTGGCAGAGATAATCTATGGCGATGTCAATCCTTCCGGAAAGCTCCCTATCACATTCTATGCCGGCGACCACCAGCTTCCTGACTACAACGACTACTCTATGGCAGGACGCACCTACCGTTACCTCAAGGATGAACCCCTCTACCCATTCGGCTATGGACTCGGATATACAACTTTTGACTACGGCAAAGTGAAATACGACGGCAAGTCGGTGAAAGTGAAGGTTTCCAATAAAGGAAAATGCTACGGCACAGAAACAGTAGAGCTTTACATCAAGCGCCCCGACGACATCAATGGCCCTTCAAAATCACTCCGAGGCTATGCTCGCGTTGATTTGGAGGCAGGGCAATCAAAGGAAGTAGAGATTCCCCTCCCGCTCGATCTATTCGAGACTTGGGACGAGGCAAGCGGCCTGATGAATGTAATCCCCGGTAAATATGAAATCTTCGTGGGAGGCTCAAGCAATGACGCCGACCTCAAAAAAATCACAGTCAAGATATGAGAATTGCTTCTTTAGCAGCTACGCTGTTTATTTCATCTACTATGTGGGCCACTTCGGTAGCCCACTTTTCCAATTTTGAATATACTGGAAACGACGAATTTTATAACGCACACCCTCTTAATGCTCCGGATGAGTTTTTTAATCCTGTGATTCCGGGATGGAATTCCGACCCGAGCATCGTGCGTGTAGGCAACGACTACTGGCTTGTCGTCTCTACTTTCGGATATTTCCCGGGAGTGCCCGTCTATCACAGCACTGACCTTGCTCATTGGGAATTGGTAAGGAATATATTGGACCGCCCTTCCCAATTAGAGGGACTGCCGGGTCAGAGTCTCGACAAAGGGGGAATATATGCTCCTCACATCAGCTATAACAAAGCCAATGGTCTCTACTATATGGTGACTACGGATGTCGGCAAGAAGCAAGGACATTTCTACGTCACCGCATCCAATCCAGCCGCCGACTGGAGCGACCCCGTCTTCCTGAATGGCATCGATGGCATCGACCCTTCGTTCTTTTTCGATGAAGACGGCAAGGCCTATGTAGTATATAAGGAAGATACCACAGGGCTGCCTAAGTGGAGCCCCTACCGATGCATCCGGTTTATTGAGTTTGATGTTGCGAAAGGACAAACAGTCGGTGAGTCTTGGCCTTTGTACGAGCCTGATGTCGCTCCCGACGAGCGTCTTGACCGTGCCGAAGGTCCGCATCTCTACAAGGTAGACGGCAACTACTATCTCCTGACGGCCGAAGGGGGAACAGGCGATCAGCATTCAGCCAATATCTATCGTGCGCCTGCCATCCGTGGCCCTTGGACACGCTCATGGCGCAATCCTATTCTTACCCAGCGCAATCTTAAACCCAACAGGACAAATCCGG
>CAZIAX010000348.1:0-1966 GCA_964537745.1 uncultured Sangeribacter sp.
TTCGCCATCCGAATCTCGAGGTGGTCACCGGCGATGTGCGCGACCCTAACTATTGCCGTCATATTGTGAAGGGTGTCGACACTGTATTCCATCTGGCTGCCCTCATTGCTATCCCTTATAGCTACGTGGCTCCAGACTCGTATGTCGACACCAATGTGAAGGGCACGCTCAACATCTGCCAGGCTGTAAGAGACGAGGGCGTAGGGCGTCTGCTCGTCACCTCCACCTCAGAAGTCTATGGCACGGCTAAATATGTCCCCATTGACGAGAAACACCCCAAGCAGCCGCAGTCTCCTTATTCTGCCTCCAAGATCGGCGCGGATGCCATCGCGATGAGCTTTCACAATGCCTTCGAGACTCCGGTCACCATAGTGAGACCTTTCAACACTTATGGCCCGCGCCAGTCTGCCCGCGCCATAATCCCGACCATCATAACCCAGATAGCGTCGGGCGAGCGTGAGATAAAGGTCGGTGACCTCTCGCCGACGCGCGACTTCAACTATGTGGCCGACACTGCGGCTGGTTTTATCGCTCTTGCGAAATGCCCGGACGCGATAGGAAAGGAAGTCAATATCGCCACAGGCCGCGAAGTCAGCATGGCCGATACTCTCCAGACCATTGCCGACCTTATGGGAGCCGACGTGAAATGGACCGTCGATCCGCAGCGCCTACGCCCAGGTGGCAGCGAGGTATTCCGCTTGCTCGGCGACAACAGCCTCATCACCTCTCTCACCGACTGGCGCCCGCGCCACACCCTCGAGGAGGGACTGAGCAAGACCATCGAATGGTTTTCGGACCCCGCAAACCTCAGTAAATACAAATCAGGAATCTATAACGTATGAAAGTATGAAGAAGATCAAGATAATGATGCTCGGCGGCGCTCGGCGCGTGTCGATGGCAGAACTCTTCAAGCGCAGCGGCGTGAGAATCGGACGTGATGTCGAAATCATCAGCTACGAACTGCTTGAGCAAGTGCCCATCGCCCTGGTAGGAAAAGTCATCGTGGGTCTCCGTTGGAGCGATCCAAACGTTGTGGCTGATATTGTAAAAGTGGCAAAGGAAAATGAAGTAGACATCATTCTCCCGTTTGTCGACGGAGCCATCGAGATTGCCTCCAAGGTGCGCCAGCATCTCCCAGGAGTATTCATCCCGGTAGGTGACTTCGAGATCAACCGCACTATGTTTGACAAGGTGGAGGCCGCCAAGGCATTCGAGAAAGCCGGTATCCCTATTCCGAAGACTTATACCGCCATCAACGCAAAGATGCCGGCCATAGCAAAGCCCCGCAAAGGGTCGGCCTCGCGAGGCATCAAGATTTTCCATACACTCGATGAGCTGATGCAGCTGGAGAATCTCAGCGACTATCTCGTGCAGGAATACATTGAGAACCGCGACGAGTATACCGTGGACTGCTACGTGTCGCAGAAGGGTGAGATACTCACTGTGGTG
Source organism: uncultured Sangeribacter sp. (assembly GCA_964537745.1). Taxonomy (GTDB): domain Bacteria; phylum Bacteroidota; class Bacteroidia; order Bacteroidales; family Muribaculaceae; genus Lepagella. The sequence continues at coordinate 1,450 of CAZIAX010000348.1, forward strand.
CCCCGCGTACGCCTGGAAGTGATGGGTGGAGAAGTGACCCGCACCATCACATGCCGCAACACAACGCTCGACAAGCTGTGCCGCCAGGTCATAGAGACATTTGCTCTTAGAGGTCCGGTCACCCTGCAGTTCCTTCACGACCTTGACCGCAACCGTTACCTGCTTATGGAAGTCAACCCCCGGCTCGGCGGCGGTGTGGTATGCTCAATATATGCCGGCGCCCCCATCACCGACTACATAATCGACGAATCGCGTGGCATTGCTCTCAAACCCTGCGACGACTGGGCCTACAACACCCTGATGGCACGCTATCAGAAGGAGGCTATTTTCTACGAATCCTGACGCGGCGTTGCCGGCCATACGATGCCAATCCTTCCCTGTCGGGATTTTTTGCGGAAAAAAGTTGCAAATTTAACGTTTATTGTGTAACTTTGGACTCCAAACACCCAAAAATCAGCGCGGATGCGTCGGTTTTTGTGTGTAATGTATTGATAATCCGAAATTTAGTTAGTTTTTT
>CAZIAX010000349.1:0-1963 GCA_964537745.1 uncultured Sangeribacter sp.
CAGTGTTGAGGAGGGAGATGATTTTAGGGGTTAGGGCTCTCCATTGGCAAGAAAATGGAGCGTAGGGGGATTCCCTGCGCTCCATTTTTAGGATGGTTTTTTAGTAATTTTTAGTCTTCTGTGGGGATTAGGACGAGGTTGCCGTGGGCATTCAGGCGGTATTTGTGGGAGACGAGGGTCTCGTCGTTGCGAACTTCGAATACGCAGTCTTCCGGGCTGATCATAAGGCCGGCATTCTTGATGGCAATGCGTACTGCCTCCTCTACTGTGCTATAGCCAGTGTTGGTGGATTGATATATTCTTGAGCCTTCCGGTCCCCAAATTGTAACTGAAACCGAATCTTGCGGTTTCAACGTGTCAAATGCTTCCATAATATAAATATTTTTATTTTAAAGGTTTCAATTCTAAAACGTTTGGGGCATTAGGAAAGTTGATGCTTTTCAAGCAAAAGCTTATGGCGGAAACGGCTTTGCGTCGAAACTTGAACTTCGGCCTTACGGCCTCAGCACAGTGTTGAGGATAATTTTAAACGGGTAGGCGTTATATTGGTATGGAAGAGGAAAAGAAAGAGAAGGAATTTAGGTTGATGGTGGCTCCGCTGCAGGGATTGACTGAGGCCGTCTGGCGGAGTGTGCATTATAGGCTTTTCGGGGACATGCAGGGGGAGGTGGAGTATTTCACTCCTTTTATCCGTGTGGAGAAGGGGGAGGTGAGGGCTCGCGATTTGCGGGATTTCACTTCAGACCTTAATGAAGGGATGATGCTTACCCCTCAGATTATCTTCCGCGATGCGGACGAGTGGAAAATGCTTGTGGATACTCTCGTCGCAAATGGAGCTAAGCGTATTGATATGAATATGGGGTGTCCTTTCCCGCCACAAGTCAAGAAAGGAAGGGGAGCAGGGATGATCGAGCACCCGGATGTAATCGGAAGGATTGCGGAGGAAATGGCTAATTACCCGGAAGTTCAATTTTCTGTCAAGATGCGGCTTGGGGTTGTTGATCCAAGCGAGGCTCTTGCGTTGGTCGATATTTTGAATGCCATGCCATTGCGACATGTGACGATACATCCTCGCACTGCCAAGCAGCAGTATAAGGGAGAACTACATCTCAAAGAAATGTCTGAATTCTCATCAAGCCTTAAACATCCTATCATCTATAACGGTGAGATATCAACTCCTGCAGATATAGAGAACCTCTCTGCGAATTATTCAGGTGTGATGGTGGGTCGCGGTTTGTTGGCTCGTCCATCGCTTTTTGCAGAGTATCGGTCGGGACAGGAATGGACTGTGGAAGAAAGAGAAGAGGCGTATCTCAAATTGATGAGATGCGTCTCTTCGGAGCTTGAAAATATACTTTGCGGTGGAGCCCAGTTAAGGGATAAAATAAAACCTTATTTTGAATATGTCCCGTCTTCACTTGATAAGAAAATAGTGAAGGCTTGGAAGAAGAATGGTGAAATTTAGTCCCCCTCTCACGAATCGCCTCTCCGAGGCTACTGCTGGATATGTATATACCCCAGGCTGAAGCCTGGGGTTTCGTCACAATAACAGCTCTCCGAGCTGAGTAGTGCGCTATAAAACTTCACACTGAGACACCGAGCTGAGGTGTGTGAAGAGGAGAAGCAAATTAGCTGTGGAGGAGCTGGTTGACGCGGGCCTGGACGAGGTCGTAGTCGGCTCCGAGTTTCTGGGCGCGACCGGGGTTGTTGCCGTAGTCGCCGTGGATCACTTCGAGAGCTTCTTTCTCTATTCTGTCCATGTCTGCTTTCGACATTGACGGAGCGGAGGCAGCTTTGGTCGGAACAACTGCTGGAGCAACTGCTGCTTTAGGAGTTGCCTTGGCTATTGCCTTTGGAGTCGCGGCTTTAGCTGGTTCTGGAGCTATGACTGTGATGCTTTTCAGTACCAGGGGTTGAGAATTGAATTTCTCAAAAGTGTTGGCATATTTGCCGTTGTAAGCGT
>CAZIAX010000350.1:0-1953 GCA_964537745.1 uncultured Sangeribacter sp.
TCAACGCCATCAATAATGCACAATAGGAAATAGTAACTAACTTAAATATTATGATTCAAAGATTAATGAGATGGATGGATGAGTCTACATGCAATTTCATGGCGGCTCAGACCATCAGTGACGAACTCGACAAAGCCGGTTTCATCCGCCTTGATCCGCGCGACGAGTGGGATCTCGAATGCGGGGGCAAATATTATATGGTGAAAAACGACAGTGCAGTCTTCGCATTTGTCATTGGAAGTGATGCTCCTGGATACTCTGGATTCCGAATCATTTCATCACACAGCGACTCACCCGGGTTCAAACTCAAACCCAACTGCGAGATTTATGGTGAAGGTGGAGTCGTAAGTCTCAACGTGGAGAAATACGGCGGCGGAATACTATATACATGGTTTGACCGTCCACTCTCAATTTCAGGCCGAGTGATGACCATGGGTCGTGACGCTCTTCATCCACGCATGATAAAGGTTGATCTCAAAAAGCCGGTATGCACTATCCCTCATCTTGCCATCCATTTCAACAGAGCTGTAAACGAAGGCAACAAGCTTAGTGTGCAGAAAGATATGAAACCAGTCATGGGATATTTCACGGATGAGCAAATCTCTCAATATAAGCAGCGTGGTGGAGTTGTGAAATGCCTTGTAGCGCAAAATCTTGGAATCCAGCCAGAGGAAATCATCGACTATGAGCTTAATCTTTATCCATTGGAGAAAGCTCAATTGATCGGAGCCAACGAGGAATATCTGCAGTGCGGACGCATCGATGATCTCAGCATGGCGTTTGCCTCTCTTGAGGCTCTGCTGCAGGAATGCGACAATCCGTGTGGCGCTACACGAGTGATGGCTGTGTTTGACAATGAAGAGACTGGTTCCGGCACCAAGCAGGGCGCACACTCTCCGGTGCTCCGCATGATACTTGAAAGAATCTGCATGTGTGTAGGATTTGGTCCTCAGGCATTCTTCCGTACCGTTGCCAACTCCTTTATGATATCTGCCGACGACGCTCATGCCTGGCATCCTAATTATAACGAAAAGTATGACCCAACAAATCATCCGGTGATCGGAGGAGGTCCAGTAGTGAAGATAAATGCAAACTGCAAGTATATGACCGATGCCGACGGAGCCGCTGTATTCCGTTCGCTTTGTGAGGAAGCTGGCGTGAAGTGTCAGTATTTCGTCAATCACTCCGATGTGGCGGGAGGTTCTACTCTCGGCAATATTCTCACCGGACAACTCGACCTGCGCGGTGTGGATATGGGAGCGGCCATTTGGGCTATGCATTCTGCTGCTGAGACAGCCGGGGTGCAAGACCACCTTGATATTGTGAAGGTATTCAGAAGATTCTATAGCTGATAATTATAACTCCCCTTTCGCCTCTTGGGGCGAAAGGGGAGTTATCAGGTTTATGGGTTTATGGGTTTATAGTGGGTATGGGTTTATAGTGGGTATGGGTTTATGGGGGTATAAAAAAGAGAGTCTCGAAAAAATCGGGACTCTCTTTTTTATTTTAAGCTTTTTCATAATTAGCCGGCCGGAGCAGGGCAATAGCCGTCTTCGAGGCAAATATAGTGGCTTGTGGGATGGTCGCAACCAGGGCATTTTACCGGTGGCTCTGTGCCAACGTATTCGTAGCCGCATACGAGACAGTGCCATGTGACGGGGGTCTCACGTTTCCAAAGTGTACCTTTCTGAATCATGTCGAGGAACTTTGCGAAACGGTCGTAGTGGAACTTCTCGACGCTTGCGATAGCCTCAAAGTGAGAAGCAATATCGTCAAATCCTTCTTCCTTTGCAGTCTTGGCTGCAGCCATATAGTAGTCATAGCCGCCGTCCATTTCTTCCTTCATGGCAGTCTGGATATTGTCTACAGTCTTGCCAAGGAAGCCAGCCTCAACTTCAACAGAAGCAGTCACCTCAGTATTCTGAAGCATCTTCAAGAACACCTTGGCATGGT
>CAZIAX010000351.1:0-1942 GCA_964537745.1 uncultured Sangeribacter sp.
TTGTTAGGAATAAACCTTATCATAGTGCCCCCTCCCACAGAGGCGGGCACTCCTAATTTATAAGGCACTGTCTCCGGAACCAGCTCGTCTTTCTCCTCATTGCGGATAGTGTCAGAATCGAAGAAGTCAAAATGCTGATAAAGGCCTACGTTCATATTGATCTGCTGCTCATCTATAAGCTCACGGCTGAGCAAACGCCCCATTATCTCTATCCGGCTTAGAATAGGTTGGGTATGGATGGTCTGCAGTTCCAAATTGAATGAAAAGTAATCATAAGGCACTTTGGTAGTTTCTTCAAAACGGTCGCCATATTCAATGTTGATTTCTGCGGCCGGGCCCATCTGCCACCCCTTTGTGTCGATCATATCAAGATATCTCGCTCCGAGAGAAGCCTCAATGCTAATCGGGGGAAGGCCAAAGCGGCGGCCAGACGTGTAACGTTTTTTCCAAGCCTGTCCTGTGATGATTCTCGTGATGCCCCGCATCGGGTCGATAACGAAAGCCGCGACCTCACGACCGATTCGTTCACCACCCGTAGCCCTGTCATTGAGTACAAGATCTGAAGCTCTATAAAACACTTCTCCTAAAGCCGCTCCGCCGATAGGAGTAGCTATAATATCGTTGGTAGAGGGATATTCCCTTTCCATAAATAATTCCCACATGGCGCTTCCTCCGATGGCAAAAAGTTCAGACTGCCAGTAGTTGAAGCCATTGGAGCGACCGGCATTATAGAACATCGAGCCATTGTAGGGATGAGCAAACATATTGGTGTTGAGATGGTCGTTGTCCCACTCGAAGCCATGTTTGAAATTTTCCTTGATTGTTTCCCATGAGATATAGGCGTAATGGCCCTGAAGCGCATAGCGGTCGAACGCCCAGAGCCCCATATTGAGTCCAAAGACCTCTCCACCGGCTCTCCAGAAATTCTTTTTCTCATGATAGACTATGTCTGCGCTGTCGGGCACTACAGGAGTTGACACAATATGTCGATATGGGACACGATGTCGGTAGTCGCCACGTTTCCACTTATTGCCATATGCTTGGCGGTTGACATTGGTCTTAAGTGAGTCAAGAAAATAATCATATCTGTTCTGAGAGAAAACAGGGCTTGCCATGACTATAGCCATGGATATTAGCACTATCGCAGTAAGAAAGCGTCTTGCTGTCATATCTTCGGTCAGATTATTAGTCGTCTGAGAACGTTGGTATTTGGTTATATCACGCGCAAAGTTAATCAAAATATCTTAAAAAAACAAACCTCGTTAATTCAACTTTCGCCTGTGCATACGCTAAATGGCGTATGCACAGGCGAAAGTTGAGGTTTATAGGTTTATGGGGTTAAAGGGTTATGGGGTTATTTGTTGAGAATTCTGAGAGTGGAGAAAGAGTAGGGAGCCACATCAATCTTGCCGGCAAGTTCTATAGAAGATTTTGAAGGCGTCACCTTCGTATCGCGCGGACTTCCGGAAAGAGTAGTTAATTCAGCCATTCCCGTTGGATAACCTGCAAGGTCCACTTCGACTCCTACTGGCAACATATTGGCAATTCTAACTATTGTGTCGCCCGTCTTTTCATCAATAACAGTCGAAACTCCAAAGCGGTTTGTCACATCATCATTGGTGACATCCTTTGGAGTCTTACCACATTTGCCGCAGCATGACTCCTGAAGAGAGACAGTGGCAGGAACGTAGGTAGTGCCTGAATTGGCTCCATACATCTGTTGCACATAATAGTCCGGCGAGACAGAAATACTTTCATTGTCGAAATAGATGAGATCCGGTCTCCATTGGGTGCGTCCTTTCTTGGAGAGGAGCGGGGCATAAGATGTCATGGTCACTACATCGGCATTTCTCTCCACATCCGTCAAGTACAGTCCAATAGAGAGAGCGCATTCGAGATTAGATTCGCGTCCGGGATAGTGGGAAGCGTATTCTCCGAGATA
>CAZIAX010000352.1:0-1927 GCA_964537745.1 uncultured Sangeribacter sp.
TCTTGCACCCCGTAACATTTTTGCAATTAATTCCTTAAGAATCCCTAAAACAAACATCAAACAAAAACCCTACCCTTCAAAAATCCGTTTACATTTCACAAAAGGGATATACTCAATCCGACCAATCCTAATGTTTCACCTTAACACAATCCCTACTATGAAAACACTAAACGACAACCCATCCTCAGGCAACCCTTTGCCAACGGATAAAGAGTTTTATGAACAAGACTTCAACACAACCGTAGAAGCGGAAATGTTTGACAATGGCCCCGAAACGGAAGGTGAGCGCCTCGGAGACCATGCAATGAAAGGTGCCGCATGGCTTGCAGGCATTGTAGGGCTATTCGCTCTCGCAATAGTCATTGCAGCGGCCTTCGACCTTAGCCCCACGCCTTCTCCAGCAAAGCCTCAAAGCGCTAAGTATGCAACCCAACAACAGGCTTTCATCTCTTCGCCAGGCGCAACTAACGCTCCCTCATACGACGGCAAATATGCCAATACTTTTGCAAAATTCGATGCCCAACCTGTGGTGCTTAAGAGTATCACAATAATTGCCAAAGAACCTGCTAAGGCTTTTACCAACGTCGCTCCTAAAGCTAAAGCTCCCGTGGCAGCCGCAAAGACAGCGGTAGCGCCCGTAAAAGCAGCTGTTGCGCAAACCCCGGCTGAAACACCGGCATCCACAATGTCAAAAGCCGACATGGACCGCATAGAGAAAGAAGCCCTGGAAGTGATCCACGGTGACTACGGCAACAATCCCAGCCGCGCACAGAAACTCGGCGCAGACTACGACCTCGTCCAAGCCCGCGTCAACCAACTCCTCCACAGCTAAATCACTCCCTTCTTCTTCCCTATTTTCACAATCTTCTTATCAAGCGACTCCGGGACATATTCCCAATAAGGCTTCATCTTATCTCTAAGTTGAGCCTCACCACAAAGTCGCTCCGAAAGCAAACAAGAGGTGTTTCTTACAACGTTAAGAAACGCCTCTTCTCTTTCTTCCACGCTCCACTCTTTTCCCGACCGATACTCAGCAAACAAAGATGGACGCGCTAACAATCCCCGCCCTGCCATCACGCCATCATACCGACCAGCCAGAGCCTCGATATCAGTAGGACTCGAAACCTCCCCATTAAAAACGACCGGATGAGACAACTTAGAGGCAAACTCCTCCATTTCAGCAAGCCGAAGCTCACCCTTATACTGCTGCTTGGCAGTGCGCGGATGCACTGTCACATGCCGAAGCGGCATCGAATTCAAAATATCGACCAAAGCCAATGCCTCTCCGGAATCATCGACTCCAAGCCGCATCTTGACTGAAAACTCTATTTCTGGAAATTGCGCCATGGCATCAGCTACCTCTGCCACTCTGTCGGGATACATCAACATTCCAGCACCACGTCCTTTCCTCACTTGAGGCGGGAAAGGGCACCCCATATTCATATCAATACGCATTGCCCCATTCTCCGCGAGAGTATCCACAAGCATTTTCCACTCCTCTGCATCCCGAAAGATGATTTGTGGAGTCAAAAGCATCCCCTCATTCAGTTCAGACGTAAAATCTCGCAAATCCCGAGCCCTTACCTGCCCCTTTTCCACACGGATAAAAGGAGTGAAATACTCCACCTCCCCTTGCGCGCCACCAAAAGCCACATAATGCACACGACGCCAAGACGCCTCCGTCAACCCCTGCAGCGGCGCCACCATCAACCGAATCTCCTTCTCCATATCGCATATCAATTATCTTGCAAAATTAACAAAATTTCCCCATCCCCAAAAATCTTCCCGAAAAATCACTAAGTTTGCCCTATTCCGACCGCCACGGCGGTCGATTTCAACCTAGACGAATCTATACGGATCAAATACTGCGTAGCCATGGAACGGAGGCGTCTCGCCTCCGCCGAGCCGACTCCCCCTAACTTCCCCC
>CAZIAX010000353.1:0-1917 GCA_964537745.1 uncultured Sangeribacter sp.
AATGTCGGTTTATTTGGCAAATAATGTTAATTTTGCAAGTTGAAACTACGCGCATCTGCGTCAAAAATATACGCTTGTGAACTTAAAGAACTCATTATTAAGTGGATGGATGCTCTCAGCATGCGTTGCGCTGCTGATAGGATCGTTGTCTTCGTGCAATAAGAAGACCGAAACAGAAGAGGAAATCTATATGCCTGCCTCCACTGTGGCGGTCACAAACTTCAGTCTCAAATCAAAGAAAGGAACGAAGGTGAGTCTTGACTCAATCTTTTTCTCCATCGACCTTAACAGGGGCGTTATCTTCAATGCGGATTCACTCCCTGTCGGCACTGACGTGACTAAACTTGTGCCCGTGATCAGTTATACTTCTTCCGCATCCTCCGTCACTCTCATTCAGACAGGAGGGACCTATACCGGGGAAATAGACTATAGGACCAATCCCACTGATTCAGTCGACTTCTCAGGCAAAGTAGTGCTGAAAATCGTAGCCGAAGACAAGACTACCTCTCGTGAGTATAATATCAAAGTCAATGTCCACAAAGTGGAGCCTGATTCCCTCGCATGGGTTCAGCTGGCAGAGACTCCTTTCCCTTCACGAAAAGAAAATCCTAAGTCGCAGAAGACTGTGATGTATAAGGAGACTTCCTACACCTTAATTAATGAGAATGATGGAAGCTATACCTTGGCAGTTGCCTCCGACCTCATGGCCGGAGAATGGGATAAACAAGAACTGACCTTGGATTTCGAGCCGGACGTGAGGACCATGAATGCCACTTCCGACCTGCTTTACATCCTTGATGCTGCCGGAGTGCTTCATACATCTGCCGACGGACTTAATTGGGAGAACACCGGGGCTACCTGGACCAACATCATCGGCGCATACGGCGATGTGATGCTTGGCCTCCGAAATGAATCCGGCACGCTGATGCACACTTCATGGCCTGAAGATTCCGGAATCAAAGAAATGGCTGTAAGCAGTGACTTCCCCATGGAAGATTACTCAAATTTTGTGCAATTCAGCAACCGTTGGACTACGTTGCCGATTGGCTTCATGACCGGCGGCCGCCTTGCTGATGGCTCTTACACTGACAAGACATGGGGCTTTGACGGCGACCATTGGGCTCCACTTTCTGAAAGTATGATGCCGAAAGTGGCGGGCGCTACAATTGTGCCATACTATGTATATCGCAAATCCACTTCGCTCGTGCAGACCGAATTCCCGGTATGGATGCTCATCGGAGGAAAACTAAGCGATGAGACATCCAACCGACGCATCTTCGTATCATACGACAATGGCGTCAACTGGTATGCGGCTGCGACTCAGTTGCAACTCCCGGATTATTTCCCCGGACTATGGCAACTTGATGGGGTGGTGACTGAATTGAAAAAACAGGCATCTCTTGAAGATAATTGGACCATCCCCGTAAGCCATGGGCTTCCGGGAATGGCTCGAATAAAATATGAAGTTGAAGACTATGAGGTGTATTGGAATTGTCCTTACATCTTTATCTTCGGTGGCATAAAAGAAAATGGCTCACTCAACAATGAGGTGTGGAGAGGCGTTCTCAACCGTCTGTCGTTCACCCCTCAGTTCTGACAAGGAATGAAGCAAATTGTCGCTGCCATACTGTTTACTGCCATCTGTATGGGTGCAACACAAGAAGCATCCGGACAGGAAGACTATCGGTTTGATGCCGGTGGCGGAATTGGAATGACAGGATATCTGGGAGACGCCAATACATCCAATCTTTGGAGTCACCCTGGCTTCGATGGAATGCTTCTCTTCCGCTACATGCGGAGCCCCAGGATTGCTTTCAAGACAGGGCTCTATGTGGGTACTCTCTCCGGCAATACAGCAGACATGGCCGATGTCTTGCCGGATGCCGCACAGTTTAAGTTCTCGACAACTTTTTTTGA
>CAZIAX010000354.1:0-1914 GCA_964537745.1 uncultured Sangeribacter sp.
CATCAGGCGAGAAAATACTGAATTCCTTACCAAGTGCAAACCGCTCTGTAGGACCGTTCTGTGTCTCCCCGGCGGGAGAAGTAGCTGATAACTGCACAGAGAATACTCCACGTTCAAACTGCGTCCCTTTGAGATTGGCAGTAGGTAGTTTTATCTCATACCGCCCCTCCTCATCAGCCTCCACAGAGGAGTCGAAGGTGGCATATCCTGAGGCAAACCATCGCATAGGGGGTGTATAGTTGACATTGAAGTGTACAGATGCACCTCCTACCGGCATACCCGAATAAGTCATGACCTGACCTTTCATGACCACTGTGTCGCCGGGAATCACGTCTTCTTCAGTATGTTCAGAAGTGATGAAGAAAGTCGGTGCCACATAGTCCGCAACTTGAATCATTGCCGACCCGAGCCATCTTTTGTCAGCGTCGCGAGCGAGAACCTGCCAGCTACCAAGCAACCCCTGGGTTGGCAGCTTAAATTCAGCTGTTGCGCGTCCAAAATGGTCTGTCGTGACAGATTGCGTAGCCACTTCCTGGCCATTGGCGTCACGAAGCACCATCTCCAAGCACAAACCTTCATTGAGATACATAGCTGATTCGCGGGCACTGTAAGCGATAACGGCTGCCTTCACGCTGTCGCCCGGGTGGAAAAGAGCGCGGTCGGTAAGGATTTGTGTGCGTTTTCTTTCCGTAGTGTCTCGCCGAGAGATGTAATTATTATAACGTGACTCGTTGCTCCATTTCGACCCGTCATAAGTGGCCTCAATCTCAAAGCGTTCCTCTGTTACAGTCACGCTTCCATCCTTGTCGGTGGTCAAAGTCTTGGAAAGAATGCGTGGCGAAGAATAGTTCTTTCGGGTGAAGACTTTTACTTGTGCACCCTCTATTGGTGCGCCGTTACTGCCATTAATGACAAATACGCGTGTCTCAGCATTGGGTTGCTGAAGAGTCATCACACTTATATCGCTGACTGTGAATGGTTCGCGCCAAGAGTCGTTGAGAATGTTGGAGTAAATCCCTTTGCCATCGGCAGTGGCGCTCGGAATCACGACATAAGAGCCTTTAGGAAGCCGTCCTATTTCAGCCTTTATTTCCGCACTGAAAGGTATGCTCCCCTCAGCCGAAAGTTTCACAGCCTTCACGAGTTTGCATCTTGACGCAATTTCTTTGTTCTTTGGCTGATTGTTGGTGCTATTCGCGAAAGGAGAGTAATCATATACAAGTGCCCACGACTGGTTGCAGTTTGTGAGTTTGGCGTCTATTGTTATCACCGAAGATGAAAGGTATTGTCCCTTATATTGAATCTCTGAGAAAGGACGTGTGAGTTCGTTGATGATATTCTTAAGGTTGTTCACATAGCGGCCTTTGGGATACTCCTCAATCGATTTTTGAAGCAAAGCGATATATTCCTTTGTTGTGTAAGGAAATATAGTCGCGTCTCCGGATTGTTGCGATTCACTGACGTAGTCGCGCAGGTCTGATAGAATCGGCTGCTCACCCTCTTGACCCTTCACCATATCGTACGAATCCAATAGGCTCTTCATTCTCAAAGAGTAGGGGAGTGTATCAGCTTTGTCGGAAAGAGCACGTGCAAGCAAAAGAGACTGCTTACTTTCAGAAGCCAATGATATCAGACGGTCGATGGCTTTTCCGCGTAGATCGGCGCACTTCTGAGCCGGAGTCACTGGAGTTGAGGCAGTAGTGAAAAAAGGTATCACATCCTGGGTCTCATCAGCAAAATCCCCAAGCAGAGAGAAGCACCGGCTGTATAGAAACTCCTCTGCGGTCATTCCGAATGCATATGCATCATCAGAATTTTCAATCAACTTTCCCCACTCATTGAGGGGAAAAGAATAATCGGATGCTGAGTTGAGGATTTCGCTGCAGAGATTATAGACTTTATCCGCAAAGATAT
>CAZIAX010000355.1:0-1903 GCA_964537745.1 uncultured Sangeribacter sp.
CTGGTGCACGCCAAATCAAACTGCTTGGACTCGGAGGACAATATGTGCAGATGCTTACGGAAAACTATCCAAATTTTCGTGGAGCAGCTTCCGCATATGGTCTTGGATATATGCCGGGTCCATGGATGAGCTCTATTCAAGTCTCAAAAGGAGCAAGCAGTGTGAAAAACGGGTATGAGTCAGTCACAGGTCAAATCAATATTGAGATGCTAAAGCCGCAAAACGATCAGTCGCTTGCGCTCAACGCATATGCCAACCATATGGGAAAAGCAGAAGTCAATGCTACAGGTAATCTCCACTTTGGAGAGCACTGGAAAGGAGGATTGCTGCTTCATGCAGAAAATTCATTTGCCACTCATGATGATAATGGAGATTCCTTTATCGATTCTCCTAAAATCCGTCAACTTTCAGGAATGACCCGTTGGATATATCAAGGGGACCGCTATGTGATGCAGGCAGGAATAAAGTTTCTTGACGAACTCAGGGAAAGTGGACAGATAGGGCGGCATTCCTCTCACATCCACAACCCTTATGTCATTAGCATCGACACCCGAAGATGGGAGGCATTCACAAAAAATGCCTATATCTTCGATCGTGAAAACTCCGGCAACGTGGCTTTGATCCTTACCGGATCTCTCCATAACCAAGATTCAAGATATGGCAATCAGTTCTACAACGTAGACCAGAAGAATATCTACGCTTCACTGATGTTTGAAAAGACTTGGCATGAGACCCATGCTCTCTCTTCCGGAATCAGTCTGAATGGCGATTATTTTGGCCAGACGATGGACATTAGCCGTCAATTACCAGCAATACGCAACATCAAAGAAAATGAGACCACACCGGGCATATATGCACAATACACCTTCACTCCTTCACCAAAGTTCACCGGAATGGCAGGGATTCGGTATGATCATAGTTCACTCTACGGCTCAATGATAACACCTCGACTGCATCTTCGTTGGAATCCAATGGAGACGTTGTCGCTTCACGCTTCAAGCGGCAAAGGCTACCGCTCCCCGCACGCTTATGCCGACAATACATGGCTCCTTGCTTCAGCCCGAAGCATCCTAATAGATGAAGACCTGCATCAGGAAGAGGCTTGGAACTTCGGGGGTGGCTTTAGCGGAAAGTTTAATATTGGTTCGGTGCCTTTTTAATGGAATGCAGAATACTACTATACTAAATTCCTTCATCAGACAGTAGTAGACCTCAACATGGATCCTCATGCCGCTCATATTATGGACCTTACAGGAAAGTCTTATTCCCATTCTGCTCTTGCTGAAATAACCGTGAACCCAATCAGCGAACTGACACTTAGCCTTGCAGGCAAGATGGATGATGTACGCATAGATTTCGGACGTGGATTAGAAGAAATGCCTCTACATTCGCGCTGGAAAGGACTTTTTACTGCTTCCTATGCCCCAATGATGGGACTCTGGCAGTTTGACATATCACTTGCAATCAATGGAGGAGGGAAAATGCCTACTTCCTATACCGATAGCAATGGGCAAAATGCATGGGCTCAAACATATAAGGCATTCCCTCAACTTAACGCCCAAATTACCCGCAATTTCCGACATTGGAGTGTGTATGCAGGAGGAGAAAACCTTACCGGATACCGTCAGAAAATGCCGGTAATCGGGTCGGCTGACCCTTGGGGAAATAATTTCGATGCAACAATGGTCTATGGACCTATCGAAGGAGCTATGATATACGTCGGATTCAGATACAATATTACCAAATACTGAACGTTAATCAAACATACAAATAAACATAATCCACGAGAATATGAAGAAACTAATATATGCGGCCTCACTTGCCGTCATGTTTGCAACAAGTGCGTTGGCTGAGACAAAAGAAGCAGTCTTCACTGTCAATCCTCAGATGAGTTGTCAAAATT
>CAZIAX010000356.1:0-1897 GCA_964537745.1 uncultured Sangeribacter sp.
ACATTAATAAATATAGCCGGCTATGGAGCCGCCCTATGCATGATCTTCGGTTATCTGCCGCAGGCGATAGCCACTATCCGCACGCGTGACACCGATGGCATTGCCATGCCGACATTTCTGATGCTTGGTCTTGGCTCTGTCCTCTTCGTGATTCAAGGAATCCTGCTCGGCAACATCCCCATCGTCATCACCAACACCATAGCCACCGTCTGCTCCATAATAATCTTCGCCATCAAGCTCCACAACGACCACAAAAACAAAAACTCCTAAATTTTTTAACCTTATAACCTACTAACCTTATAACCTTCAACTTTCGCCCCAAAAAGCGAAAGTTGAGTTGATTACATCTGTAGCAGCGAAGACCCTCTGTCAGAATTGTTGAGTGAGCGGCGCGATGTCTTGAACAAGGAACCGAAGTCCGCAGAGTAACTTACGGATAGGACTATCATATTCCCATTGTTCTTGATATAGCGGTCCTTGAAATATGGATTCACACTTGAATATCCCCATGACGGATATTTAGTCCCCTTCTTATCAAACATATACATCCAACTTGCTTCAAATGTCCAATGTTTGTTTGGTTGGTATTCGAAACTGAAGGAGTCGCCATTCTCCTCCTTCCCGACATAGTTCCCACTCAGATATTTGCCCGGGATCTTACGCCAGTATGATATCGTATAAGGTCCTTTGTTCCACCAGACTGTAAAGCTTCCATCCAAAGATGTCAGTTGATGACACCAATCCTCTCCCATGGTCTCGTAATGAGAAAGTCTTACACTGACATTGGCTCCGAATCCATAGATATCGCTTAATTTAAGATTTAGATTCCCTCCAAGATACCAGTATTTCTTTGCATTGATTGATTGTGACAAGAACATCTTATCTCCAAGATAGAACATATCAGGCGTTACAAAGTCCTTGATATGACGATCATAGATGAGAAGAGATGCGCTGAATTTCTTATACTTGAACGATGGCATCAATTGATATAGAAAACCTTGGGCAACTTTTAAATCCGGATTACCATTGGATATAAGGTAGGGAGTCTGCTGCTGAGGATAGTCTGTCAGTTCAGAGAGGGTAGGAATTATCGGTGTGTATTGGAAAGCTCCTGAGATATACCATTTCTGTGATATGTTCCACGATAGCTGCGCAGTAGTCAGATTGCGGATAAAGTGACGCTTGTTGATATCATTCTTAATCCAATAAAGCTTTGCTCCCGTGGCTACCGAGAAATATACTTTCCCCACCTGCTGTCCTATCCGGGCATACACATAGTTATTATTCTCCGTGAGAATAGGCTTATAATCGGAAGTGAGATATGTATTCTTGCTGTGGGAGACAGTGTTCTGATATCCTGCAGAAAGTGATGTCTTGTCGCTGAACTGATGGCTGTAACTTATCTCACTGATGAGTGAACGACGCCGGCTGTCTACGTCCATTACATAGTCAGTATCCGCTCCATCATTGAAGAAATACTTGTTGCTGCGGCGATAGTCGCTGGCGCTTAAAGTTCCGACTACCTGCACTTCAAGGGCATTCTTATCGTTGAAATCTCGCTTGAAGAAGAGGTCAAGAGAGGGAGAAAGTTCTTTATTCCGGCTCAGATTATCATTTGTATATTCTCCTAAATATGAATCAATCGTATTGGCAAATGCCTGCGTCTTCCGGAAAAAAGGAGTGATATTGAATTTCGCGGAGAAGAGAGTATTTATGTTCGGACTGTAGTCATATTTCAGGCCGACGTTGTGGGTATGGTAGTAGAAGGGGTTGCGGTCGTGCTCCTCAAGGTCAACCCTAAAGTCTGAGCCAACATAACTCTCGGTGGAATTATCGAATACATCCTGATAGTTGCGCCAGGAAGGATTGTATGAGAGGGTAAACTGTGAGGGACCTT
>CAZIAX010000357.1:0-1870 GCA_964537745.1 uncultured Sangeribacter sp.
GGAAGGCTTGGAGGAGGTCGCGGAGCTCGCCGATCTGGCCTTGGAGCTCGGCTCCTTTGTCGGTGTCGCGCACTCGGAGGCGCTTGGCAGAGAGTTCCACAATCTGCTTCGAGCCTAAGATGTCGGTGCCTTCTTTGACTGCCATTTCTGCTGACTCAAATGGCTCGTGCTGCACGAGCTCCAGTCCGCGACTATGGTAGACGAGAGTGTAGCCGGCGATACCAGTCGTGGCATGATAGGCCTTCGCAAAACCACCGTCAATCACCAGCAACTTGCCGTTGGCGCGCATCGGACTCTCTCCCTTAGTGGCCCTGACAGGCACGTGGCCGTTGATAACGTGGCGATGCTCGCCAGTCACTCCAAAGGCATCCAGGATTCCATCTATTACCTTCTCATCGTTGCGCAATTTGAAGTAGTTTCCTTTCTCCTCGGAATGCGTTGACTCATCTTTAATGAAATAGCGCTCGAAAGTAGCCATCTTCGACTTGTCGAAGAGCGGCGAATCTTTACCGCACCAGAGATACCAGTAATAATCCACAGCAAACTGTTTCAGCTCAGGCTCTGTGTCGTCGTTGAAAGCCGCGCGCATCATCATCCCGATACGGTGCATCAGCTCACGCCCCTTGTATTTCTCGCCATGCAGTTCCACCTCCTTCAGGCTGCCGTCTTCATTAAGAGGCATCGAAGCATGGAAAAGCAGGTTGGAATTGTAGATGGCATACATGCAGCCATGCGAGAGCAGACACTGTATATGGCGGTTGAGTTTATCGCTGACCATAAACGAATGGTGCAGTTTCTCTACGAGCGACGCCTCCTCCTCGGTAAGCTCATACGGATTTTCCGGATCTACAGTTGGGAAATTACTGTCTTTAAGCTCATACTCCTTCCCGTCGATTTCAATCACTCCTTTTTCCGGACGCAGCAGATGCAAAAGCTTGCGGTCTTCCATCTTCCATTCCGGTCGGCGGTCGATAGTCTGCCCTTCCAATTTGAACTGGATGATGCTGATAGCCTTGTGCATCTTGGCCCATAGCTGGAGCGACTTCTCGTCGGGCGCATGCTCTTTGTCTAATATGTGTGGTCCGAAACCCTCGCAAGGGTCATCGCCATAAGTCTCGAGCGCGAAGGTTGCCAGCGGCACGAGATTGATGCCGTAGCCATCCTCGAGAGTCGCCATATTTCCGTAGCGGAGCGACAGACGGAGCACGTTGGCTATGCAGGCATCGTTGCCCGCGGCTGCACCCATCCAGAGAGCATCATGGTTGCCCCATTGTATGTCAAACCTCTCATAGTCGCATAGAGTGTCCATGATGAGATGCGCGCCGGGGCCTCGGTCGAAGATGTCGCCGAGGATGTGGAGCTGGTCGATGCTCAGACGCTGGATTACGTTGCAGAGCGCAATGATGAAATTATCGGCCTGCCCAGTCGAAATGATGGTCTCGATGATGCGACGGAAATAAGCCTCCTTGTCGTAGTCGGTAGGCGACTCGTGAAGAAGTTCTTCGATAATATAGGCATACTCTTTCGGGAGCGCCTTCCTCACGCGGGAACGGGTATATTTCGACGAAACGGACTGAAGCACCTGAATCAGCTGATGAAGCGTCACGCTGTAGAAGTCGTCAAGATTCTTTTCATCCACCTTCGTATACTCAAGCTTGCTCTCGGGATAATAGATGAGAGTGCAGAGGTTGCGGATGTCTTGCTCGCGGAGCGAAGTACCGAAAATCTCCGTCACCTTGCGCCGGATATTTCCAGAGGCGTTGCGCAGAATATGCGAGAACGCCTCATTCTCTCCATGCAGGTCGGCCACGAAATGCTCAGTCCCCTTAGGCAGGTTGAGGATAGCCTCGAGATTGATGATCTCGGTGCT
>CAZIAX010000358.1:0-1832 GCA_964537745.1 uncultured Sangeribacter sp.
AAGTAACTTTTTCGAAAACTTTTCAACTATCTATTCTTAGTAATATGAAAGTAAAGATCTGTGGAATGAGAGATGCAGCCAACGTGGCGGAAGTGGCTTCGCTGTGCCCTGACTATATGGGCTTCATATTTTATGAGCCCTCCCCTCGCAACTGCCGCGGGATTGATCCCTCCGTTATTGCTTCGCTTCCAAATGGAGTCGAGCCTGTGATGGTCAGCGTCGACCTTCCCGAAGAAGAGATTACCTCTATTGCCAACCATTATGGTTTCCGCACTCTCCAACTGCACGGCAAGGAATCTCCAGAGATGTGCCGCAGCCTACGCAAAAAAGGATTCAAAGTGATAAAAGCCATGGGGATGTGCTCTGCTGAAAGCCTTAAGGCTCTGCGTGAATATGACGGGTCTGTAGACCTCCTCCTTCTTGATACCAAGACTCCTTCCAAAGGAGGCTCAGGCAAGAAATTTGACTGGAGCATCCTTGAGGGCTACGACCTCAACACTCCCTTCTTTCTAAGCGGCGGAATAGGCCCCTCAGATGCCGAAGCTATCCTCGCTCTGAGCCATCCCAAATTCGAAGGCATAGACCTAAACAGCCGCTTCGAAATCTCCCCCGCCCTCAAAAACACCCCTCTCCTCCACCATTTTATGACTCAAATAAACATTTAGGATGTTCTGTTTAAGGGTATCATAAATGAGATAACTACTCAGCTCGGAGAGCTGTTATTGTGACGAAACCCCAGGCTTCAGCCTGGGGCTAAGACAAAGACTCAGTAGCCTCGGAGAGGCGATTTGTGATAGCGATTTTATCCAAGGATTTGATAAATCAATCTTAACACTCTATTAAATACTCAAAATTATGAACAATCTCACCAACCTCCTGTCAAATAAAACCCAAGACCTTCTCTCCGTATATTTCACCGCCGGCTATCCTACACTCGACTCCACCGTCGATGTGATGGATGCCTTATGCAAAAGCGGCAAAGTAGACATGATTGAAGTAGGTATCCCCTTCTCCGACCCCATGGCCGATGGACCCGTAATCCAGAACAGTGGCACCATTGCCCTCCGCAATGGCATGACGCTCAGTCTCCTCCTCGACCAAGTGAAAGAAGCTCGCCAAAGAAATCCCAAAGTCCCCTTCATAGCTATGGGATACCTTAATCCAATCATGCAGATGGGTCCGGAAAACTTCTTCCGCCGCGCCAAAGACTCCGGCATTGACGCTGTAATCATCCCCGACCTTCCCTTTGACACTTACATGAGTGAATATAAGGATCTAAGCAGGAAATACGACATTCCAATGATAATGCTAATCACTCCTGAAACCTCCGAAGAACGCATCCATCTGATTGATGACCATTGCGACGGCTTCATATACATGGTCTCCGCAGCCTCCACCACCGGTGCCCGCGATCGCTTCAACGACGAGCAACTAGCCTATTTCAAGCGCATCAACAGCATGCCCCTACGTCACCCACGCCTAATCGGCTTCGGCATCTCCAACGAGCAGACCTTCTCCGAAGCCTGCCAATACAGCAGCGGTGCCATTATCGGCTCCCAATTCATAAAATGCCTCGCCGACGCCCCCACCCCCGCAGCCGCCGTCACCACCCTCCTCTCCCGCATCTCCCGATAATATGGATTGCCGGCTTCCCAGCCGGCTTTTTTTACGGAAACCCACCTTCCCCATATCCTTGCGAAGCTACCTGCGCCGCAAGCTTCTGCTTGCTCCCACCGGAAGTTTAGAATTTTTTCATCTAATTTTTTGTGCATATGCAAAAAAATTTGTAATTTTGCAGTCGATATGAGACCGATTATGCAACATAGAAAAAA
>CAZIAX010000359.1:0-1823 GCA_964537745.1 uncultured Sangeribacter sp.
ATTCCAGCTTCGGAAGGGATGCCGGGTCCGGGGGAGATGATGATTTTGTCGAATTTGTCAATCTCTGGAAGAGTGATTTTGTCATTGCGCACCACTGTCGGTTCGATTCCGAGCTCACGGACAGCGTGAACTATATTATATGTGAAAGAATCGTAGTTGTCAAGAATCAGAAGTTTCATAATTTTTTATTGTATGTTATCGTTTAGCCACGAATCGCCTCTCCGAGGCTACTGTGCTGGAATTTTCCACCCCAGGCTGAAGCCTGGGGTTTCGACACAATTATCAGGTCTCAGACCTGAGTTTACGGTCGAATTAATACTACTTAGTGAGGGATTCGGCTTTGGTGACGGCTTTTACGAGGGCTCCGAGTTTGTTGTTGGTCTCGAGGAGTTCGCTATGGGGGTTGGAGCGGGCCACAATGCCGGCACCGGCCTGTGAGTATAGACGGTTGTCTTTGCTCAGGAAGCTTCGGATTGTGATGGCTTGGTTGAGAGAGCCATCGAAACCGAATGTTCCTATACAGCCGCCGTAGGTCATGCGGCTTACGGGCTCAATCTCATTGATGAGTTGCATTGCACGCACTTTTGGAGCTCCGCTGAGCGTGCCTGCCGGGAATGTGGCAGCGAATAGTTTGTAGACATCTGCATTTTCAGGCAAATGGGCTTTTACGCGACTCACCATATGGATGACGTGAGAATAGAACTGGATTTGCTTAAGATATTCCACTTCCACCTTTCCGCCGCTGCGGCTGAGGTCGTTGCGAGCAAGGTCTACGAGCATGATGTGCTCCGCATTTTCCTTTGGGTCGGCGAGAAGTTGCTCGGCCAGTTCATGGTCCTTGCTGTCATCGCCAGTGCGACGGAATGTTCCTGCAATTGGATCTATATATGCGGTGTGGTCAGCAGTCACTCGCAAATGAGTCTCGGGGGAAGAACCGAATACCTTGAAACTTCCAAAATCAAAGAAGAACAGGTAAGGTGATGGATTCACTGAGCGTAGTGCACGGTAGACATTGAATTCATCGCCAGTGAATCCTTGTGAGAAACGCCTTGCGAGCACAATTTGGAATACGTCTCCGCGGCGTGCATGTGCGATGCCTTTTTCCACCATCGTCTCATACTCGCTGTCGGAGACGGGAGACTCTATATCGTCTTGGGCTTTGAAAGGATAGATGGCTATATTGTTGTTGCGGATAATAGAGATAATCTCGCTGCTTCGGCTGCTCTCACCATCAGGAATATTCTCCACAATAGTCATCTCATTACGGAAGTGATTTACTTGGATTATAAACCGATACAGGAGATATTGCATGTCTGGGATATCGGCAAAAGAAGAGTCTTTGGGTTGGATAGGCACCGAAGGCTCGAAGTATCTGACAGCGTCATACGCTGTGAATCCGAGAAGGCCGTTGAATAGGCCACCTTCGATGCTTTCTGTTTCATAGCTCTTGATGTAATCGCGCAGAGCGTCGGTGACATCCTCGGCTTTCCGACGGGTTTCGGTGCCGTCGGGGTAGCGGCAGATTATTTCTTCATTTAGAACAGTGAAAGAGCCGATAGGGTCGACTCCGATCAGGGAGACGGAGTTTTGAGTGGTATGATAGTCAGAGCTCTCGAGGAGCGCTGAATATGGGAAGAGGTCGCGGATCTTGAGATAGAGGCCTACAGGGGTCTCGAGGTCGGCGGATATGGTGGTTATATTTTGATTCAGTCTCATTGGTAGGAGGTTATGAGGTTAAGGGGTTATGAGGTTATAAGGTTAAGGGGTTGTTTTTGAGGTAGGTGTGCATGTCTTTGTCGCCACGGCCTGAGACGTTGATTACC
>CAZIAX010000360.1:0-1822 GCA_964537745.1 uncultured Sangeribacter sp.
ATAAAGGATAAAGAATTCGGTGGCGAGCGGCCACTTTTCGAAAGACATAATCTGCGACTTGAAAACGTAGTGATCCGCGCTGGAGAATCTGCCATCAAGGAATGCAGTGATATTGAAGCCATTGACTGTACATTCGAAGGGAACTATCCATTTTGGCACGTGCACCGCTTTTTGATTGACCATTGCTATTTCGCTGTCGGAGGACGTTCCGCCCTATGGTATAGCGATCACCTGAAGATGAAAGATACCGTAATCGATGCTCCGAAGATGTTCAGGGAGATGTATGACCTTGACATTGAGAACGTCGTGATGAACGATGCCGACGAGGTGTTCTGGCGCTGCAAGGATATCAAGATAAAGAATCTCAAGCTCCATGACGGCACTTATCCTTTCATGTTTAGCGAGAACATCGAGGTTGACGGATTGGAGTCTGACAGCAAATACGTGTTCCAATATGTGAAGAACGTCGTAATCCGCAATGCTAAGATTACAACCAAGGATGCTTTCTGGGAAGTAGAGAATGTCACTATCTACGACTCCGAACTCAACGGAGAATATTTGGGATGGCATTCCAAAAACTTGCGACTCGTCAACTGCCACATCACAGGGGAGCAACCGCTCTGCTATGCCGAAAATCTGACGCTTGAGAACTGTACATTCGGCCCAGACTGCGACCGTGCTTTCGAATATTCGAATGTCAAGGCCTTAATTTCGGGCAAAATCACCAATATCAAGAATCCCACAAGCGGTGAGATTATCGCGGATGAGATTGGTACAGTGACAATTGACAAGAATATCAAGGCTCCTGCCGACTGCAAAATCAGTCTAAAAAACGGTGGGGAAATTTCTTTTGATTGAGTTGCATTCTGGCTCGCGGACGCACGAACCGTGCGTCCCTACAGAACAATTAACCTTATTGAAGAGATGAAATACGATTTCGACAGCGTGACTCCCCGCAGAGGCACGCTTTCATATAAATGGGACAGCGCCCCGGAGGGGGTGCTTCCTATGTGGGTTGCCGACATGGACTTCAAGACGGCGCCGGCAATCATCAGTGCTCTCCAAAAGAGAGTTGAGAATGGAATTTTTGGCTACACCCGTGTACCGGATGAATATTATGAGGCAGTGATGTCTTGGTTCAGCCGTCGACATGGTTGGACCATCGACCGCGAGATGATGATCTATACCTCGGGAGTAGTTCCTGCCATCTCAGCCATCATCAAGGCTCTTGCGAAGCCCGGAGAAAATGTGATAGTGCAGACTCCGGTCTACAACTGTTTCTTCTCCTCCATCCGCAATAATGGATGCAAGATTTTGGAGAGTCCTCTCATCAAGGCCGGCGACACCTACGACATTGACTTCGACCGATTGGAGAAGGATGCCTCCGATCCCAACACAACCCTCATGCTTCTCTGCAATCCTCACAATCCAGCAGGAAGGGTGTGGAGCCGTGATGAACTGAAGCGCATCGCTGAGATATGCGGCCGACATGGAGTGACGGTGATTTCGGATGAGATACACTGCGAGTTTGTGTTTGATGGGTATCATTACACTCCCTTTGCTACTGTGGCGGGAGAAGCAGGGTGCAAGACGGTGGTGTGCGTGTCGCCGAGCAAGGCATTCAATATCGCCGGACTTCAGATTGCGAATATCGTTGCGCCCGATGAAGAGACACGTACGCGCATAGATAAGGCCATCAATATCAATGAGGTGTGCGATGTGAATCCTTTCGGAGTGATTGCCACTATCGCCGCCTATAATGAAGGAGAGGAATGGCTCTCGCAACTTCTCGACTACATTAAGGGGAATTATGAGTATATGA
>CAZIAX010000361.1:0-1805 GCA_964537745.1 uncultured Sangeribacter sp.
TCAAAAACATGAATTTTCTCATGATGCTGAAATTTAAATGATTAATAATTGATTGTTATTATGAAGTTTAAACTTATAGTCTTGGTTATAATTACTCTCTCTCGCCTACATTTGAATGCTTTGGTTGACACCGGTCCATTCACCCATCTCGATGCTGAATCCTCCCGTGCCTACAGGTTCCGGGAGTTCGAGGCCATCGACCGTGATGACATTGTCGCCATTTTCGGTGGATTTGTGTACGTGCTCAGTGACATCAAACGAGTGATACCATCGGGTGCCATCGTGCAGAATTGCGTAGACCGTCAGATGGTGGGGTGATTGGCTCGAAGACTCATCGCGGGAGCGAGAGCGTCCGCAATGTCCGAATGTGTGCACTATGCCTGAGAGGGAGCTCTCAGATGTGGTGTTCAATTCAAAGGTTATAGACACATTCTCGTCTGATACCGACCCATCGTGAGGATATATCGAACCAGACATTCCGGAAAGGGAGGCGCTCAGGGAGAGGACTCCTTCAAGATGCGTCACTCCTGTCACATTGATTGTATAGTGGCATACGGCATCGGAGGGAGTAAGCAGAATGGTCTCTCCCGTGGAGAAGTCATCGATTTTGACATTGTCGGCTCTCGCCATCCATAGCGCACCGGCTGCCGACGTCATACGCTCGTTTTCAGCTCCGGGTGCGCGGGGCACCTCAATCGACCTTATCGCCAATCCCTCCATCTCATATGCATCCCTAAGCCGAAGCTCAAGAGATTCGAGATCTCCAGGATTGTGGACAATTACCCCTTCATTGTCGGAGTTGAACGCTATGGCTGTGTAAGTACCTACAGGCACCTGCACCTGTGCGCCTTCTCTTTTGGCAAACTCAAATCTCAGGGGTTCGCCTCCATCGGAAGGGAAGAGGTAAAGACTCATAGAGCCTGGTTCGGCATCAGGGTGAAGGTGCCAATCAAAAACTACGTTGAGAGGTCGCCGCCCTTTCCCGACGGTTGCTTCTCTCAGTTCCTGTTGATGCTGGCAAGATGCGAGGAAGGCGAGCATGAGCAGACCCAAGATATGCAGTACTGACTTGGAAGTGGGGATGCGTGTATTCATTTGCCACCCCCTTTCCATATGTGCCAGACAAGTGAAATTTCTCCCTTAGTGGGTCCAAAATACTGGCGTGTCAGTGTTGACTCCCAAACGTTAAGACCGTCGGCATGCTTATATTTCTGATATTTTCCTGTCAGATAACCGACTCCTAAGTCAAAGTCGAGTAAGAAATGTCGGTTAAGTGGAAGAGTGTATCCTGCCATGATGCCGGCTCCGAGTGTCGGGTGCTGGAAGAAAGATGTCCCGGAACCGCCGGAAAGACTTCCAGACTTGCCCAAAAGGAAGTCGTAGCGCAGGATTTGACCATAGACTCCAGCAAACCACCCTTTCCTCGAAGTACGTTTCTTCCCCAAATAGCAGCGGCCATAGATTTCCCCACCCTGCAGACGCCATATACGGCTCAAATCCCGTTTGCTCCACCATGCATAGAAGCAGTCAGCACCAACGGACCACCTTCCGCCGAAGTAGATATCGACTCCTAATTCCGGCACCGCCCCCAAGTCAAGCAAAAGATTGCTTTTTATAGAGAGCCATACCGGGGCAACCTCTGGGGTATTGGCTGTTGCGGCGATGTTCTCTCTATTGGGAATCAGAATATCACTCGATACTATAGCAATAGCCGGAATTGAAGACATAAAAACTTCCTGCTTAATATTCCGCTGTTGCGGACTATTATATATAATGGTGATGTCGGAGGCTCTGAGGTCGGGAAA
>CAZIAX010000362.1:0-1792 GCA_964537745.1 uncultured Sangeribacter sp.
AATTTTCTGCTTTAGGTGGTTCTGGATTTTGAGCTGCCTGCTGAGCTGCTTTTTTAGCGGCTGCCTTGGCGAGAGCCTCAGCCTTGATCTTGGCGAGCTGTTCGGGGTCCATAGCCGGTTTCGGTTTTGGCTTGGAAGCTTCGGCGATCACCTGAGCATCTGTCAGTTCGGAATGTGCGTTGAGCACTTTGACCAGTTTGTCGCGGGTGAAGACAGCCTGTTCGAAATCATTTGAGAACTCGAGGGCGTCTTGCGGACAAGTAGTCACGCAAAGCATGCAGAATGTGCAGCTTCCGAGATCGTAGTAATACTTGTCGAGCACTTTTTTCTTCTTGCCATCCGGCAGCTCCACGAATCTTGTCTTGAGTTCAATTGAGCTGTTGGGGCAGTTCATCTGGCAGATGCCACAGGCAATACATTTGTTGTAAGCCGGGGTAGCATCATCGCCGATCAGCGTAAGTTCCGCACGGAAACGGTCGGCAATCTTGAGCGTAGTGTGGCGATTTTCTGGATATTGCTCTGTGATCTTTGGAGTGACAAACTCCTTTCCAGTCACAGCCATACCCTTCGCCAGGCTCGCAATGCCTTTACCTACCGACGAAAAATATTCCTTAATACTACTCATATATTGTTGTTTAATTGTTTAATCGTTTAAAAGTTTATCGTTTAATTGATTAGGGGGTTAGCGTTCTACTTGGCCACCGAGGATGTCGAGAAGCTCGGTGGTGATATTTTCCTGGCGCAGCTTGTTGTATTCAAGTCGGAGGCCTTCGAGGAGTTTCTTGGCGTTATCGTTGGCGCTCTGCATAGCCATTACTCTGGCTGCCTGCTCTGAAGCCCTATTTTCGATAGTGATCTCTTGCATTGTAGAGAGCACAAACATAGGGAGTACAGCATTGAAAATGCTATTGGCATCAGGCTCGAAAATACACATTCCTGTAGCCGGGGCACTTTCAGATCCTGCCAGGAGAGTCTCCCCTGAGACGGGGAATAGCGTCTCGAATGTAGCTTTCTGTCTGCTCATGGAGAGGAACTTCATATACTCCACACACACAAGATCATACTCACCGGATGAGAACTTGTCGCGGAGCGAATGAGTGAACTCGTTGACTTTCTCTGCTTCCATCTTGGAGTCGACTCCTTCAAGGGCTACAATATGAATATGCTTGCCGGCAAGTTTTGATAGTGCCTTATGCATTTTCTGGCCGATAGGGTAGAGGTAGATCTCTACTGCCGGTCCGTATTTAGCCTGAAGTTGCTTGATTTCTTCAAGGGCAGCCTTGAAGATGTTGATATTATATGCACCGCAGAGTCCGTCGTCGCTGCCGAAGACCGCCAACGCAATTTTCTTCACCTCGTGGCGTGTTTCGATAAGCGGACTGCTGAAGTCGGTGCCCGATTGCATTATGTGGGCCATCACCGACTTGATTTTATTGCGGTAGGGCACGAGCTGCTTGAGCGAAGACTCGAACTTATGCACCTTAGCTGAAGAAATCATCTTCATTGCACCGGTGATCTTCTCGCTCGAAGCCACTGAGCCAATACGTGTCTTTAGTTCCCTGAGGGTTGCCATTGTCTTGTATTATAGAATTTCAGTTAGTGACATGCGTCGGTTTCACGCGGCGCATGTCTGTAATGTATCATTTATAACGTGCACTGATTTCAGTGGCACATTCGCGAAGTTTTGCCTGAACATCGTCGGTAAGATTACCGGCCTTGATTTCTTCAAGCACTTCTTTGCGGTATTTTGCTTCAAGAAGCTGGATGAAGAGTGTCTCAAACTCGTGTACCT
>CAZIAX010000363.1:0-1782 GCA_964537745.1 uncultured Sangeribacter sp.
TGCAGTCCGGTGCAGTGCGCAGTTTTGTCGCGGGAGTCGTAGAGTTCCTGGCGCGGACCCTCCGGCACCCTCTCGATGTCGCCGAGAAGATTTATCCTGACGTTGTTCTGCAGCAGCTCAGGCAACTCGCGTGCTATGGCCCATCCGATGATGGTCATCAGTGTGTCTACCTCGTCTTTGGGCCTGTTCCAATTCTCGGTGCTGAAAGCATAGAGAGTCAGGTATTCCATGCCAAGGTCGGAGGAAAGCGCGGTGACGTTGTGCACGCTCGTGATCCCTTCATAATGGCCGTCGCTACGAACTTTGTCGCGGTTTTTCGCCCAGCGACCGTTGCCGTCCATAATCATGGCCACGTGGCGCGGGATTCGCGTCATGTCGAGTCTGCCTAATATATCTTCAAGTTTTTCCATTTCAGGAGTCTTTGTTAGTCTTTGTAGTTGCATGTGGCGCATCGCTTTGAGAATTCATAGCTGAGCGTCACTGAAAGAGTAGAGTACCAGTCGGTGTTTTTTGCAAATCCCGACTTTATGGCGTGTGGGTCAGAGAGTTCCCGACCGTCGAGTTTGTCAGCAAAGGTCTTCTTCATGAGAAACTCGAGTCCGAGGTTGAGCCGCTCGTTGATCTTATATTTGGCGCCTATCCCGAAGGGAATTGTGAAGGCCCCCCCCGTATAGCCGTCTGTTGTCCAAAGTGTGGCTCCGAGCCCGGCGGTGATATAAGGACTCCAACGCTTCAGTTTCCGATACCTCTCTCCTATTCCGTAGTTGAAGAAATTGAATTCAAACATCTCTGAGAGTTCAAAAAAGGTAGTAGAGAATTTGAACTGAGCAGCATCAGGCAAGACGTCGGTCATGTCTTCAGTGTTGCCCGAGAGAGTGCCCACGTAAAAGCCGGTCTTGAAGGCGATACGCGGGCTCCTTAAGTAGCGGAAGAGA
Source organism: uncultured Sangeribacter sp. (assembly GCA_964537745.1). Lineage (GTDB taxonomy): Bacteria > Bacteroidota > Bacteroidia > Bacteroidales > Muribaculaceae > Lepagella. Next base: position 936 of record CAZIAX010000363.1, read on the forward strand.
AGCATACCGTCTACTCCGGGATGGCTCCATAGATTGGCTGTGTTGGCATCGCCCAGATATCCGGTCATGCCAATGCCCCCGCCGGCATCAAACCGGTAGTCTTCCTGAGCCGAGACACCCTGCGACGCACACAGGCCAGCTACGGCGAGCAATATTGACATGACTGTTTTCTTCATCACCTATCAGAACTGCGGAACGAATGTCAGGCGGTTGAGCACACCACGCCATATCTCATTGTTGAAGGCTCCTCCGTCGTTGGTGCCACCGAATATATAGATATATGGGCAGTCCCAATATACGTTGTAGTCTTCCACACTGTATTTCACACGCGCCAAGCCGGGAAGTCCGCGGCTTGCGGTCTCTGTCCAATTGTCTTTAAGCGACGCGTCCTTGGGCCATTCCATCATGATGCCGTCGATATCGCGGAGTCCGGGGAAATGGTCGGGAAGCTGCATCTGCTTGTCGGCGGCATACCAGTTGACACCATTGTCATACGACACATAAATCTTGCGATTGCTTTTGCCGTCTACTGCCTCGCCTCCTATAAGCATCCATACGGAGAACTCTGTCTGCACCAATGAAGATGATGTCTTGCGATAGACGAAGTATGGCACGAGCGTGGCGCCAGCTACCTTCGGAGTCATCCCTTCGGAGAGCACTGCCCAATGGTCGCCGTCAAATCCCCAAGTCATGTCGCTGTACGACCCGTCTGCAAGGCGGCCGCCTACCATGAAGCCAATCGGCAAGGTCGTCCAGCGGTTGCTAAACTGCACGAAGTCTGTATAGCCATCGATAGGGAAGTCATTGCTGACAGCCACTTCAGCATAGCCGGCGTTTGTCGGCCAGC
>CAZIAX010000364.1:0-1769 GCA_964537745.1 uncultured Sangeribacter sp.
TCATAAATCTCTCCAAGACGGTCGCGCATGAATTCCACCTGCTTGTAGCGGATGGATGCACGCTCTGCGTTGGCTGAGAGCTGCTCCATGTCGGAGGAATGCTTGCATTGCTCCTCGAGTTTTACCTTCTCTACCGAACGTCCGCCATCGGCATAACGCTGTAGCAGACGATGCACCATCATGTCGGGATAGCGGCGGATAGGGGAGGTGAAGTGAGTATAGTAAGGGACGGCCAGACCGTAGTGCCCTACGTTGTCGGTGGTGTATATTGCCTTCGCCATAGAGCGGATAGCGAGCATTGAGAGCATGTTTTCCTCTCCACGCCCCTTCACATCCTTCAGCATGCGGTTGAGGCTCTTGTTGACTTGAGTTGACTTTCCTTCGGCATTGATTTTGAAACCGAAACGTGCAGCTATACTGCTGAGGTTGGCGAGCTTCTCCGCATCCGGGTTGTCGTGGACACGATAGACAAACGACTTGGCTTTCTTACCCTTGGGTACCTTGCCAATCTTCTCAGCCACTGCGATGTTGGCAAGCAGCATGAATTCCTCGATGAGCTTGTTGGAGTCTTTCGACTCCTTGAAGTAGGCTCTGATTGGTTTGCCATCCTTGTCGATGTCGAAGCGAACTTCAGCACGGTCAAATTCGAGTGCCCCGTTTTCATAGCGACGGTGGCGGAGCTGCTTGGCAAGATCGTTGAGAATATTGATTTCTGTTGCGAAATCTCCTTCTTTGGTTTCGATGCGTTCCTGTGCCTCCTCATAGGTGAAGCGGCGGTCGCTCTTGATGACTGTCCTGCCAATGCGGCTGTTGACTATATTTGCCTTCTTGTCGAGTTCGAAGATGGCCGAGAAGGTGAGTTTCTCCTCGTTGGGGCGGAGTGAGCATATGCCATTGCTAAGGTGCTCTGGAAGCATAGGAATGGTGCGGTCTACGAGGTATACGGATGTCGCACGCTTCTGCGCCTCCTTGTCTATGATGCTGCCGGGGGTCACGTAGTGTGTCACATCGGCGATATGTACGCCTACCTCATAATTGCCGTTGGCCAGTGTGCGTATTGATAGGGCATCGTCGAAGTCCTTCGCGTCGCGCGGGTCGATGGTAAAAGTCGTGATGCCACGGAAATCCTCTCGTTTTGCCACTTCTTCCGGTGTGATTCCCGCGCCAATCTTGTCGGCTGCTTTTTCCACATTTTCGGGATACTTGTAGGGAAGTCCGAACTCGGCGAGGATGGCGTGCATCTCCGCATTGTTCTCGCCCTTCTTGCCGAGGATGTCGACAACTTCGCCACGTGGGCACATTTCTTCGTCTTTCCACATTGTGATGCGTGCGATGGCCTTGTCGCCCGTCTTTCCTCCCTTGAGCTTGTTGCGGTTGAGTATGATGTCAGCGGCGAGGAATTTGGAGTCAGGCACGAGGCGCGCACCATGGCGGTCGACGATGAGTTCGCCGATGAATACCTGGTCTTTGGCCTCGATGATCTCGAGCACCTGTGCTTCCGGCTCCACTCCCTTCCGTGCTGCGGAAATCATAACGCGCACCTTGTCGCCGTTGAGGGCATGCATGGAGTTGCGTTCCGCCACCATGATTTGCTCGTCGTCGATAAGGACGGCGTTCTTGCCATTGGCGCGGCGTACGAATATGCCGATATTCTCCGAACCACGGTTGGACGGAGCTTTATATTTACCGAGTCCTACTTCTTGTATCACGTCGTTGGCGGCGAGTTCTTCAAGAAGGTTGATGACGTCCATCTTGAAGTCCTGGGCGTC
>CAZIAX010000365.1:0-1751 GCA_964537745.1 uncultured Sangeribacter sp.
TGATTTTTGATATTCGTTATGTGATTTTATAGCCATTGGTATTATTATCATCGCCAAAAGCACAGTGAGACCTAATCCGAATAATAAAAATGTATTTTGAGGCTTTTTCGATTTATTACTTTTCCCAGAATGATTATTGCCAGACTGTTGAGTTGCGGTATTCTGATGTGTTGATTGATAATTTCCTGTATTACGTCCATTTGATGATCCATTACCACCTCTATAAAATCCCGCTTGCTGAAGTGCCGAAGGCTTTTGCGCAATTGTCGCCGCATTCGAAACTGTCGGCCTCGGTTTAGCCATCAAGGTCTTGAAAAACATCTCATGGTCTTCTTCACTGCATATTCCCAAAGCTATAGAAACCGAAAACAGGCAAGCTACCAGATTGCCACGTACGAGGTGCGGATTTGCATAGACAGTCTGACGTATATACTCAAGAGTCCCAACTTTGTCGCCAGACAAAGAGACGAGGTCGGCTATCCAACCCTTTGCGATACAGATCCTGAATATCTCACGCAATGAAGACTCAGAAGCAAACGGATACAAATCAGTAAGGAGCCCCCAGAACCTCGCCTCTGTAAGCACTCCCACGCCATAGTCTCTCACTATAACCCTCACCGTTTCAAATAATTTCGTATACCTACTCATCTTACATCGTTCGTCAATTGCGCTCCCACCACCCCAGCGTCCCCAGCGTGAAACAACCGCTCCACAAAATTAATAAAATCCAACGAATCTTCCAAATCCCTTCTCAACGGAAGGACCCATACTGCGTAGCCGTGGAATGGAGGCGTCCTCGCCTCCGCCGAGCCGACTCCCCCTAACTATGGCCAAGCACATCAACGAATAAACCAACGACTCTATGGCAGGCACGCACGACCCGAGCGTCCCCCCCCCATCCCAATCCGCGTAGCCATGGAACGGAGGCGTCTCGCCTCCGCCGTGCCGTCTCCACCCCCCTCCGCCGAACCGACCCCAAAAACAATAAAAAAGCAAGGCTCGTCAAACAATCGACGAGCCTCACTTTTCCTATTATCAATTATTCCTCAGGAATACCTTCCGCATCCTCTCTCCCTGCCGTATCAAATAGATGCCAGGAGTCATCATCTTAAGATCGTCTCGATTAGCACCTCTCTTGAGAAGCATACCATTGACGTCATAAACATCAAATGCTTCCTCCTCCAAGAATATGCCATCCAAACCAGAAATGCTCGTAATCACGCACTCAGCATAGACTCCCGAACCATCCACAGCAGTAGCCGTAATCACACAAGAACCCTCCTTAAGTACAGTCACAGTCCCCTCATCATCAACAGTGGCAACAGTCTCATCCGAAGACCACCACGCAAGCCCCTTATCCGTAGCATCCTCCGGCATCACGGCAGCCTCAATCCTAAACGACTCCCCTTCTACACCATTCCAGCTATCAGGAGAAAGTTGAACCCTCTCCACCAAAGTAGGAACAACATCCACCATGCAATATGCAGACGCTTTTCCACAGTTAGCAGTAATCACCGCAGCGCCCAATCCAACTGCCACAACATTACCATTTTCATCAACGGTAGCAACCGCAGTATTATCCGTTCTCCAAGTGACAGTCTTATCAGTAGCAGTTTCCGGATACACTGTTACGGAAAGACTTACGCTCTCGCCTACCTTCAGTTGAGCATCCACCTGATTCAGAACAATACCTTCAGCAGGAGTCTCGACAACATTGACAGTACAATAAGCAACCGCATTCCCACAAGTAG
>CAZIAX010000366.1:0-1710 GCA_964537745.1 uncultured Sangeribacter sp.
CCATCTTTGATGGTTTTTCAACCCGCAATTCCATCTCCAGGGCCAAATTGGAGCAACTCAACTCCGAACTTGACCTTGAGAATACCCGGCAGCAGCTTTATAAGACTGTCTCCACCGCTCATGCGCAGGCGATAGCCGCAGAGGCTAAGGAGAAGGCATCGCAGGCTGCCGTCGACAATACAAAGGCGGCATTCGACGCCATGACCGTGAAATACGACAACGGACGGGCGAATGCCACCGAATATGAGAAGGCGAAGACCGACTACATCAACGCGGTCGCCGACCGCCTCCAAGCCGCCTACGAACGCCAGCTCCGCGTCCGCATCCTCCGCCATTACAATAAGAATTAAGAACTGCGTAGCCAAATTCTCAATTACAAAAGACTCTTCAGCTTCTCCGAATCAGATTTCTTTGACACAAGTATCCCCTCAGGCGATACCACTATCACTATATCCTTCAGGCCGAGCCCTAAGACTGGGATGCCGAGCTCATTGACCACGTGCGTATTCTCGCAGTCATGAAGTCGTGCTGCTCCTTCAGTCTCTGACGGAAGTTTCTCGGTCAATGTATTCCAAGTGCCGAGGTCGCGCCATTCACCGGCATAGGGTATCACACCAACTGATTTGGCTTTTTCCACCACCTCATAATCAAAACTTATCTTCGGAAATTGCTCATAGTCGGCATGTATCTGCTTGAAATCTTTGCCAGGCATATACTTGCCGACTATCTTCATCAGATAGCCAAGGCGGAAGGCAAACAGACCCCCATTCCAAAGGGCACCCTCCTCAAGAAGATGCTCAGCTGTAGCTACATCCGGTTTTTCAGTAAACCTCTCCACAGGCATAGCCTTCCCATCGGCATCCGCTCCTTTCTCAGGCACTATATAGCCAAACTTTGCAGAAGGATAAGTGGGAGTGATACCCATAAGTATCAATTCAGCATCTCCACGCTTGACGGCCTCCGCCATCTTGCAGACTGTCTCGAAATAAGTGTCGTCGGCATAAGTGTCGCAAGGCATCACAATCACCGGTTCGTCCAGGTCAGTTCCTTTCGATGCGAGGTAGGAGCAGGAGAGGGCGATGGCAGGGAGAGTGTCGCGGCGGCATGGCTCTGTCACTATGCCGATAGAGCGTCCAAGCTGGTCTTTGACGTAGCCGGCCTGCGCCTCACCTGTGGCAACTACGATACCGTCGGCGTTTCCGGTGGCCTTTATCTGGCGCACCACGCGCTGTATCATCGACTCCTTGCGTCCGTCGGGCGTCTCAAGCACCTGCAGGAACTGTTTTGATCTTACATCGTTGGAGAGGGGCCAGAGTCGCTTGCCCGATCCCCCCGAAAGCAGTATTATCTTCATATCTTATTCCAATTTATTTGGCAAAGATAACCAAAATTTTATTATCTTTGCAAAAAATCCCAAAATATCGATGAAGAAACTGCTGATATCCCTCATATTCCTCCTCCCCATGCTGGCATTTGCCGCCAAAGACAAGGCCTCCGAAGCCCTTCTCGAACGTGTTGCCCCAGGCTCAAAAGGACGCATTACGTTTGAACTCCAACCATCACAGACTCCCGACACCGATTTCTTCGAGATTGGGATGAAAAACGGGCGTCCGCATATCATAGGCAACAACTCAGTATCGGTAGCCACAGGTCTTAACTGGTATCTCAAACATTTCTGCGGTATCAATCTGACTTGGAACAATATGCAGA
>CAZIAX010000367.1:0-1705 GCA_964537745.1 uncultured Sangeribacter sp.
TTTATGAGTTTAAAGGTTTATGGGTTTATAGAGGGCTTTGTAGACGCTTTCTGCGTCTGGCTTTATAAGTTCGTGTCGGCTTCTTTTAAGTCCGGTAGCCCATATAATCTCTCCATCGGAGCGTCGCACAAGAAGCCTTACTGCCTCCTTACTCCTCCGATCGAGTCGGGCGTCGCTGATGATGTCGCTGACGAGGCGCGTCCCTTTCATGCCGAGCGGAGCCATTCGGTCGCCTGTACGTGGAGGACGGATGTCATAGAAGTTTTCATCGTGAGGAAGATAGATTATCTCATGGCTGCGGTTGCTTTTTATCTCGCTCATCAGTTGCGGCGTCATCTTGAGTTGAGTCCAAGAGACTTCGGGATTGAACTCGGCCGGAGTGTTTTCTTCGATGAGAAGGCGGTCGCGTTCGAGCACTGCGATATATTTGTCGGAGAGATGCCATACCCGTTTGCTGTACTGTTTGCCAATACTCTCCATTATCTCATGGGCGATTGAGGGGTTTCCTCCGAAAGGTTCGATAAAGCGCAAGACAGTGCCGGTGGTGACTCCCTTCTCGTAGACGAGCAGGGTAGTAGGATTGGGAGAAAGGATAGAGAGTTGGGTCTTGTAGTGAGTGTCGATGATGTCAGATTCCTCCTTGAGGATGGCAAGAGTCTTACATAGAGATTTTCTTGCGCCATGCCATCGGCTTTCGATGAGCGGAAGTACGTCGTGGCGTATAAAGTTTCTTCGATAGTCGCTTGTGAGGTTGCTTGAGTCAGTGATGTAGTCTTGTCCGATTGCTGCGAGGTAAGCCTCGATTTCTTTGCGAGAGATTCCCAAAAGTGGGCGGATTACTTTCCCGTTGTCCGCGTCCATACCTCGAAGTCCCCTGCTTCCGCTTCCTCTGAGGAGAGCAAGTATCATGGTCTCGATGTCATCGTCGGAATTGTGAGCCACAGCTAAGCGTTCTAATCCTTCCTCCCTGCAAATTCGGAAGAAATCTGCATAGCGCAGTTCGCGGCAGGCCATCTCCGTGCTTATTCCAGGATGCTCGTCGAGGTAGCGGGCTACGTCATAGTCTAAGCTATGAAGTGGAATAGAGAGGGTGTGGCACAGGGCTTCTGTAAACTGTGAGTCGCGGTTGCTCTCATCGCCACGGAGATGGAAGTTGCAATTTGCTGCTTCTACGCGCAGCCCGAGTAGCGGGGCGATATGCGAGCAAGCACAGAGCAGAGCCACGCTGTCGGCGCCGCCGCTGACAGCTACCAATAGGCTTCTGAGACGGGATGATTGTAGGATGTCAAATACTGCAGATTCAAGTTTAAGCATAGAAAGTCTGTTTATCGGTTGGCATAGGTTGAGAGTGGACTCCGTTTCATAGAAACAAAGCCACACCATCGTCATGGTGCGGCTTTGCATTGATTCTGGTTGTTTCCTTCCGCTGATTACTTCTTGCTGCGGTTGCCGTAGCGGCTGCGGAATTTGTCGACGCGACCAGCGGTGTCGACGAGTTTCTGCTTGCCAGTGAAGAAGGGGTGAGAGCTGCTGGTGATTTCGAGCTTTACAAGGGGATATTCCTTGCCGTCGATCTCGATAGTCTCACGTGAAGCGACAGTGGAGCGAGTGATGAAGACTTCGTCGTTAGACATGTCTTTGAACGCCACTTCGCGGTAGTTGGAAGGATGAATGTCTTTTTTCATTTTAATTTTCTGCAGTTAAT
>CAZIAX010000368.1:0-1696 GCA_964537745.1 uncultured Sangeribacter sp.
AATGGCAACCCTCAGGGAACTAAAGACACGTATCGGCTCAGTGGCTTCGAGCGAAAAGATCACCGGCGCAATGAAGATGATATCTTCAGCGAAGGTGCACAAGTTCGAGTCTTCGCTAAAGCAGCTCGTGCCTTACCGCAACAAAATCAAGTCGGTCATGGCCCACATCATGCAGTCGGGCACTGACTTCAGCAGTCCTCTCATCGAGACTCGCCACGAAGTGAAGAAAATAGCTTTGGTTGTTTTCGGTAGCGACGATGGACTCTGCGGAGCATATAATATCAACATATTTAAGGCGGCACTCCAGGAGCTCAAACAACTCCAGGCTAAATATGGACCATCGGTAGAAATCGACCTCTACCCTATTGGCCAGAAGATGCACAAAGCTCTCTCAAAGATAGCCGGACAGCATATGCATGTGCTGACACTTCCTGGAGTCGACTCCAAGATGGAAGCCGACAAGGTGAATGAGTTTACACATGGCTTGCGCGACAAATTCTCTTCAGGAGAATATGACCTTGTCTGCGTGGAATATATGAAGTTCTTCTCCATGAGCCGCCAGCGCGCCACTTTTGAGACCCTCTTCCCCATCTCTGGAGAGACTCTGCTTGAAGGAGCAGACACCGTGCCATCAGCCGGAATGATTATTTTCGAACCTGATGCCAACAGCATCTTCAATGCAGTATTGCCGATGTTTGTGCTCTCCACAATGCAGGAGATCACCATCGAGAACCGTGCATCGGAGCAGGCAGCGCGCGTGATGGCAATGCAGAGCGCCAACGACAACGCCAAGAAGCTTCTTGAAGATCTGCGCCTTGAATACAACAAGCTGCGTCAGGAAGGTATCACCACCGAGCTTCTCGACATCCTCGGCGGCCAAGTGGAACGTTGATCCCCGACATTTCCAAATAAACGCATAAACGATTAAACAACATAAACAACATAACATGAGTAGTATTAAGGAATATTTTTCGTCGGTAGGCAAAGGCATAGCGAGCTTGGCGAAGGGTATGGCCGTGACAGGAAAGGAGTTCGTCACTCCTAAAGTCACAGAGCAGTATCCGGAAAATCGCCACACGACGCTCAAGATTGCTGACCGCTTCCGTGCGGAACTTACACTGATCGGCGACGATGCCACTCCGGCCTACAACAAATGTATTGCCTGCGGCATCTGCCAGATGAACTGCCCCAACAGCTCAATCGAACTGAAGACGAGATTCGTGGAGCTGCCAGACGGCAAGAAGAAAAAAGTGCTCGACAAGTATTACTACGATCTCGGAAGTTGCACTTTCTGCATGCTCTGTGTGACCACCTGCCCGCAGGATGCCCTCGAGTTCTCGAATGATTTCGAACAGGCAGTCTTCACACGCGACAAACTCGTCAAGCTTTTGAATGCACATTCAGAGGTGACAGATGCCCAGGTGATAGCCGAGGCTTCAAAACCGAAGCCGAAACCAGCAATGGACCCCGAGCAGCTTGCCAAGATTAAGGCTGAGGCTCTTGCAAAGGCAGCGGCTAAAAAAGCTGCAGCGCAGCAGGCAGCCGCCCAGAACCCTGAGACACCTAAATCTGAAAATTGACCTTCCATCATTTTGTCAATTTGACATTTTGACAATCAGAAAACTAACAACTAAATAACAAAATGGATTCAGTAGGAAACATCATACTCTACTTCGTAGTAGCCATCGCGATGGTC
>CAZIAX010000369.1:0-1656 GCA_964537745.1 uncultured Sangeribacter sp.
CTATCCGGAGGCCCCTACCGACGGGACTGTCGACGTCTACTTCGGCACTGAAGTCAACGACCCCTACCGTCCCCTCGAAAACGACACCGCAGCCGAAACCCTCGCTTGGGTAGAGGCTGAGAATGCAGTCACCCAGGAATATCTCTCTAAAATACCTTTCAGAGGAAAAATCCGAGAGCGTATCAAGCAGCTCAACAACTATCCCAAGACCGGTATGCCCTATAAGGAAAACGACGGGAAGTACTATTTCTATAAAAATGACGGCCTGCAAAATCAGTCTGTCCTCTACCGCTCTGCAACTCCAGGCGGAGAGGAAGAAGTCTTCCTTGACCCCAACAAACTTTCCGACGACGGCACCGTCGCCCTCACTGGAGTCTACCAGTCGCACGACGGCAAATACACCGCCTACACCATATCACGCAGCGGCAGCGACTGGACCGAAATCTACGTGATGGACACTGCTACTGGAAAGCTCCTTGACGACCACATCGAATGGGCCAAGTTTACCGGGGCCGCTTGGCATGGCGACGGTTTCTACTACAGCGCTTACGCCCGCCCCGAAGCCGGAAAAGAATTCTCCAATGCCAACGAATACCACAAGGTATACTATCACAAACTCGGCACTCCACAATCGGCCGACCGGGTGGTGTATGAAAACCGCAACGAACCTCTCCACTTCCATAGCGTCGACATCACCGACGACGAGTCAATCCTGATGGTAATGGGTGGCGGCGCTGGCAACGGCAACTCTCTATACATTAAAGACCTCACCAATCCCAATTCCCAGTGGGTCACTGTAGAACCCTCGCAGGAAAACGACATCAGCGTCATCGGTCACCGCGATGGCAAGCTATACATTTTCACCTCAGCAGAGGCGCCGAAATATAAACTCGTGGCAGCCGATGTCAAAGCCCCCCAGAAAGCAAATTGGACCGATGTAGTCCCAGAAAATAAAGGTGCGGTCCTCGTCAATGCAACTTTTGCTGGCGACAAACTTATCCTCACCTACGACAAAGACGCCTCCCATCATGCCTACGTCTATAGCAAAGATGGCACTAAGCTACGCAACATCACCCTCCCTGGCTTTGGCACACTCTCATTCTCTACCAACTCCAAAGACCCCGAGGCTTTCTACGCATTCTCTTCCTTCACTTCTCCCTCCACAATTATGTCGTATAATGCTGAGACCGGAGAGAGCAAACTTTTCCACTCCACCCAGCTTCCTGGCTTCAATCCAGACGACTATGTGACCGAGCAGGTGTTCTACCCCTCAGCCGACGGCACTGAGATTCCGATGTTTATCACCTACAAGAAGGGGCTCGAGAAAAATGGGAAAAATCCCGTCTATCTTTACGGCTATGGAGGTTTCAACATCACCCTTAACCCTGGCTTCTCAGCAAACCGCCTTTTCTGGCTCGAGAACGGCGGCATTTATGCCCAGGCTAACCTCCGCGGAGGTGGCGAATACGGAGAGGAATGGCACAAAGCGGGCACGCTGCAAGAGAAGAAAAACGTCTTCAACGACTTTATCGCTGCAGGCGAATACATGATCAAAGAAGGCTGGACCAACAAAGACCTGCTCGCCATTGAAGGAGGCAGCAACGGTGGTCTCCTCGTAGGAGCAGTGACCAATATGCGCCCCGACCTCTTCAAGGT
>CAZIAX010000370.1:0-1631 GCA_964537745.1 uncultured Sangeribacter sp.
ACGTCGACCTCGTCGTAAACCCCGGCATCAAGGAAATCTTCCTCAAGCGCAATAAGATTTTCAACTCCATGCGCCAGTATTTCAACGACCATGGCCTGATGGAGGTGGAGACCCCTATCCTTCAGTCTATCCCAGGCGGTGCAGCCGCTCGTCCCTTCATCACCCACCACAACGCTCTCGACATCCCTCTCTATCTGCGCATCGCCAATGAGCTCTATCTGAAGCGGCTCATCGTGGGCGGCTTCGACGGCGTCTACGAGTTTGCAAAAGACTTCCGCAACGAGGGCATGGACCGCACCCACAATCCGGAGTTCACCTGCATGGAGGTCTATGTGGCTTATAAAGACTACAACTGGATGATGCGCTTCGTGGAAAACATGCTTGAGAAAATCTGCCTTGACGTCAACGGCACTACCGAAGTGCAGATTGGCGACAATGTGGTCTCTTTCAAGGCCCCCTTCCGCCGCGTGACAATGACCGACGCCATCAAAGAACATACCGGCTTCGACATCACTGGCAAGACCGAAGAGGAGCTCCGCGCATTCTGCAAGGAGCAGCACATCGAGATCGACGACAGCTGGGGCAAGGGCAAGCTTATCGATGAGATTTTCGGCGAAAAATGCGAGGGAACTTACATCCAACCTACTTTCATCACCGACTATCCTATCGAGATGTCGCCGCTCACCAAGAAGCACCGCGACAACCCGGAACTCACCGAGCGTTTCGAACTCATGGTCAATGGCAAGGAACTCTGCAACGCTTACTCCGAGCTCAACGACCCGATCGACCAGTACGAACGTTTCGTCGACCAGATGAACCTCGCCGACAAGGGTGACGATGAGGCCATGATCATCGACCACGACTTCATCCGCGCCCTAGAATACGGCATGCCCCCGACATCAGGCCTTGGCATCGGTATGGACCGACTGACTATGCTCATGACTGGCCAGACTGCCATCCAGGAAGTGCTCTTCTTCCCGCAGATGCGTCCTGAGAAGAAGCAGGTCAAGGCGGAGGCTGAAGAGGAGAAAGAAGAAGAAAAATAATCATGGACAATACTGACCATATATCAAAAGTAGCCGTTCTCGGCAGCGGAAGCTGGGCCACTGCGCTGGCCAAGCTTCTGCTAAAGAACTGCGACCGTATCGGATGGTACTTCAGAAGTGACGAGAAGATTGAGGAATTCCGCAAATACGGCCACAATCCCTCCTATCTTACAGACGTAAGTTTTGAGACAGACCGCATCGACTTTTCCTCCGATATCAATGAGGTGGCTGCAGGGGCCGACACTCTCGTAGTGGCCATGCCCTCACCATATTTCTTGCCGGAAATCAGCAAACTCACCATTGATATCAAGGGAAAGAACATCGTGTCGGCTGTCAAAGGTATCGTGCCCGACCGAAATATGATCATCACCGACTATTTCGAAAAAGTATGCGGTGTGCCACGTGGCAATATGCTCGTCATCGGTGGTCCCTGCCACGCGGAGGAAGTGGCGCTCGAACGCCTCAGCTATCTGACCATCGGTTGTCTCGACACCGACAAGGCTCGCCAGTTTGCATCCCGCCTTGCTTCGGCCAAGATGAAGACCATCATCTCCGACGATGTCGACGGAATCGAATATGCGGCTG
>CAZIAX010000371.1:0-1620 GCA_964537745.1 uncultured Sangeribacter sp.
CCGATTTGTACGTGACCTCCAACTCCACAGCCTTTACTCCAGGCCCATGGAGCGTGATGGACCAGGGCCCATACAACAACGACCGCCTCACCCCGCCCAACTATTCAAGCTATGAGAAGGTTGCTTTAGGGTGGATCGACTTCCAGCCATTTAAGAAAGGACGTATAGAACTGCCCGACCTTTCCACTACTAATATTGCATATGCGATGCCGACTGAGAAAGAAAACGAGTTCTACTTTTTCGAAAATCGCCAGCAGAAGGGCAATGATGCCTATCTTCCTGGTCATGGCATGCTCGTTTGGCATGTAGACTATCGCGAATCTATCTGGAGAATGAATACCGTCAACAACGTTGCTAACCACCAGTATGTAGACATCGTGGAGGCCGACAACAATAAGTCTGCTTCTTCCCGACAGGCTGACACATTCCCCGGCACAAAGAATGTGACCTCATTCGGTTTCGGCACTAAACCGCAGCTTGCAAGCTGGGCCAAACAGCCGCTTGAATTCGACCTTGAAGACATCACAGAGTCGGAAGATGGCGTGATAAGCTTCACTGCTGTTCCTTATGGCTCCAATGCTGTGGATGCAATCGAATCTGTCGGCAAAGAGGATAACGTCTACTACGACCTGATGGGTCGCCGCGTGGCAAATCCCCAGAAAGGTATCTACATCCACAACGGCAAGAAGGTTATCTTATGATACATCAGGACAAAAGTCTTGATTCGAGTTAAAACTAAGCCCCGGCAGACTTGCCGGGGCTTAGTTTTTTTTCATTATATTATATTTCGATTGTCGGTGGAATCTTACTGCTCTCCGCGATTTTCCTTGTTGAAGATATGGCGCAAGCGAGAGAAGATACGCTTAGATGTCGACTCAGTGGGCACAACGTTGCTGCTGTCTTTTAGGCTTTCAATAGCGCTCTTTTCCGCATCCGAGAGGTTTTCAGGCACGTAGACCATGACGTTGACGAGGATGTCGCCGCGCACATGTTCGTTCTGGAATGCTGGCAGACCTTTACCACGCAGACGGAGCACCTTGCCAGGCTGCGTTCCCGGAGCAATCTTAACTCGGGCCTTTCCGTCGATGAGAGGTATCTCAGCGCTGCCTCCAAGGGCGGCTGTCGGGAAGTCAAGCATGAGGTTGTAGATAAGATCCTGGTCATCTCGGATGAGTTCGGCATTCTTCTCTTCCTGAATTACGATGAGAAGGTCGCCATTGACTCCGCCGTGGCGAGGAGCGTTGCCCTCTCCTTTAAGCACGAGGGTCTGACCATCCTGTACTCCAGCCGGTATGTGGAACTCAACGATAGTGTCTTTCTTCTCTACTCCAGTGCCGTGGCAATACTTGCATTCCTCAGTGATGACTTTCCCTTCGCCGTTACATTCGGGGCAGACTGATTGCACTTGCTGCGGACCAAGGAATGTCTGGCGCATCTGGGTTACGTAGCCTGTGCCGCCACAACGCTGACATGTATGGAACGATGTGCCGTCCTTGGCACCGGTGCCGTTGCAATGTGAGCAAGCTACGAATTTAGGTATCTTGAGCTTCTTGTCAACTCCGTTAGCTATATCTTTCAGGCTGACCTTGACAGTGATGCGAAGGTCGGTGCCTTTATTGA
>CAZIAX010000372.1:0-1604 GCA_964537745.1 uncultured Sangeribacter sp.
ATTGTTGCCTATGATATGCGGACGCCCGTTTTTCATTCCTATCTCGAAGAAATCGATGTCGGGAGTCTGGGATGGCTGGAGTTCAAACGTAATGCGTCCTTTTGAGCCTGGGGCAACGCGCTCGAGAAGGGCTTCCGAGGCCTTGTCTTTAGCGGCAAATGCCAGCAGGGGGAAGAGGAATATGAGGGATATCAGCAGTTTCTTCATCGATATTTTTGGATTTTTTGCAAAGATAATAAAATTTTGCTTATCTTTGCCAAATAAATTGGAATAAGATATGAAGATAATACTGCTTTCTGGGGGATCAGGCAAAAGACTCTGGCCCCTCTCCAACGATGTAAGATCAAAACAGTTCCTGCAGGTGCTTGAGACGCCCGACGGACGCAAGGAGTCGATGATACAGCGCGTGGTGCGCCAGATAAAGGCCACCGGAAACGCCGACGGTATCGTAGTTGCCACAGGTGAGGCGCAGGCCGGCTACGTCAAAGACCAGCTTGGACGCTCTATCGGCATAGTGACAGAGCCATGCCGCCGCGACACTCTCCCTGCCATCGCCCTCTCCTGCTCCTACCTCGCATCGAAAGGAACTGACCTGGACGAACCGGTGATTGTGATGCCTTGCGACACTTATGCCGACGACACTTATTTCGAGACAGTCTGCAAGATGGCGGAGGCCGTCAAGCGTGGAGATGCTGAATTGATACTTATGGGTATCACTCCCACTTATCCTTCTGCAAAGTTTGGCTATATAGTGCCTGAGAAAGGAGCGGATGCCGATGGGAAGGCTATGCCTGTGGAGAGGTTTACTGAAAAACCGGATGTAGCTACAGCTGAGCATCTTCTTGAGGAGGGTGCCCTTTGGAATGGGGGTCTGTTTGCCTTCCGCCTTGGCTATCTGATGAAGATAGTCGGCAAGTATATGCCTGGCAAAGATTTCAAGCAGATACATGCCGACTATGAGCAATTTCCGAAGATAAGTTTTGATTATGAGGTGGTGGAAAAAGCCAAATCAGTTGGTGTGATACCCTATGCCGGTGAATGGCGCGACCTCGGCACTTGGAATACATTGACCGAGAAACTTCCGTCAGAGACTGAAGGAGCAGCACGACTTCATGACTGCGAGAATACGCACGTGGTCAATGAGCTCGGCATCCCAGTCTTAGGGCTCGGCCTGAAGGATATAGTGATAGTGGTATCGCCTGAGGGGATACTTGTGTCAAAGAAATCTGATTCGGAGAAGCTGAAGAGTCTTTTGTAATTGAGAATTTGGCTACGCAGTTCTTAATTCTTATTGTAATGGCGGAGGATGCGGACGCGGAGCTGGCGTTCGTAGGCGGCTTGGAGGCGGTCGGCGACCGCGTTGATGTAGTCGGTCTTCGCCTTCTCATATTCGGTGGCATTCGCACGCCCGTTGTCGTATTTCACGGTCATGGCGTCGAATGCCGCCTTTGTGTTGTCTACTGCAGCCTGCGATGCCTTCTCTTTTGCCTCAGCGGCTATCGCCTGTGCATGCGCTGTGGAGACAGTCTTATAGAGCTGCTGACGGGTGTTCTCAAGGTCAAGTTCGGAGTTGAGTTGCTCCAATTTGGCCCTGGAGATGGAAT
>CAZIAX010000373.1:0-1587 GCA_964537745.1 uncultured Sangeribacter sp.
TCCACTGGCCCATGGAGTGAAGGTCGGTAGTGAAGTCAACAGCAGCCGGGAAGATACCCTTGCCGTCTTTACCTTCGCTCTCGCCGTAGAGCTGTTTCCACCATTCAGCGAAATAGTGAAGTTTGGGGTTGAAGTTGGCGAGAATCTCGATTTTCTTGCCGCTCTGATAGAGGGCGTTGCGGACGCGGGCGTAAGTCTCGGCGATGTTGTCGGCACCCGGTTCGGTGGTGTCCTTCTCCATCTCAGCTGCGCCGGCTACGAGCTTTGTGATGTCGAAGCCAGCCACTGCGATAGGAAGAAGACCTACGGGAGTGAGAACAGAGAAACGGCCTCCCACGTTGTCGGGAATTACGTAAGTCTCATAGCCTTCCTGATTAGCGAGGGTGCGGAGTGCTCCCTTCTTCTCGTCGGTGATGGCTACGATGAGGTCTTTTGCAGCTTCCTTGCCAGCCTGCTCCTCAAGCTGAGCCTTGAGCAGACGGAAGGCGATAGCTGGTTCGGTAGTAGTTCCTGACTTTGAAATCACGACAATACCGAATTTCTTATCTTTGAGGAAGTCCTGGAGTTCTGCAGTGTATTCTTCGCCGATGTTCTGGCCGGCATAGAGCACTTTAGCGTGCTTGGGCTCTGGGTTGTTGATGAAATCAGCGAAATTATTGCTGAGGGCGCTGATTACGGCCTTGGCGCCGAGGTAGCTACCTCCGATGCCGATGCAGACTACGTAGTCGCATTTTTCTTTCAGACGGTCAGCTGTTGCGTTGATGCGGTCGAGGAGTTTGGGATCGGTCTCGGAAGGGAGTTTTACCCAACCGAGGAAGTCGTTGCCAGCAGCGCGACCGGTGTTTACGTCTTTTATTGCCTCAACGGCAGCTGGTTCGTTGGCTATATACTGCTTTTCAGCGAAGTATACAGCATGCTGAATGTCTAAACTTACTGCTTTCATGTTTTTTATAAATTAGATTGTTAAAGATTAAAATTTCACGAATCGCCTCTCCGAGGCTACTGAGCCTTTGTTTCCACCCCAGGCTGAAGCCTGGGGTTTCATCACAATGGCAGCTCTCCGAGCTGGGGTGTCGTCACAAATCAGCTCGTAGGCTGTTAATTTCAGGAGAAGGAGTCGGCGAGTTCTTTCATGGCGCGCCGCACGTTGACGCCTTCGTAGAGGACTGCGTGGACCATATCGAGGATGGGCATCTCTACCTGGAGGTTGGGTCGCTCGTTGATGTCGTACATGCACTTGGTGCCGTAATATCCCTCAGCTACCATGCTCATCTCCATCTTCGCAACCTTCACGCTGTAGCCTTTGCCGAGCATGGAGCCGAAATTGTGGTTGCGCGAGAATTTGCTGTAGGCCGTCACGAGAAGGTCGCCGAGATATGCAGAGCGGTCGATGTCGCGGGGCATTGGTGAAATAGTGTCAACAAACTTGCGCATCTCGCGGATGGCATTGCTGACGAGCATCGCCATGAAGTTGTCGCCAGCTTTCATACCGTTGACCATACCGGCTGCGATGGCATAGACGTTTTTGAGTACAGCCGCATATTCGATTCCGTCGACATCGTCGGAGATGATGGTCTTCATCTTGGC
>CAZIAX010000374.1:0-1568 GCA_964537745.1 uncultured Sangeribacter sp.
CGCTTTGCCTCCTCTTTCCACTCTTCGGTGTAGCCGTTGCCATCGAAGCAGACAGTGTCGATGATGTCGGCTATCATAGGTTTGAGCACATCCATGATAGCCTCGGTCATAGGCTTGCCGGCGGCTATTTCCTTGTCAACGTCAGCCTTGAAGGTGAGCAGCTGGTCGGCAACTGCGGCGTTGAGTGTGGTCATTGCTCCGGCGCAGTTGGCGCTTGAGCCGACAGCGCGGAACTCAAAACGGTTGCCGGTGAAGGCGAAGGGTGAGGTGCGGTTGCGGTCGGTGTTGTCTACGAAAATCTCGGGGATTTCGATAAGGCCTACGGATGCACCGGTCTTGCCTGCAATCTCGATAGGAGTATCGGATGGCACCTCAAGAAGCTTGCGGAGCACCTCAGTCATGGTCTTGCCAAGGAATGAGGAGATGATGGCTGGAGGAGCCTCGTTTGCGCCCAGACGGTGGGCGTTGGTTGCTGTGGCGATGGAGGCTTTAAGGAGGGCATTGTGTTTCTGGACAGCCATGAGGACATTGACAAAGAATGTCACGAACTGCAGGTTGCCAAGCGGGTCCTTACCGGGAGCGAGCAGAAGTGTGCCGGTGTCAGTTCCAAGCGACCAGTTGTTGTGCTTGCCGCTTCCGTTGATTCCAGCGAAGGGTTTTTCGTGGAGAAGGAGCACAAACTTGTGCTTGCGGGCGATATCGTTCATCAGATTCATTATCATCTGATTCTGGTCGTTGGAGAGGTTGGTCTCGCCATAGATTGGAGCGAGCTCAAACTGGTTGGGAGCCACCTCGTTGTGGCGTGTCTTCAAAGGAATGCCGAGACGATATCCGGCGATCTCGATGTCGCGCATGAAAGCGGCTACGCGTGAGGGGATTGCACCGAAATAGTGGTCGTCGAGCTGCTGGTTTTTGGAAGACTCGTGGCCCATCAGAGTGCGTCCTGTCAGCATAAGGTCGGGGCGGGCTGCAAAGAAGTCCTCATCTACGAGGAAGTATTCCTGCTCCCAGCCTAAGTAAGAGTAGACTTTCTTCACGTTGGGGTCAAACATCTGGCAGATAGGAGTAGCGGCGTCGCAGACTGCCTTGAGTGCCCGTTTGAGAGGAGTCTTGTAGTCGAGTGCCTCTCCGGTATAGGAGATGAAGACGGTAGGGATACAGAGTGTATCGCCCTGGATGAAGACGGGTGAAGTCGGGTCCCATGCTGTATAGCCGCGGGCTTCGAAAGTAGCGCGGATACCTCCGTTGGGGAAAGAGGAGGCGTCAGGCTCCTGCTGGAAGAGTGATTTTCCGTTGAATTCCTCGATCATGCCACCCTTGCCGTCATATTCCATGAAGGAGTCATGCTTCTCGGCAGTGCCTTCGGTCAGCGGCTGGAACCAGTGGGTGATGTGAGTCACGCCGTGCTCCATGGCCCAGGTCTTCATGCCTTCAGCGACTTGGTCGGCGATATCGCGGTCGAGAGCCTTGTCGCCTTCGATGCAGGCTACGAGGGCGTCGTAAGTGGCCGGTTTGAGATACTTGCGCATTTTGTCGCGGTTGAAGACGAGCTCACCGAAGTATTCAGA
>CAZIAX010000375.1:0-1554 GCA_964537745.1 uncultured Sangeribacter sp.
GGCATACGCATCGCCTTCATGAAGCGATATGCGATATGTTTGAGGTGGCGCCAGAATCATCTATCGGTCAGATGCTGAGAAAGATGGGGGAGAAGAGTGTCAAGACTTACTATTTTTCGCGCAACGGGGATAATGGTAAAGTGGAGTCTATGGATATCAGTACGTTGGATGTCATGTCGGAAGAACTTGCCCTTTCCGAGTGGGGAGGAATATCGGAATTTGCATCGCGCTTGAATAGTGTTGTGTCGGAATATATTGATTGACGATGGCTGGTCGGAAGAATAGAAAAGGTTTTGTCGACAATCCCGTATCGGAGGACTCCGGTATGACACTTCGCAGTGTGTGCGAAAGCTGTGATGATGTGAAGGCCTATTTCAAAGCCGGATTGGGCGCTTTTGAAAATAAGGATAAGGCTAAGATAAAGGTGCCGAATACATCCCTTCTTGGAGGCAGTGTAAATTTGGATGATGCAGCCAAAGCAGAATATCCAAAAGAAAATCGATGGGACTATGCGCTGGAGTTTGACGGAAAGACATTTTTTATAGAGGTGCATCCGAGCTTCACGTCAGAGATTGACTGTGTAGTGAAGAAAGTAGAGTTTGTGAAGAGATGGCTTCGGTCGGTTTCTCCTGAGATCCTTGCACTTCCGGGACCTGGAAAGTTTTATTGGGTTTCTTCCGGAAGCACAGACCTCCGTATCACTCCGAATTCTCCACAGGCCCAGAAGCTGGCTATGCATAAGATAGTGAATGTGGGTCGGGTTTGGGATTATGGGAAGGTTGGGAAGTAGGGGTGTTGGGTGGGGATGATCCGGAATAATCTGGCGGTTTTCTACCCTCAGATTGGATGGGATTGCAACGGTGCATCCCGGTGCGACAAGAATGTGACAATTTTTAGCAAAACAAAGTAATATAAAAGCACTAATGTCAGTATGAGAATATGTGCTTACAAGTGATTTTTCAGCGCATTATGAACATGGCAGGAAATAACTGATTATTCTTATGGTTCTGTTCTGGGTATAAATATAGCGAGATAACTCATTGAAAATTCAATAGTTATCTCGCCTTTCTTTTATTTAACTGGCAAATTAGTGGCACCTGCTCAATATTCAGCTCAACTTTTGCCAGCCGATACTCATAAGCGTCATTATGGAGTAACATCGGCTCCACCATTCAGATGCTTCATATTTTGCAACAACTTACCTTCCACCTCTGCTGCGTTTTTAAGAAGTTCGAACTGTTGCAAAAAATGCACAAGTTCGATTTGAAGCTATAGGGATGCTGAAGCCAGGATTTTTCACAAAGATATAAAGACATTCTGTACTTTCAAAATAACGGACTGAGGAGTAAAAACAACACTTTATATTTGAATTTATTATAGATCATACTTAAATAATATGAACTATGGTATATGGATACATACGTGTAAGTTCTGACAAACAGACTGTCGAGAACCAGCGTTTCGAGATAAATAAATTCTGCGAGCGCGAAAATCTGACTATTGATGGTTGGATTGAGGAAACTATTTCCGGAACAAAAGCCTATAACAAGAGAC
>CAZIAX010000376.1:0-1547 GCA_964537745.1 uncultured Sangeribacter sp.
ATATATCCATTGTCGAGTCGCTCCCCTTCAGCAAGGTATTTGCCAGTTGCGTCAACAAGTTTGTCATAAGCAAGCGGGAGATTCTCAAGAAGGGAAGATACTGTGCGATTGTCTGCAATGACTTTCTCTGCATAATCAATAGCCTCGTTAAAAGCAGCTGTAGCACCAGACTCCTGAGCTGCTTTTGCCTGACGCAGCAGACCTTTGACAGCGCTATAAACTTCAAGCATCTCATACTCCTCCTTATCTACATAGATAACAGAACCATGTTGGAAAGCACCTGTACCGGCTACTTTTACCGGGAGTCCTGTCTTCATACCGTCGTGGTCCATATCGGCAACCTTGTAATTGTAGTCGCTGTCGAAACGCATGAAGTACATATTATAGACATCCTCTCCGATGCGGCGGATATGGGTAGGAGCTTCGACACCAGTGGTGTTCTGGTTTTCCATCTTACCAATTTCTTTCCATTCTGAACCAGTCAACGTCGGAGCTGTATACTCATAGATACCAGTGGTGGCAACTCCTGTTCCTGTACGCTTCACGAGCATGTGATATAGACCATCATACTCGTTGTAGACAATATCAGCATCGATGAGCGACACTCCTGCATCCATCAGAAGACGAGGTTGGGTAAGAGTCTTGAAATCCTTATCGGCGTATGAATAATATAGGCGGTCGTATTTGTCCCAATCATTGCTTGAAAGAAGTGAATAATAAACCAAGTAAGCACCCTCTCCGTTGTTGGCGGTCTGGTCCCAGATGAACTGTGGTGCCCACACTCGGTCAATCTTCGCATATTCCTCATCAGACTTATAGCAGTCCGTAGTCGCATCACTGTCAGAGAAAATTGACTTACCCTTTCGGAAATCGAATACAGAGCTTTCCCAATGCACGAGGTCGTTGCTTCGTAGAAGATCCATGCCGTAATTGTTCCACTTACCGCTCTTAGCATTGCACATATCAGTGGTGGTCATGAAATACTCATGCTCGCGTTGACCGCGTCCGAGATATGAATCACGAGTGCCACCCTCAATTGATGCAAGCTCTGCAGTGTTGAAGATTTCTTCTCCGTCAAGAAGTTGGTCAAATTTCTTGCCCATACCTTCTTTGCTACCGAGAGCCATGTTAGTGACTTCCTTGCTTGAATTCATATAGGTGTAGAGATAGCCGTGCCAATTATCTTGAGGAGCAAGACGGACGGGCAACTCTACAAATGCCTCAGCTCCATCAGGGAATTTTGCAAACGCACCGATACGGCCAGCATCAACAACATTGTCAGTAGTGTTTGGAACAGTGATTTCCAATTGGGCGGAATGACGGTTGGAAGTGACATTTACCATAAGAGGACAACCATCGGGAGTACTCCATTCGAGTTCTATTCCAGAAGAAGTCATGACAGGAAGAGAGGTAGACTGATGTAGCCAACCGAGTTTCTTAGAAATCGAACCAAGTTCTGCCCTCAGAGTCTCCAGTTGAGCGTCGGTTGCTTTAGTTCCAGTTGCCGGAGTATAATTGATGTCATCAAGCGCTATAGTCAGTATAGA
>CAZIAX010000377.1:0-1518 GCA_964537745.1 uncultured Sangeribacter sp.
GTTTATCATCGTCACGCTCACTTTAATAGGTCCCAACACTTCACTCGTTTTTTCCGGAGCGAAATTCCTGAGAAGATCGATGTCTTCGATGGCCCGATAAAGAGCGTTTATTCCCTCATTGCGGGCTGCATGTCCGGCTTTCCCTTTTGCTACGCAGTCAAGTACAAGCAGGCCTCTCTCAGCGATGGCCGGTTGCATTCCCGTGGGTTCTCCTACAAGCACCATGTCGGGTGACAAACCATTTTCCGCGAGATGAGGTAAGAAAGCACGCATCCCAAGTTCTCCCATCACTTCCTCAGCTGCCGTTATGGCGAGCAGGAGATTTACCGGAAGGGATTCGTCATCTTTCAAGGCAAGGAAGGCCATGGCAAGTGCTACTCCAGAAGCCCCCGCATCATTGCTGCCGAGACCATAAAGTCTGTCTCCTTCGATATCCGGACTAAAGGGGTCACGGGTGTAGGAAGCGGCTGGGCGCACGGTATCATGATGCGAATTGAGCATCAGAATCGGTTTCTTTGGATCGAAATTCTTCGACAAGACATAGACATTGTTGTGAAGCCTTTTGACTTCTCCTGCTCCGTTTTCCTTCAGCCATTGCTCCCATAAGTCTGCAGTCGCCGACTCCTCTCTGGAAAAAGAAGGTGTAGAAATGAGGCGTCTGAGATGGGAAATGTAATCCGCTTGCATTGTGGATAATCACTTTATGATGGTACCCAAATCTGTCAGAAGGTTTTCTGCCTTGCATATCCTGACTTCCTTCACTCCTTTTGCTGCTGAGTCAAGCGCATTAGTCAGCTTTGGAATCATCCCTTTGGCAATGACTCCCTCCTCTTTCAATGTCTTGAAATTCTCTTTAGTAATAAGAGGAATCACCGAAGCTTCATCGTCTACGTCGGCAAGCACACCTGCTTTTTCAAAACAGTAGGTGAGGACAGTAGGAGCAATGCGGGAACATCCTATCGCCAAAGCAGCGGCAACTGAGTCGGCATTGCAGTTTAGCAAGGTGCCGTGCCCATCATGGCAAATGGCGCATACAACTGGTGTGATGCCAGCTTCAAGAAGGATGCTTAGAAGGTTGTCATTGATGTCTTTGGGGTCGATGTCGCCAACAAATCCGTAGTCGATAGGATTCGCAGGTCGTCGTGTGGCCTTGATTATATTGCCGTCTGCTCCTGAAAAACCAAGAGCGTTGCATGCGTCAGCTTGAAGCATACTGACGATTCGTTTGTTGATGAGCCCAGCATAAGTCATGGTGACAATGTCGAGAGTTGCCCGGTCTGTGACGCGGCGACCCTCAATCATTGTGGTCTCGATTCCCATTTCCTTGCTGAGGCGTGTCGCTTCCTGGCCGCCCCCGTGCACGAGAATCTTCGGTCCCTCTAAGTTTGCGAATATCTCTACGAAAGATGCAAGAGCGGCGGTATCGTCTATGACATTCCCACCTATCTTGACTACATTGATATTATTTATCTTCATTTTGTTCGAGGCTTTCAAGCAGACGCTTTATCACAACCTGGG